>JAITGN010000104.1 GCA_031280565.1 Accumulibacter sp. | reverse complement strand
AAGCTGAGGCTTCTTTGTGCACAAATACAGCTATGGATTCTGGAGTATCTATCGCAAACCAACCAACTGCGAATGGCTGCCTGATGAAAAATCAAGTTGTTCAGCGCGGACTATTTAACAGCCGACAGGGTAACATTCAAGAAAAAATCACCAATCGGCCTGGTATTTAATTTTCAGGGACATAGAGGAATACAGGAATATGTTGAATATATTAAAAACAGATTTTGAATATTATATAATACCACTTGTTGAATAAAATCAACAACGAAAATATTTTGGAGGAAATAATGCTGAAAGACAATATGGAAAATGGCAATATTTTGTATATAAATGAAATTATTGAATAACAAGAATATAAAATACGGCGGTACTGCACATAAAAACGAGTTATGCGAAATTGTACCCAGGATTTTATATAAAATTATTTTAGAGTGTGTTCACGCTAACGTAACGCATCGACGATCAGGGCAGATAAATGCCCAAAACATTGAGTCGAGCTTCTCGAAGCAGGTGAAGATTCGGCGAAAGCCTTTGAGCCGACGAAACAGGCGCTCGACTCCGTTGCGGTGGCCATAATAACGCGATCCTGTTCCCAGGCTCCGGTTGCGCTTGGGGGAAACAATAACCCAGATCAAGCGCCAGTTGCCGAGTTTCATTCCCCTTCGCAGGCACACTCCACCAGCAGAGGGGCGGAGTGATTGTTGCTCCGATCTGGCGAAGCCGCTTGCCCGTCACGCAACCAGGCCAGGCGCATTCGAAATCAGTTCGACGGCCCTGGATTCCCGGCCGGCGCGGCGTCTGTCTGAACATCCGGCGAAACGTCCCCGGACACGGAAGGCAAGGCACTGCCGATCAAACCGTTGATATCTCCGCCGCGAATTCCGATTTCGGAAAGCAACGCATCAATAACCGGCTGTTGCGCCCGATAGCGCAGCATCGCGTTGGCCGCCTGGTCGGCCAGATTGCCGGAACCCGCGTTTCCTCCGGAAGCATCGCCTGATTTTTGCGCGCCCGCCCCCAGTCCTTCAACCTGGATGATCTTGATTCCTTCAATCGCTTCCATCGGTTTCACTGTCTGCGCGATGATCTCCGGCAGACGCTCTATCAAAGCGAGTTTGATCTGCAAAGCAACCTGCGCGTCACGCAAAACATTGACCGATTCATTGACCAGGCGTTTCCCTTCGGCTTCGACGCCGTAAGCGATACGTTGCGCCTCCGCGCGGATACGCACCGCTTCGGCCTGATCCTGGGCGGCTTCCTTTTCGGCCTGGGCCGCGACAGTGAGCCTGATCGCCTGTTTCTGGGCTTCCTGTTGCGCTTCGACGAGCGTGACAGCTTTTTCGCGCTCGGCGACAGCGACTTCACGCGCAGTCTTGACCGATTCCTGGGCACGCACGGCCAGTGCGCGCGCCTCATCGGCCAGACGTTCCGCTTCGGACTGCTCGCGCGATTTCACCGAAAGCGAGATTTCCTTTTCTTGTTCGGCCAGCCTTGAGACGCGCTCCTGATCAATCCGGCTGACCTGAACGTCGCGTTCGGCGGAAATCTGGCGCTGACGAATAACTTGATCTTTTTCAACCTCGGTTTCTTTTACCTGGCGTTCGGCGGACAAGCGCGATTGATCGATTTCGCGTTGCGCGGTGATCTTGGCCAGTTCGGCTTCGCGCTGTTTCTGGGCTTGTTGCTGAATGATCTGGGTGCATTGTCCGGCACGCTGGTTTTCGATCTGGAGCTGCTGTTCCATGCGCAGAAATTCCTGTTGACGCGCGATTTCCAGTATTTCCTGCTCGGCGTCCAGATTCTTTTGCTGAACCTCAACTTCGGTATCCTGTTCGATGGCATTGCGTTCCTTGCGGCGGCGCTCGGTTTCCTCGGTCAGCTTGGTCAGGCCTTCGGCGTCGAAGGCGTTGTTCGGATTGAAAAATTCCTTCGACGTCTGATCAAGACTCGTCAACGAAACCGCTTCTAGTTCCAGACCGTTTTTGAGCAGATCTTCGGAAACAGCATTCTGCACCCCCTGTACGAAAGCCTGGCGCGCATCCTGTAACTGTTGCATTGTCATCGTCGCCGCCGTCGCGCGTAAAGCATCGACAAATTTATCCTCGACAAGCTCTTTGAGCAGGGAAGGTTCCAGCGTCCGGTTTCCAAGCGTTTGCGCCGCCGCCGCGATCGCTTCGATCGTTGGCTGAACGCGCACATAAAAAGCGGCCGAGACATCGACGCGCATTCTGTCCTTGGTAATCAGGCTTTGATCCCTGGCGCGGCTGACCTCAAGCCGCAGAGTATTCATGTTGACGCGGCAAATATCGTGCAAGACCGGCAAAACGAGCGCGCCTCCGTCCAAAATGACTTTTTGTCCGCTCATGCCGGTACGGACGAATGCCATTTCCTTGCTCGACCGGGTATAGAGGCGCGAAAAAATGAATCCCAGCCCCAGAATCAATGCCAGAACCGTTCCTACCAGGATCGAAAATTCGAAAAAAGAGAAAATCATCGTATTTTTCCTCAAATAAAAAACAAAATCGCTTTTTGAAGCGCCCGGTCAACTATCCATCAATCCCGCGTGCGGATTTTTGATGGCCTGGAACCTCAGTCCGCCCGTCCGCTTGACGATCAAAACCTCGGTGCTGGCTTCAAAACACGTATTTTCGTCATCCGGTTCAACCAGCACATAATGAAAACGCCCATATCCATCGCGCACGCGTGCCTGCGCGGCCGCGCCGATGCGCGCTGTTCCGGTAACGACAACTCCCGCGCGGCCAATCAGCGAATCAAGCGACACCGCCTGGGATTCATCACCAGGCAAAATCCTGATCAACGCGAAACCACACCAGCGAACCATCGGAATCGCGATAAAAAAAGCAGCGCTTCCGGCGGCCCACGCCGGCAGAAAGGCATGAAAAAAATTTCGCACCAGCGCCTGAATCACGAGACCGGAGATTCCAAACGCCGAGAGGAAAATGATCAGAAGCATCAGAACCGGAACACGCCCGACATGCAGCCAGGCAAGCAGAACGCCGCCGGCACCGGCATCCCCATCGACGTCTCCTTCAGCCGAGATGTCGGACAACGCATCGGTTTCTCCCGCCTCGCCCAAAACGCTGAAAAAGTTGCCTCCGCCGAACAGCAACGAAACGCCTTCGAACACGGTCAGCATGAGCATGACAGTCAGCGCCGCCGTAAAAACCAGACAGTGTTCCGACAGAAAGAGCGGCAAGGTCATTTCCGGAGGCAGAAAAACACTTTCGGCATCAAGCTTTTCCCTTGAGCGCCGCGAGGCGCTCTTCGACGCGATTATTGCGCGCCAGGTCGGACAGTTCCCTCAACTTGGCAGCGCTCGCCGCGTCCGAAACGCTGGTCATTCCTGGGAGGCCGGTCTGACGCGCGAAAATGCGGTCGAACGCTGATTCAGCATGCGCCACCTTATCCTCAATCCCGCGCGCCGTCCCTTCGACAGCCGCATCTCCTGGATTTTGCGTGTTGCGCGAAGCGATAAATTGACGCAGATTTTCTTCCATTTCGCGCTTTTTCGCGCGCAATGCGGTCACATACCCTTCCATTTCCTTTTCTTCCGTCGCCGAATTGGCGATAGCTTGTTCAAGAACAGGAATTTGCGCCTCAATATCCATTTGTTTTGAGATTGCCACCCTGGCAAGATCGTCCCGCCCCTCGGCGAGCGCGACTTCAATTTCTCTTCCAAGCTGCTCGTGGCGCTGATTCTGGTCGGTAAGCCGCGCGACCGCCAAATGTCTTGTGGCGGCAATCCGCCCCAGCCCCGCGCTGACTTCGTCGATAACGCCTTCGATTTCGCGGATGGCCTGCGCCATGCCCGCTTCAGGACTGATATTTTCCAGCGCGTCGATCAGTGAATGAAAATTTCCGGCGATAATCCGCGATACGCGGCTTTTAATGCTCTCTGCCATACAATCCTCCTTTTTCTGTTTTCATTCCCGGTTGCGGGAAAAAGAAACAACTTCAGCCAACTCGATAATGCGCGGCAAACCGGAGCGGATAATCTCGGAATCATAACACGGCGCCGATCTGCCTACCCCCAGACGCAGCAGGGATTCGCAAAACTGGAACGCCCGCCGCGCCAACTGAACCTCGAACGCCATGAGCATTTCCGCATTATCCTGTCTCTCCTGTTTCTCCTGTCCCTCACCCTGGCCACGTTCCGGCGCGCCTTGGGCCAATAGCAACGCCAGCGTCTGCGGCAGCCATTCCGCGGCCAGCGCCACAAGCTCCGAATGCATCCCGGGATTCTCCGACCGGAATTCGCGCCCCTTGATTGCGGATATCGCGGGCGCGAGCAGATCGCGCAGCCACGAAAGCGCCGCCTCGTAATCGCCAAGCCCCTCATTCCGCCGCCGCGCCTCGGCGACAATAGCCCGAATCTTGTCCGAAGGCGTCAATGCGTCCTTCATGGATAGCGATGCCAGCCACTCGATATCCGAAAGCGGAAAGCGAACGCCAACCGTTTCCATACGTTCTCTTGTCATACCCATGCCACCAAATCCTTCAGAATTAGCCAGTCTTGCTAACACATGTTAGCACATGTTTGATTATAGATACAGATGCATGCAAAAAAATCGCCCGCGTTAAAAACTTCAGCGCGGACAGGATCGCTTTTCGCCCGCCCTCCCACTCAACGCCATTCCAGAAGCTTTTCATTTGTATCGATCACATATACCATTCCGCTCTCCTCGGCTCCACAGCAGAAAACATCTCATGAACATTCCACGCAAATGGCTCGTTCCTCAAAAACGGGAGGGAATTTCCGTATGGCGCTGGCTGCTTGAGCGCCTGCTCATTGCCTTTGGCATCGCGTTATCCGTCCTTCTCGTCTCGGTGTTTCTTTTCAAAGAGCGATTCATGTTCCATCCGTCGCCGGAAATGGCAATCACGCCCAAGGACTTGAAGCTGCTTCATGAAGAAAAATGGCTGGAGACACCGGACGGGCTGAAAATGAAAGCGTGGCGCATCGGCCTGCCGAAAAACGCGGGAAAACCGGTGATTCTCGTTTTCCACGGTAATGGCGGGAACATGTCGCACTTTTCCCAATGGGAGGTGCTCGCCTCGCTCGGCCTGACGGTAATGACCATAGATTATCCGGGCTACGGGGAAAGTGAAGGAAAGCCCAGCGAGGAAAGAACCTATCAGGCCGCCGAAGCGCTGTGGCAATGGGCCGCCGCGCCTGGAACGCCGCCGGAAACAATCGTTTTTTACGGCTTTTCCCTGGGCGGCGCCGTCGCCGCGCAACTGGCTGTTCGCCACCCGCCGGCGGCGCTGATACTGGATTCCACCTTTACCCGCCTGCGCGACGTTCCTTCAGCCCGTCTGCCAGTGCTCGCACCGCTTCTTCGCCTGATTCTCGGCGACGCTTTCGATACGCAATCCCGTCTCGCGCTCATCCGCTGCCCATTGCTGCTCATTCACAGCCGCGACGACGATGTAATCCCTTTCCGGCTTGGCGAAAAACTGTTCGCCGCCTACTCGAACCACAGAAAAATCTTCGTGACCGGACAGGGCGGCCATCACGATTTTCTTCTCAACGAAGCCTTGTATCTTCGAAAAATCCAGGACTTTTTGAGCGGGATTCCTGCACCCGCTTCCAAAAAGCCGTAAAGCATCCGGAAAGCCATTTTCAGCAGTCCGAAAGAAACGTCATTTTTTTATATGACATACTGTGAATGCCTTGAGGACACAGGGAAGAAGGATAGTTTTTGTTGAAAAATGGAAAACGAAAGAAATACAATCTGCGTTTTCAAGCCATTTTATTTTTTTAATTCAACAAAGATGACAGATCGAAGGAAAATAAAGCAAAATTTATAACGTTTTAAAGCAGTTTTACATCATGTTTGAGTTAGATTCGCTATAAAACGCCAACCCCAAAAGCACCTGATGGAAAGACAACACAAAGGGACGCGGAGCATCACGCTGTGGCAAGACGCCGGCTGTTTGAACTCAAAGCGAACGTCTTTAACGGTCTGATAGTTGTTCCAGGTTGCAAACTCGCGCAACCTCCGTGCCAGACCAAGCCGCGAAGCGGCACCGGCCTGAATGAATTGCCGGAGCGGCTTACGAGCGAACAGACATAATTTGCGAAAGACGGCAGCCAAGCGCCTCTTCAAGCGCGCTCATTTGGCTGGATGATAGCGGGCTGGCATCTTCAGGATCACTTAATGACATCACGAAGCTGGTCAGGCAAGCGGATGAGCCAAGATCAATATGCCCAAGTTTTACGGATGCGCCACAGCACGGCATGGAGATTTCCTCATCCAGATCCGGCGCCTTGGCGTAATACGTCTTGTCAAGGAAATCCTCTTCCCACCACTCATTTTGATCATCATCTCCGCCAAATCTCTCGATGCTCTCCCCGCACTCAGGGCATTCAACGGTATCGAATGCATCCCGCGCGGTAACAAAAAATGGCCTCTCGGAGGCTCTGACCTCGACCCCGCATGGCGCGCCCGGGAAAAACGACAAAAGCAAATCCTTTCCGCGCGCAATCTGTGATGAATTCAACAAGTTGCCTAACGTTCAAGGGAAAGGATCGCCGCTTGACCGCAGCGCACCAGTCGCTCCTGGACTAGTCAAGCCAAAGGCGGCAACAAGATTACGGCCACGAACAACATGATACCACGCAATCCATGAATGACTTCGGCATGGTGACGGGAAATTCGATGACACTATCGGAGTCAAAAACGAACTATGGAAAATTTGCCGAAGGGCGCTTCATGGAAAGACCCTCCGGGAAACACGCTATTTGAGCAGCCGGCGGCGCGTCAGAGTAACGGCGATACTGAAAGCGACGAACGCGATGCCAAGCAGCGCCGTGACATGCAGCGCCGCATCCTTTGGATATTCGCCAAGCAGGAGCGGCCGCGCGAGCAGGATCGCATGCGAAAGCGGCAGGAACGAAGCGACGGAATACACGGCCCGCGGCAACTGCTCGGCCGGAAAGAAAACCCCCGAAATGAGCAGCATCGGCGTGATAAACAGCGTGAAGTAATACATAAAGAAATCGTAGGATGGCGCAAGCGCGCAGACGATCAGGCCGAGCGCGGAAAAGGCGAGTCCCGTAAGAAAGATGACGGGAATGACCCACAGAACGAACGGCGGCGCGGCCAGGCCAAGCGCCATGATGACCAGCAGGATGGCGAAACCGGAAAGGAAACTCTTGCTCGCGGCCCAGAAAAGTTCACCGGTCAGGACGTGATCGAGCGAAAGCGGCGTGACCAGAATCGCATCCCAGGTTTTTTGCGTATGCATTCGAGAAAAGGCCGAATAAAGCGTCTCGAAAGTCGCCGCGTTCATCGTGCTGGCAACTGCCATTCCGGCGACGAGGTAGTGCATGTAGCTGACACCCGCGACCTGGGGAAGCAGGCTGCCGAGGCCATACCCCAATCCCAGCATATAAATCAGCGGATCGGCCAGATTGCCGAGCAGTGAAGGGAGGGCCAGTTTTCGCCAGACGAGAAAATTGCGCTGCCACACGGGGAGCCATCCGGGCGAGAACCAACACAGGATGGGCAAGAAAAAACTGAAAAAGAGGTGTATACGCACGGATCAGTCTCTCAGTTCGCGTCCGGTCAATTTGATGAAGACATCTTCAAGGTTCGCGGCGCGCCGCAGGAAATGCAGGCCATTTTCTCCGTCGAGCGCTTTTCGAAGGGCCGCTGTATCGCGGCAATAGAAAAAAACGGTTTCACCGGAGATTTCAAGCCGGTCGCACAAGCCGCGATGGTTTTCGGCCCAGCGCGCGGCGTTGCCGCCGAACACTTCAATGACGTCTGGTTCGATATGCGATGCGATCAGGCCGCGCGGATTGCCTTCGGCGACAACGCTTCCATGATCGAGAACGATGAGGCGCTCGCACAGGCGTTCGGCCTCTTCCATGAAATGCGTCGTCAGAATCAGGGTTTTTCCATGGGCGACAAGCTGTTTCAGGCGATCCCAGATCAGATGGCGCGCCTGCGGGTCGAGACCGGTCGTCGGCTCGTCAAGGAAAAGGATGTCCGGATCGTTGATCAACGCGCGGGCGAGCGTCAACCGCCGTTTCATTCCGCCTGAAAGCGTCTGTACACGCGCCTTTTCCTTGTCAGTCAAACCGGCAAAATCGAGCAGTTCCGGAATACGCCGTTGTATTTCGGCCTTTTTCAGTCCGAAATAACGGCCATAGGTCAGCAGGTTTTCTCCGGCCGTGAAATCCGGATCAAGATTGTCGAATTGCGGAACGACGCCGACGCGCCGCCTTGCAGCGCAGGCGCTTTCCGGCACCGGATGACCGCCCAGCAGGATTTTTCCTTCATCCGGCGACGCAAGCCCAAGGCAGCAACGCAGGATCGTGGTTTTCCCCGCGCCGTTCGGCCCGAGAATCCCGAAGCAAACGCCTGCGGGAACCGAAAAACCGACGCCGGAAACGACGCTTCTTCCCCCGTAGCTTTTACGCAGGCCAGCGATGTCGAGGACGGGAGTCAATGTGGCCATGCGCGTAGAACAATGTCGCGGATGAGATGCAGGTGGCGATGAAAAAAATGATCCGCGCCGGGAAGGATGACGACGGGCAGATCAAGCGGTTCGGCCCAGGCAAGAACATTGGCGAGCGGAACCGTTTCGTCGCGCGCGCCGTGAATGACCAGCGTATCTTTCTCAACGGCTTCCACGGCGTATTGGCGCAGTCCTTCGACATATCCGGCGGCTGTTCCGACCAGAACCATGCCCTGCGCGGGGGTTCCCGCTTCAGAAAGCGCGCGCGCGACGCGTGTTTGCACGTAAGCACCGAACGAATACCCCGCCAGCGCGACGGGGAGTTCGCCATACTGGCGCCGCGCTTCGGCAATGAGCATGAGCATGTCCGACGTTTCGCCGATTCCGTTGTCGTGTGCGCCCTCGCTTTTTCCCGCACCGCGAAAATTGGGGCGGAACGTCACATAGCCCATTTGCGCGAAAACTCGCGCCAGCGTCTGGGTGACTTTATTTGTGTTTTCTCCGCCAAAGAGCGGATGAGGGTGACAGACCAGCGCGATGCCTCCCGGCTCGCCTGGATTTTCAACGAATGTTTCGATGCGGCCCACCGCTCCGCCGATATAACAGATTTCCGTATCCGGTTTCATCTAAACTGATTCTGTCTGGAAATCATCCTTCCGGGATGAACCCGCAAGCGAAAGGAATGTCTTTTCTTGCGCGCCCCGCGCATGGATTCCGGACAGGGGAAATCCCGTGAGGCGATGAAACATTGTAGGAGCTTCGGCGGCGCGTTTCCAGCGCGGTTTTGTATCAGGCTTGCCTGCCGTGCGCGGCCAGATAGAAAAGCGCGAGAAACGGCCAGAAACTGGAGGTCAACCGCGTCAGGCCGTTGAAATTCAGAAAATGCCCCTGGTTCCAGCCGCCCATAGCGGTGGAATAGGGGCTGAGCGGCGCGATGTTGACAAGCGCCGTTCCCACGATCAGCGCCAGTCCCGTAAAAACAGCGCGTGAAGCGGACGGCCCGCGCAGAATCAGGGCAAGCAAGGCAAATCCGGCCGCGAGACCGGCCAGCGCGCCAGACGTCACCCAGAAAAACGCCCTGGCCGGGCCAGGCAGAATCATGCTGACCAGCAGATGAAGGAGAAGCGCGGCGCAAAAAAAGACGGCGAGCGGAAAAAAGAAAGAACGCTCCCGGACAGACAGCAGGCTGGAAACAAACAGCCCGATGGCAAGGGTATGGCACGCGACGATCCCGGCTTCAAGCGCGAGCGGCACAGGCTCGGCGAAAGAAGCGCTGGCCGCGACGCCGGAAAAATGCCGCAGATTCCCGAGGCCGAACAGGAGCGGATCGGGAGAAAACTGTGTCAAGAACCAAAGGACGAGCAACGCAAGCCCGGGTTCTGTCCGGAAATGCGGGGCAAAGAACTTCGTCCGCGCCGCCACGATGCCTTCGATGAGGCCGCCGCCGGGCCAGACCGCCAGAAAAGCGCCCAAAGCCGCGCCCAAGGCATTACAGACGAAATCAATATTGGAAGGAACGCGCGAAGGCAGATAGGTCTGTAACGCTTCAAGGCAGAGGCCCAGAGCGGCTCCGGAAAGGCATGAAAGAAAGAAAGCGTTCCGGCGGCCGGCCCATTCCCGGAAAAACGCCGCGAACAGGAAGCCAAACGGCAGATAGGCCACAATATTGAAAACAATGTCAAACGCCGTCCAGTACTCAGGCCAGCGCGTGTTGAGAAAAAGAAACGGCGAGGGGGTCTTCGAAAATTTCCATCCTGAACAAGGATGAAGACTGGCATAAACGATAAGAACAGCATACACCGGCGCAAGACAGCGGAAAAGCCGACTCTCCGGAACTTTCCCGGAAGGAGTGCGAGAGTCGGCGGTAGAAGCCATACCGGGTCAGTCCGCCGGGGACGTACTGCATTCCTTTCGATGTGTTGGCGCTATCTTTTGGGGCAACAGCGAACCGGCGATCATGCCGAGCAGACTGAAACCGAATCCGATCAACTGCGGAGGCAATGGAGCGTCTTCTCCAACAAGGATTTCGATCAGAAGCCATGAAAAAACGCCGGAAACGATTGAAACGAAAGCCCCTTGCGTTGTCGATTTTTTCCAGTAAGCGCCAAAAAAAAGCGGGGTAAAAGCGCCGACCAGCGTGATTTTGTAAGCATTCTCAACCATTTTGAAAATCGGCGCGTTGGAGCGGAGTGCGAAAGTGAGAACAACACAGGCAAAACCGACGGTTGTTAAACGCATCATGCGCAAAAACGCTTGATCGGAGACATCCGGAACGAATCCGCGAACAATGTTTTCCGAAAAGGCGACGGATGGCGCGAGCAGCGTGGCCGCTGAAGTGCTCATGATGGCGGAAAGGATCGCGCCAAAAAAGATCGCCTGTGCGGAAATAGGCATGTGATGCAAAACCAGCATAGGCAAAACGAGCTGCGAATCGTGTTGTATCAGATCATTGAAAACCACGGGATCGACCAGCGTCGCCGCGTAAGCGATGAACATCGGAACGAAGGTGAAAAGAAAATAGACCGAGCCGCCCATCAACGAACCATAAACGGCCGTTTTTGCGCTTTTTGCTGATGTGACGCGCTGAAAAACATCCTGCTGGGGAATTGATCCGAGCATCATGGTAATCCACGCGCCAATGAAGGAAAACCATTGCGAAAGACCGCCTTTGGGAAAAAAATCCAGTTTCCCCGCTTCGGCGGCATGCGCGACGACGGCGGCCGCGCCGCCGTTCATTCCGGAAACGATCCAGGCGATGAAAAGCAAACCGCCGATAATGGCGCCCATCTGTAAAAAATCGAGTATGGCGGCCGAGAGCATGCCGCCGAAAGTAGTATAGGTCAACACAACCGCCGCGCCGATCACCGTACCGGCAGACGGCGAAATGACGCCATGCGTGATGACACTGAGAACGAGGCCGAGCGCCTTGACCTGCGCGGAAACCCAGCCGATGTAAGAAAAAATGATGCAAAGCGTCGTCAACACTTCAATGCCGCGGTTATAACGGAGACGGAAAAAATCGCCCAGCGTCAGGATATTCAGCTTATATAGCTTCGTTCCATAAAACAGGCCGGCGATAATGAGGCAGAGGCTCGCGCCGAACGGATCGGCGACGACGCCGCGCAGTCCGTCCTTGACGAAAGTGGCTGAAACGCCGAAAACCGCTTCCGCGCCGAACCAGGTAGCGAATACCGTTGCGGTGACGACAGGGAAAGGCAACGAACGCCCGGCAACCGCGAAATCCTTGGTGTTATGGACGCGTGTCGCGACATACAGCCCGACGCTGGCGGAAATCAAAAGGTAAATAACGACAAACCAGATGAGCATGGCAATCAGTCGGGACGTGACGGCAAGTGGTTTGAGGACGGGGAATTATACGGGTTCAAACGTCGCGGCGCATTATTATTTAAGGCCTTTTTGGAACCGGTGCGTTCTGATCGAAACGCGCGCCAGAGAAGAAAACAAAAAATCCCGGAGATTCCGCGGCTTACGGGCCTCGTCCCGGCCGTTTCGCCCTCACGGCATCGCGCGGATCTGCTTCTCGTACTTCGTCTCAACCTGGCGCGTTTTTCGTCCAAAATGGATGCAAAATCCCGCACGCGATGAAGTCGTGCTGCTGCTCTATCTCCCCGCCGTCCGGGCCGAGCTTGTCGAAACATGAACGGACGCTCCATTTTTCCGATTCGCGCCCTTCAAATAGTTTTCCAATCCGTACCCTTCGGCCTGTCCAAAACAGGCTGGGCGTGCGAATTGGAAAGGCATGGGGTACTCCATCTTCCGCGAGCGGGAGATGGGGAAAAAACCACAAGCGCCTCTCTTCTTTCCAGCTTGCGGAAAAGGGACTCTTTTTCCCTCTCCATGTGTGAGAGAGGAATTGGGGGAAAAGATGAGACAGCCACATCTTCTCACCGCTTGAATCGAAAATGCTCTAAAAACCGTAGGTATGGAATACGTTGAAAAGCCTGGATATTTAGCGGAAAAACGCCGGATTTTAAATCGCGGACGGGTGGCCAGATGCAGCGGCGAATGTCTGCCGCGGAAGCTCGCGTTTCCTCTCTTTCCGCCCTTTCCTGGCGCGCGCCTGTTCTCAGGCGGGGGATCTCATGAAACGCAGAATCGCGTTCCCGGAAGCATCATTTGTGGGAGGCATCTTCCACGCGTGGCCATAGACGATTTCGAAGGTCGCGCACAGCCGTCCTTCAACAGTCTGTTCCAGGTAACGCTCTTCAACCGCGCGCCAGGCGGCGCGTCCCGTCAGCCCGCGGCGGCGGTTTGTCGCCGCGCATGCCGCGCCGTTCAGACGAAGCTCCCTGAAAAGATCGTCCGGAGAAGGGTAAGTCAACGTCAGCGTTTCGACGTCCATGACCGGGTCACGATATCCAAGCTCAACCAGCATATCGCCGTAATCGTGCATATCGATGAAATGCTGGGTATGCGCATACCCATCGGTAAAGCACGCCCGCAATTCCTTCAGCGTGTCCGGGCCAAGCGTCGAGAACATCAACAAGCCGCCGGTTTCCAGTATCCGGTAAATTTCACGCAAGACGCTGAGGGGATCGCCCAGCCAGTGGAACATCATGTTCGACCAGATCAGCCCCATCGAGGCGTTTGCGAAAGGCAAAGCCACGGCATCAGCAGCAACCCGCGGAACACGCTTGCGCAGAAGCTGTGGAAAAAGCCAGCGCTGCGCCGGGTTTTGCGAATATCCGGCGCGCAGCATATTTTCACTGAAGTCCGCACCGACGAGAACGGCATCCCGGTAACGCTCCCGCAGGGCATGCAGGCTCGCTCCGGTTCCGCAACCGAGATCGAGCACACTGCCAGGATCGAGCTTCACGCAATCCAGGCGTTCCAGCATGCGGCGGCCGATTTCACGCTGGAGAAAAGACACCGCGTCATAATCTGGCGCGGCACGCTGAAAGCTGCGCCACGCCTGACGCGCGTCGGCCAGCGGCGCGTTCATGCGGGGAACGCGGCGGTCAAACGGCGGTCAGGCCGAATTTACTGAACATGGCGACATCGCGGTTGGCCCCCGTATTCATGGTGGTCAACAGCTTGTCGCAGTAGAAAATCGAATTGGCGCCCGCGAAGAAACAAAGCGCCTGGAATTCTTCCGACATCGATTCGCGGCCCGCGGAAAGGCGAACATAGCTTTTCGGCATGGCAATCCGCGACGCGGCGATTACGCGCAGAAACTCGAAATTGTCGAGTTTTTCCGTTTCGGCCAGCGGCGTTCCGGGAATCGGGATAAGATTGTTGATCGGCACGGAGTCCGGCGGCGGATTCAGATTGGCAAGTTGAGCGACCAGGGCGGCGCGGTTGCGGCGCGACTCGCCCATGCCGAGAATGCCGCCGGAACAGACCTTGATGCCCGCGCGGCGCACAAGTCCAATCGTATCAAGACGATCGGCGTGCGAGTGCGTTGTAATTACATTATCATAAAATGCGGAATCGGTATCGAGATTGTGGTTGTAGTAGTCGAGTCCCGCTTCTTTCAACTGTTCAGCCTGGCCTTCATTAAGCATCCCCAGTGTCACGCAGGTTTCGAGACCCAACGCTTTTACTTCGCGGATCATCTGGGTCACCATTTCCATTTGTTTTTCCTTGGGGCCGCGCCAGGCGGCGCCCATGCAGAAACGGGTCGCACCGTTGGCTTTCGCTTCTTTCGCGGCATTGACGACATCCTCGACCTGCATGAGCGCTTCGCGTTCGGTTGCCGTGCGATAACGCGCCGATTGCGAACAGTAGCTGCAATCTTCCGAACAGCCTCCTGTCTTGATCGAAATCAGCGCCGAACGCTGAATTTCGTTCGGATTGAAATTTTCCCGGTGTACCTGATGCGCGCGATAGAGCAAATCCATCAAGGGCAGCTGAAACAGTTCCATGATCCGGGAAACAGACCATTTGGCGGATACGGGCGCGGAATTCGCGGATTCAGCGGATTTCAGAGCGAGAGCGGCTGTCGTCATTTGATAAAAACACCTGAAAGTTTGATAAAAACACCTGAAAAATAGAACCGGCGACAACGCCGGGACGAAAATAGCGCTATATTTTACTCCAAACGACCGGAACAAAAGGTTTGATACTCTCTTGAAGCGTCTTCTTGACACATGGTTCGAACAGGATTGTCTGCTTTGCGCTTCGCCTTCGGGAGGCGAAATCGTGTGCGAAGCGTGTGAGGCCGACCTGCCGCGGCTGGAAGGCGGACAATGCCCGCAATGCGCATTGCCCGCCGCCGGAGGATGCCTGTGCGGACACTGTTTGAGCAAACCGCCGCATTTCGATAGCGCGCGGGCCGTTTTTCGCTATGACTTTCCTGTGGATAAGCTCATGCACTCTTTCAAATACGCGCACCGGCTAGCGCTTGGCGCGTATTTTGGCAAAAAAATGGCAACGCTGCCCCGGCCCGAGATAGCTGACTCTATCGTTCCGCTGCCTTTGCATCCGGATCGCTTGCGCGAAAGGGGCTTCAATCAGTCGCTCGAACTCGCAAAAACCATCGCGAAAATCTGGAAGATTCCCGTTGATGGCGAAAAGTGCGAGCGAATCCGGAATACGCCCGCGCAGGCCGGATTACCGTGGAAAGACCGCGCCGGCAACATACGGAATGCCTTCCGGTATGCGGAAAATTGCGAAGGAAAGCATTTCATCCTGATCGACGATGTCATGACGACGGGCGCTTCTCTGAGCGAATGCGCCCGCGCGATCAAGCGGCGCGGCGCGGCAAGGGTCGATGTGCTTGTTCTGGCGCGAACCCTGCCGCCATGAGCCTTGCGCGGCGCCTTGGCCGAACGTCCGGGAATGGAATAAAATCCGCGCAAATGCGCTGGATTGCCCATCGCCTGTTTTCAACGCGCGAGTTTCTTGCGTGCCCGGACTTTTCGCCGTGATCGCCGTCGTTCTATTTCAGCCCGAAATTCCCCCCAACACCGGTAATGTGATCCGCCTGTGCGCGAATACTGGCGCCGAATTGCATCTTGTCGAACCGCTCGGTTTTCGCTGGGAGGACCGCTCGCTCAAACGCGCGGGGCTGGATTATCACGAATTCGCGCGTGTTTCGCGTCATCCCGGCTGGCCGGATTGCAAAGCGGTTCTGGACGGCCGCCGTTTTTTCGCGCTGACGACGCGCGGCGGCCGTCGTTTCGACACGGCGGTTTTTCAGCCGGATGACGTCCTTGTTTTTGGGAGAGAGACGCGCGGCCTGCCGGAAGAAATTCTGGGGGAATTTCCGGAAAACCGCCGGCTTCGCCTGCCGATGCGGCCCGGACAGCGCAGTCTGAATCTTTCGAACGCCGTCGCTGTCGCTGTCTTCGAGGCATGGCGGCAGAGAGAATTCGATGGCGGAGTTTAATTTATACTATGACAGCCGCCAGAGGCATTGAAAACACAGGAGCGTTGAAGAAAAATACCGGAAAAACGCCGAAATCATGAAGTTCATCTCGCGTTTTCAAGGCATTTTAGTAAAATTCTTTCAGGATTTCGTTTCTTGAAGTCTTGATAAAAAGACGTTTTCAGGCCATTTTCAACGGACTTAATACAAAAACACCTTGAAAGCGCGAGTATTATGATTTTTCGGGCGAATGGGGATTTTCCTCCCTCGGCCCACGGTTCAACAGATTTTTTACGGCGTCCATCGCGGGAACATCGTGGTGCAGGATGGCGTCGACAGCGTCCACGATCGGCATTTCGATACCGAGCCGGCCAGCGAGCTGCGCGACTTCGCGCGCCGTGCTGACGCCTTCCGCCACGTGGCCGAGATCAGAGAGAATTTGCGGAAGCTTTTTACCCGCGGCCAGCGCCAGACCAACCCGGCGATTGCGTGAAAGATCGCCCGTGCATGTCAGGATCAGGTCGCCCATTCCGGCGAGTCCCATGAATGTTTGCGGCCGCGCGCCCAGCGCGACGCCAAGACGGACGATTTCAGCAAGGCCGCGCGTTATCAACGCCGCGCGCGCGTTGAGGCCCAGCCCAAGGCCGTCACAAATACCGACGGCGATGGCAATGACGTTTTTGACCGCGCCGCCCGTTTCAGCGCCAGGCAAATCGTCGTTGATATAGATACGGAAATGCGGTGTATGCAATTCAGACGCGATACGCCGCGCGAATCCGGCACTGCTCGCGGTCAGCGTGACCGCGGCCGGCAGGCCGCGCGCGACTTCTTCAGCAAAGCTCGGCCCCGTCAATACGCCGTGATCAGCCGACTCGCCGGTCTCTTCAATGACAATTTGATGCGGCAGCAGGGACGATCCGGCTTCGAAGCCCTTGCAAACCCAAAGCAGGGGGCGCGTTATTCCGGTTTCGCGAAGACGCCGCAATGTCGGACGGAGTCCCGCAACCGGCGTCGAAATCAACAAAAGAGCGGCGGACTTGACCGAAGCTTCGAAATCGTCACCGATCAACAAGGCGTCAGGCAGGCGGTGCCCCGGAAAAAAACGGGTATTTTCGCGCTCGACACGCATGGTTTGAATCACGTCGCTTTCACGCGTCCACAAGGTAACACGGTGCTTCGCGCTGAAAGCGATCGCCAGCGCCGTTCCCCAGGCGCCCGCTCCAACAACCGTGATATCCAAAACTCAAAGCCCCCAAATCTGGTTACGGCGGACAAAACCGGCCTGTCCGTCACGGTGGCGGACGGCAGCCCAGACGCCTTCCGTTTTAACGAGTTCGAGCGAGACATTTTTTTCGGCCTCGAAAACCAGCGGCGAATTTCCATCCGCTTTTTGGCGAATTTCAGCGCGCGGCGCAACGACGAGCACCGCGCGTTTTTCCGAAAGGTATTTTTTTTCGATCCAGGTCATTCCGCCTTCAGAATCCCTCACCTTCGACCAATTTCCCATGCTGGATATCAGTTCGACGGGCGTCCCGCTTCGCATGACAAAAAGTTTTCTCCCTTTCAGGGACGGGGCATCGTAGAGGACGGCGGTCGCATTCGTCGTGCGGAAATCCTCGGCCAATGCGGGAAGGACAATGGCAGCAAGCAGCGAGACAAGGAACTTCTTCATCGTTTCCCCTCAGTTGAGCGCCGACGGAGTTTCCTGTTGGCGGCGCGAGGCATAGAGCGCTTCGAAATTGACAGGCTGGAGAATGACCGGCGCGAAACCGGCGCGGGTCGCGAGATCGGAAATAACCTCGCGGATGTATGGGAAAAGGATATTCGGGCAAGCGACCGAAAGCAACGGCTCAATATCCGCTTCAGGAATGTTCTGAAGGCGAAAAACGCCGCCTTGCGCCACTTCGACGAGAAAAAGCGTCTTTTTTTCGCCCAGTGTGGCGGTAACCGTCACTTTCAAAAGCGATTCGAAGATGTCGTCTCCAACGTGCCGGGAAGTGATTTGAATCTGGATGTTGGTTTCGGGCGCATCGTTTTCAAGAAAAATGGCGGGCGCGTGCGGGACTTCAAGCGATATATCCTTGACGTATATTTTCTCGATACTGAAAAGCGGCGTTTGTTCGGGTTCGGTCATAATGATTCCTGGGCGGAGAAAGAAAAACGGTGTTTATGGATTGGCGGAACAATGTCCCGACAATAAAGGCTGCAATTTCCCCGCGCGGTCGAGTTCCATGAGCTCGTCGCATCCGCCGATGTGCTGGTCGCCGATAAAAATCTGCGGAACGGTGCGGCGCGAAGTCTTTTCCATCATCTCGGCGTGGAGTTCGGGGTCAAGGTCAATGCGAAGTTTCTTTATCTCGTCAACACCGCGCGCCAGCAGGAGTTTCTCGGCGCGGAGACAGAACGGGCAGGAAGCTGTTGTGTACATCACGATATGAGGTTGAGCGTTCATTTTTTCGAACCTTTTTTGAGCAGCAACCCTTCTTCACACCAGGCATCGATGCCGCCTTCAACATAATGGACCTTGGAAAACCCCTTGGCGGCCAGCCGGGCGCATGCCCTGGCCGAGTCCGATCCCCTTTTGCAAACGAGAATCAGCGGCAAGTCCTTCGATTTTTCAAGGTCGTCGATACGCGCGTCGAACAGATCCGGCGGGATATTGCGCGATTCGGGGACATGGCCGTCCACGTACTCGGGCGCCTTGCGCAGATCAATGACCTGGGCCGATTCGCGGTTGATCAGCAAGGTGGCCTGCGTCGGCGTCAACGAATTTTTCTTGCCGGGACGGTAAAAGGTAAAAAACAAAAACGCCGCGCCGCTGGCGATGGCCGGAATGATGAGATAAAGGTTTTGTCGAACGAATTCCAAACGAGACTCCAGGAAAGTACGGGAAAACGCATGCCGGTCATGGGAAGGAGCATTCTCCGGCGGCGTGGACGCGCCGCGATACGAAAAACTCCCTCTCGCCGGTCAAGCGCGGAATGGGCTATTATAAAATAATCCGCGATTATGAGGTGGGCTTGATCCGGAACTGAGTCTTTAAAGCGGCCGCATGAACTTCCCCTGTCTTTTTAATAACATCGAACCATTTCGCGCAACTGAGCGATGGGTTGACGCCGTGTCCAAAAAAATCACGGCCAGTCTCCCCGGTCTCTCATTTCTTTGCGCGATCTTCCTGATGATCTGCCTGGCTTTGCCCGATTCGGCTTTCGCGAAGAAAAAAACCGAGAAGGCAAAAAAGAAAACCGTGACGACGCAGCGCGCGCACACACAAGCGCGTGAAGCGGCGCGCGCAAAACAAAAACGCGCGCAAGACGAGAAAAAGCAACGGAAACAGACCGGGAAGGAACAGGAGCAAATCAAGACCCAGGTCACGGACAAAACGAACGATCTCAACGAGCTTCGCAAACAGATCAACACGCTTCGAAAGGAAATGACCACGACTGAAAGCAGGCGTGCAAGCGCGACCGATCAGTTGAAAAATATCGAACAGGCCGTGTCGACGACCCAGCGCGAGCTGTATACGTTGTCGCAACAGCGCGATCGCATCCGGGAAGACCTCAAGGACATTGGAACCCAGGAGAAGAGGCTGGCATCCCAGTTACTCAACCAGCAGGCGCGGCTTGAAAGTCTCGTTTACAGACAATATGTGCGGGGTAATCCGTATTCATTGCAGATTCTTCTGAACGGCGGTGATCCGAACCAGATGGCACGTGACCTGTATTACCTGTCGCGCATTGGCAATGCGCACCGTCTGATTTTGTCGGAGATCGAGAAACTGATCCGGCAAAAGCAGGAGCTCGCCGCGACGACGGAAAAACACGCATCTGAACTCGAAACCGTTGAAGCGAGCCAGAAAAAACAGCACGAGAAACTTCTTTCCCAGCAAAAGCAGCGGAAAGAGACGCTCGAAAAAATATCGGCGCAAATCCAGGAACAACGCCGCGAGATCGGCAATCTGGAACGCGATGAAAAACGTTTGTCGCAACTCGTGGAACGGCTGGCGAAGATTCTTGCGGAAAATGCCGCCAAAAAGGCGCAGGCCGCGCAGAAGCGCGAGACATCATCTGTGGAAATTTCCAATGAAACGACGCCGGAAGCCATGCCGGACGGCCATTTCGCCAATCTCAAAGGCAGTCTGCGCCTGCCGGCGCGAGGTGTCGTCACTAACCGTTTCGGTGCGCCGCGACAGGAAGGCAGTGCGTGGAAAGGGCTTTTCATCCGGGCCGGCAACGGCGGCGAAGTCAAGAGCATCGCCAACGGGCGCGTCGTTTTCGCGGACTGGATGCGCGGTTTCGGCAATTTGATGATCGTCGATCATGGCGGCAACTATCTTTCGATTTATGGTAACAATGACGCATTGCTGAAACAGGTTGGCGAAACGCTGAAGGGCGGAGATGTTATCGCTTCCGTTGGAAACAGCGGCGGCAATCCGGAATCGGGGTTATACTTTGAAATTCGCTATCGTGGGCAGCCGCTTGATCCGCTCAAGTGGGTCAACCTGAAATAGAGGGCGCAAAGCATGTTTTTTGAGCGTGGAGCAAAAACAGTGAACATGACGGACAAGATAAAGCAAGCCAGTCTGATCTGCGTTGGATGTCTGGGCGGAGTACTGATCGGGCTGCATTTTTCGGCAATGGCCGAAAAAGCTACGCGTAATGCGCTCCCTATCAAGGAATTGCGCACGCTCGCCGAAGTATTCGGCGCGATCAAGCATGGGTATGTCGAGCCGGTCGAAGACAAACAACTCATCACGCACGCGATCAGCGGCATGCTCTCCAATCTCGACCCGCATTCGGCCTACCTTGACGCGGATTCCTTCAAGGAGCTTCAGGTAGGCTCACGGGGTGAATTCGGCGGCCTTGGAATCGAGGTCGGCATGGAAGACGGACTCGTCAAGGTCATTTCACCCATGGAAGATACGCCGGCCGACCGCGCTGGAATTCGCTCCGGCGACCTGATTTTCAAGATCGACGACACCATGGTCAAGGGAATGACGCTCACCGACGCGGTCAAGCTCATGCGCGGCAAGCCGCGGACGGAAATCCGCCTGTCGATCCTCCGCAAAAACGAAAACCGGCCAATTGAGGTTACCTTGAGGCGAGAAATCATCAAGGTGCAAAGCGTCAAATCCAGGATGCTTGATGAGGGGTACGGTTATCTGCGCGTCGCCGCCTTCCAGGAAAATACCGCGCCGTCCGTCGTCAAGCATCTCAACGATCTGTTCAAGCCCGGAGCACTCAAAGGGCTTGTCCTTGATTTGCGCAACGACCCGGGCGGCTTGCTGCATTCGGCCGTAGGCGTCTCCGCCGCCTTCCTGCCTCCGAAGACGCTGGTTACATCGACTGACGGGCGTGTTCCGGACGCAAAACATCTGTATTACGCCCTGCCGGAAGATTATCTCCGCAACGACCGCGAAAAGGATTACATCAAATCGCTTCCGGCGGAAGCGTACAAGGTGCCTATCGTCGTTCTGATCAACGGCGGATCGGCGTCGGCGTCGGAAATCGTCGCCGGCGCGCTCCAGGACCACAAACGCGCTGTCATCATGGGCACCGCCAGCTTTGGCAAAGGGTCGGTGCAATCAATCGTTCCGCTTCCGGGCAATACCGCGATCAAATTAACGACGGCGCGCTACTTTACGCCGTCGGGACGCTCAATCCAGGCCAAGGGCATTGAGCCGGACATCGTCGTCGGCGAATCGGAGGATGGCGCTTCCGCGGACCGTTTGCGCGAAGCCGATCTCGACCACCACCTCGGCAACGACAAGGATTCCGGCCTGCAGCCAGCCAAACCGCGCGCTCCCGCAAAATCCAGGGCCAGGCCGGCAAACGATGCCAGCTCAGTCACGCCGGAAGCGTCGAAGACGAAAAAAGACTATCAGCTGGATCAGGCGCTCAACCTGCTGAAAGGTTTACAGATCGTCCGGAACAGCGGGATTTAACCACCGCCCGCGGTTTTCCGCGGGTCAAGCGGCGCTCGTCTGAATAATTCCGGAAGGGGCGTTCAGGGGTTTTCAAATCAGCACGATATCGTACTGTTCTCTCGAATAACTCGTTTCGGGCTTGAGCGAGATCGTTTTTCCTGTTTGATCCGAGAGCATGGCGAGTCCCTGCGACTCTTCGTCAAGGAAAATATCGATGACGGGAACGCTGGCCAGAATGCGGAATTCACGCCCGTTGAACTGCCGCGATTCGCGCAGAAGGTCACGCATGATCTCATAGCAAACGGTTCGGGCCGTTTTGACTTCTCCGCGTCCGCCGCATGCCGGGCATTCCTCGCAAAGAATATGCGACAGCGACTCGCGTGTGCGTTTGCGCGTCATTTCGACCAGCCCGAGCGAAGTGAAGCCATTGACCGTCAGGCGCGTATGATCGCCTTCCAGCGCCTTGTTGAGTTCAGACAGGACGGCGGCGCGGTGCTCTTCGCTGTCCATGTCGATAAAATCGACGATGATGATTCCACCGAGATTCCTCAGGCGAAGTTGCCGCGCGATCGTTTGCGCTGCTTCGAGGTTGGTCTTGAAGACGGTTTCGTCAAAATTGCGGATACCGACGAACGCGCCTGTGTTGACGTCAATCGTCGTCATCGCTTCGGTTTGATCAACGATCAGGTATCCGCCCGATTTGAGATCGACGCGGCGCGCCAGGGCTTTTTGGATTTCCTGTTCGATGCTGTAAAGATCGAACAGCGGACGCTCGCCTGAATAGTGTTCAAGCAACGGAAGCAGCGCCGGCGTGTATTCACGCGCAAACGAAACCAGTTGCCGGAAATTCTCCCCGGAATCAATAATGATGCGCGATGTGCTGGCATTGACGAAATCGCGGATCACGCGCTGCGTGAGCGAAAGTTCCTGATAGAGCAGGCTGGGGGGCGACTGGGTTTTGGACAGATTCCGAATGTCGCTCCAGAGCTTGCGGAGATACTCGATATCGTTGGCGAGTTCTTCTTCGGTGGCGTCTTCCGCCATCGTGCGGACGATATAACCTTCGGAGACGCCTTTGGGAATCAAGCGCCTGATTTTTTCGCGGAGCGCGTCGCGGTCGGCTTCATTTTCAATGCGCTGGGAAATGCCGATATGTGTTTCCTGCGGCAGATAGACGAGCATCCGGCCCGCCATCGACAATTGCGTCGAAAGGCGCGCGCCTTTTGTCCCGATCGGTTCCTTGATGACCTGGACGACGACGCTTTTTCCTTCGGCCAGAATCCGTTCGATCGAGCGGACAGGCGCATCGGCCGCGTGCGCTTCCCAGATGTCCGCCACATGCAGGAAAGCCGTGCGCTCAAGTCCGATATCAACGAAAGCCGACTGCATCCCCGGCAGAATGCGAACGACTTTGCCGATGTAAATATTTCCGACAAGCCCGCGATTCGCGTTGCGCTCGATGTGCAGTTCCTGAACAGCGCCTTGCCGCACGACAGCGACGCGCGTTTCCTGCGGCGTGGAATTGATCAGAACTTCTTCCAGCATTTTTTCGGGGGCCAGACGGGTAGAGAGATGAAAGAAATGGACAAGGATGGCTTTAGAATTCTGAATTTTCTATTCTACCTTGTCCGGTGTATTGATGCCTACATTACGGCGACCGCTTTCCCGTCCCGAGCTGCTCGCGCCAGCGGGATCGCTCGCGATGCTGCGCGCGGGCCTTGCTTTCGGCGCGGACGCCATCTACGCGGGACAGCCGCGCTACAGCCTGCGTGTCCGCAATAACGGATTCGGGCGCGTCGAAACGCTGGCCGCCGCGCTTGCCGAAGCGCGCGCGCTTGGAAAATCGTTTTATCTCGTCGGAAATGTGGTGGCGCATAACGCGAAAACGCGCACATTTCTGGCCGACATGAAACCCATCGTCGCGCTTGGGCCGGACGCGCTGATCATGGCCGATCCGGGGCTGATCAGCCTTGTGCGGGAAACATGGCCGGAAATGCCGGTTCATCTTTCGGTTCAGGCCAATACAGTCAATTTCGCCGCCGCGCGGTTCTGGCAAAAGCTCGGCATTCGCCGGATCATTCTTTCACGCGAGCTTTCACTGGACGAAATCGCCGAAATCCGCGAAGAATGCCCGGACATCGAACTGGAAGTTTTCGTTCATGGCGCTTTGTGCATCGCCTACTCGGGACGCTGCCTGCTCTCGGGGTATTTCAATCGCCGCGATTCGAACCAGGGCGCGTGCACGAACGCCTGCCGTTGGAATTACGCTGTTCGGCCGGGAGGCGAGGACGCCTCGGGCGGCGTTTGGCTGCTTGAAGAAAAAACCCGGCCAGGCGAGCCTATGCCGGTCGAGGAAGACAGGCACGGGACTTATATCCTGAACTCGAAGGATTTGCGGGCGCTGGAACACGTGCAGAAACTCGTCGAAATCGGCGTTGACGCGCTGAAAATCGAAGGCCGGACGAAATCGCCCTATTACGCGGCAAGAACGGCGCAGGTTTACCGCCGGGCGATCGACGCATCGCTCGCGGGGGAAGTGCTTGATCCGGCGCTGTTTTCCGGACTCGAAGGACTGGCCAACCGGGGATATACCGATGGTTTTCTCCGGCACCGCCGCGGCAGTGAAATGCAGAATTTCCTGCGCGGGCATTCCGAATCGGAACGCAGCCGTTACGTCGGCGATGTCATCGCGCGCGATACGGAGCGCGGACTGTTCGAGATCGACGTCAAAAACCGCTTTTCCGTCGGCGACCGCCTTGAGATCGTCCATCCTTCCGGAAATTTTGAAATCACCCTCAATCGCATGGAAAATTCCGACGGGGCATCCATTGACATCGCGCCTGGCAATGGACACCGGGTCTGGATTCCGTTGCCGGACGGCGGCGAATATTCAGGCGCGTTTGTCGCGCGCTTTCTCCGCAATGAATAGAAACAACGTTTTCAAGCGATATTTTAACAGTATTCCATCAAAATAGCTTTAAATCGTATGTTTATCCTTATTTCTTGATGAATTTCTCAAGAAATTATTTTATAAAATCGCCATGAAATGTATATTTAATTTTATTGAAATCGTGTTTTTCGCTTTATTTTATGAAATAAACTCCGGCTTCAAGCGATATTTAATCTTCGTCATAAATAATTTTTCCGTGACGAAAAACAACCAGTGCCGTGCGAACCGGCGCGTACATCGTTTACCGTCGGTGGAATTCACGCGAGATTCGCTCAAAGAAAGGAGCGGCCCAGGTAAATGAATTCGGTGCGTATCATCGGAGGCATGTGGCGGCGGCGCGTTTTGCGCTTCCCCGATTCGGAAAATTTGCGGCCGACGCCGGATCGCGTGCGCGAAACCCTTTTCAACTGGCTTGGCCAGAATTTGTCGGGCGTTTCGTGTCTTGATCTGTTCGCGGGAAGCGGCGCGCTCGGTTTCGAGGCGCTTTCGCGCGGCGCGAGCCGCGTCGTGATGGTCGAACGCGCTCCGGCTGTTCTCGCGGCGCTCAAAAAGAACGCCCGGATGCTTTCGGCAGAAACGCGCTTGCAAATTATCGATTCGGATGCGGTAGAATTCGCTTCCTTGCCGCCGGATCGGCGTTTCGATGTGCTCTTTCTCGATCCTCCGTATGGTTCAGGCTGGGTCGAGCGTCTGACGCCTTTCATTTCACGTCTCGCAAAAGAGAACGCTTTTGTTTATATTGAGGCTGAACGGGAAGTGCGGGAGTGCGGAGACTGGCGCGCCGCGCGGAACGGCCGGGCCGGGCAGGTTCATTTTCACTTGATGCGGAAAGTTCATCCTGATGGCGTTGAATAGGCGGCTTGCGATTTACGCGGGGACTTTCGACCCGCTGACGCGCGGACACGAGGATCTCGTGAGACGCGCCGCTTCACTTTTCGATCACGTAATCGTCGCGATCGCGGCAAGCAAGGATAAACATCCGTTCTTCTCGCTCAATGAGCGCGTCGAAATGGCGACGGAAATCCTGTCAATCTACAAAAATGCGGAGGTTTGCAGTTTTCGCGGCCTTCTGCTGGATTTCCTGCATTCGAAGGGCGCGAAGGTGGTTCTGCGCGGCCTGCGCGCCGCGTCGGATTTCGAGTACGAATTCCAGATGGCGGGGATGAACAGGAATCTCTATCCGGAAGTCGAGACTCTCTTTTTGACGCCAAGCGAAAAATACATGTTCATTTCGGCGACGATGGTCCGCGAAGTGGCGAAACTCGGGGGGGACGTGAGTAAATTCGCCCATCCGCTGGTTGTTGAGCGCCTGAAGGCAAAAGTTGCCGGATCCGATTGATGTTTGGAGACAAAAACCATGACAATGATAATTTCTGACGAATGTATCAGCTGCGACGTCTGCGAGCCGGAATGTCCGAATGGCGCGATTTCGCTGGGCGACGAGTATTACCGGGTCGATCCGGGGAAATGCACGGAATGTGTCGGGCATTATGACGAGCCGCAGTGCGCCGAAGTCTGTCCGGTCGATTGCATTTCGAGAGACGAAAACAATCCGGAGAGCCGGGAAATCCTGCAGGCCCGCTTCGAGGCGCTGATGGCGGACAAATAGTCCGGACGCGAATTCCGGAATGGCCCCGCCGTGATTCCGCTTTCCGCGTTCAAATGACAGAACGGTCTTCAAAGGATACGTTGTGAATATCCTGCTCAGATTGTCGAAAAAAATCGACGCGTTGAACGGATGGATTGGAAGCGCCGCCCTCTGGCTGGTGCTGGCCGTCGTTCTGCTCAGCGCATTCAACGCGATCATGCGGTACGCGTTCAGTTACAGCTCGAACGCGTTTCTGGAGGCGCAGTGGTATCTGTTCGGCCTGATTTTTATGTCATGTTCGGGCTACACGCTCTTGCGCAACGAGCATGTCCGGGTCGACGTGCTTTTGAGCCGCATGCCAAAGCGCGTCCGGCTCTGGGTTGATATTCTCGGCATTTTCTTCTTCCTGCTGCCCATGTCCATCGGCATCATCGCGCTTTCCTGGCCGGTCTTCATGCATACCTTCGAAACCGGCGAAATGTCGAACAGCGCTGGCGGCCTGATCGTCTGGCCTGCAAGACTGATGATCCCGGCGGGCTTCTTTCTGCTTGTCCTGCAGGGCCTTTCCGAATTGATCAAGCGCATTGCCTGCCTGAAAGGACTCATCCCTGATCCGGCTGAAAAAACGCCCGTTCCGGATGGAGAAAATTCCGCCGCCGCAACCGGAAAAGAAGAAAACAAATGACCGAATTTCTAACCGCCAACATGGCGCCCATCATCTTCGTCTCGATGATCGTTTTTCTGCTTTCCGGCTATCCCGTCGCGTTTTCCCTGGCCGCCAACGGCATTGTTTTTGGCCTGCTCGGCGTCGCGCTCGGACAGATTCCGCCGCAGATTTTCCAGGCGATGCCGGATCGCATTTACAGCATCATGGCCAGCGAACTCATGCTGGCCATTCCGTTCTTTACCTTCATGGGATTGATTCTGGAACGCTCAGGCATGGCAGAAGACCTGCTTGACACGATAGGCCAACTCTTTGGCCCTGTGCGCGGCGGACTGGCGTATGCGGTGATTTTCGTCGGCGCGCTCCTGGCCGCGACGACGGGCATCATCGCGGCATCGGTCATTTCGATGGGACTGATTTCCCTGCCGATCATGCTCCGCTATGGGTATAACCCCAGAGTCGCCTCGGGAACGATCACCGCTTCGGGAACGCTCGCGCAGATCATTCCGCCATCGCTCGTGCTGATCGTCATGGCCGACCAGCTCGGCAAATCGGTCGGTGACATGTACAGGGGCGCGTTCGTCATGTCCGCGCTGCTCATTTCTCTTTATGTTACGTATATTTTTCTTCTGACGCGCCTGAAACCAGGCTGGCTTCCCGCCTTGCCGCCGGAAGCGCGCGTATTCCGCGAACCGGACGGACGAAGCGGAATGCGCTCGTTGCTTGTCCTGACAGCCGTTTCAACGCTCATCGGTATTCTGGTCTGTCAGTTTTTCCTGGGAGACGAAGCGCTCGACAAAAAAATCACGCTGAGCGTGATGTCGGGAATCGTGTTCGCGTTCATCGTTTCATCACTCAACCGCCTGTCCGGCCTGAAGTTGCTCTCGGCCATGGCGGAAAAAGTCACTTTCGTGCTGATGCCTCCGCTGGCGCTGATTTTTTTGGTGCTGGGAAGCATTTTCATCGGTCTTGCCACGCCGACCGAAGGCGGCGCGATGGGCGCGACGGGCGCGCTGATCATCGCTTTGCTCCGGAAACGCCTGAATATGACGCTGCTCAAGCAGGCGATGGAAAAAACCATGAGCCTGACGACCTTTGTGATGTTTATCCTGATCGGCGCGCGGATTTTTTCGCTGACTTTTTACGCCGTCAACGGCCATCAGTGGGTCGAGCGTCTGCTTGAAGCGATACCTGGAGGGCACACCGGTTTTCTGATCGCTGTCAATATCATCATTTTCGCGCTGGGCTGTTTTCTTGACTACTTCGAAGTGGTATTCATCATCGTCCCGCTGATCGGGCCGGTCGCGGAAAAAATGGGGATCGACCTGATCTGGTTTGGCGTTCTGCTGGCTGTGAACCTGCAGACATCGTTCATGACACTGCCGCTCGGCTTCGCGCTTTTCTTCCTGCGTTCCGTCGCGCCCAAATCCGTCAAAACGGGAGATATTTACCTGGGCGCGGTGCCTTACATTTTCATTCAGGTCATCGCGATCACGCTGATCGTCGCTTTCCCGTGGATCGTGACCATAGGACTTGAAAAACAAGCGCCGGTCGATCTGGATACCATCAAGATCGACGTGGGCGATTACGGTTATGAATCGGCGTATCCGTCAACGCAATAACGGGTACAAAACAATCGGCGGAATAAGGCGTTGGAAGAAGACTACCCTGGCCGGATGAGGATACAGGGGAATGATTCAGGAATATTTTGACTGTTTTTTTCCAGTCGTGGTAAGCGTGTTACCCCCCCATCCGCACTGAATTCGCCAAACCATTAGCCATGCCAATCTCCGTCCGCGCTGATTTTGTCGGAGCACATGGGCGACGTCTATCTCCGTCCGTACTGAGCTTGTCGAAAGGTCAGGATTGGAAAGGTTATTTACGGACTTGGCGCGTCCGTTCATACTTCGACAAGCTCAGTACGGACGGAGATAGGCATTATCGAAGAGTATGGATTGGAAAGGCCGGATTGATTAAAAGGGAACGCCTGTTCAAGTCATTAACAAAGAAAGTATTTGAAAAACTGCTGGAGCATCCGTTCATGGTCCGACAGGCTCGCCACGAAAGAAATAGTCGCGCAGGGCCGCGACAGGCGGGAGCAGCGTAATAGACCTGTCATGTGACATGCCACTTTGTTATTTCCCGGAATTATACCTTACCAAATCTTTCCAAATTATTTTTCCATTATTATCGCAAAACAACTCTATAAACTCTTTTGTAAATCTATTTATCATCCGAGCATACATTTCTGAATACTCTTCATTTCTTTCTTTTGCTTTGTGTCCCAATGGCTCAATTATATCCGTATAGATATTCTCGTCTCCACCAATAAACTCCCAGAACTTTTGACCACAATATTTATAATGCGTCCCTTTATCAGGATTATTATCTTTCCCATAACAGCAACCATTAACACAAACAATATTCATCCTGGTACTACTTGTTCGCAATATCTTTTGTGCCAATTTAAAATCATCAACCATCTTTGCTGTCTGTGAACTGTTACCCCAATTGGGGCCTGATTTTATTGAAACTATATATCTTGTTTCATTGTTGTCAAATTCCAGATCAATACCTTTTATTCCAGACTTTCGGCCGGAATAGACTTTTTCATTGATATAAATCGCCAGACCTTCAAGCCAATCTCCAAACATGGTTTCTTCACTTGAGGAAATATATGCGTTAATAATCTCCCTAATGATTTCCTCTGCTGTTTGCAAATATTTCGCCTTGAACAACTAGAGATTTTTCTTCTTTAGAACCTCTCTTAATTTCAATGTACCAATCTTATCTATTCTTTTTTGGTGAAACACAGAAATATTGTTTTCAACATATTCACTATATTATTTATCAGTGGCGAATACATATGCGGCCTCCTCTTCAAACAAACACAACTCCACTGTATCCAACGATCTTTTAACGACGTCACAATAATCTTCTACGATTTCTATTCCAATTGAGTTCCTTCTCATTTTCCGGGCAGCAAATAATGTTGTGCCAGACCCCATAAACGGATCCATCACCATATCATTTTCTTTTGTGAAAAGCTTTATAAACCAACAAGGCAATTCTTCCGGAAAAGCCGCGCTATGATTTTTATTCGAGCATTCTGTAGCTAAATGGAGAACATTTGTTGGGTAAGCAAGCTCTCTACCAATCCAGTTGGAAATATTTTTACCAAAACCACTCCCAACTCTTGAGTTATCCCTTACTTTGTCTGTTTCACTTAAATTTTTCAAACGGGTCTTGGCCCAATCACCCATCGGAAGCATGACATTTTCCTGATACATATTGAACTGTTTTGATTTATTAAACTGCAATAATCTTTCCCATGAATCCCTAAACCTGTTCGGCCATTTTCCAGGATAGCAATTTTTTTTGTGCCATATAAATTCTTCCGTCCACAACCAGCCTTGTTTTTTCATTTCCAAAATCAATTCTATGACATAGGTACTCCTTTCGCCATTCAGCACACGTTCCTTTATATTTAGTATAAACGTCCCCGTTGGTTTTAGTACACGTAATAATTCCTTAGAAATGGGCAGAAACCATTCCACATATTCATTCACGGGAACGCCTCCATAAGTATCTTTCCTTTGGTCTGCATATGGAGGCGATGTTATTATTAAATCTACTGTATTTTCGTCAATTTCCCGGAGTACCTCAGCCGCATCCCCTGGAAAAATATCTGTTTTAATCTCCATTTTTATATAATCTCTAAAATCCAAATCTTTCCAAATCATTTATTTCATAATCCTGACATATATCCCAAGGCGATATATCGCAAATATCTCCAATATGGGCGCCGCCTTTCCATAAAAAACGAGCGGCGCGGGCATAAAGCGCGCGCCGCTTATTGTGGCTGACGGCAATTATCTACCGAATCTGCCTGAACACCGTGTCAGTTTTTGCGGCTGAACATGTAATTGGCGTAAGAGCCTTCCGCAACGCGGAACCATGAATTCAGATCGTCCGTGAATTTCCTGTAATCTTCATAGATTCTCTTGAAATCGGGATTCTTGGCGGAAGTTTCCGCGTAATACTCCATCGCCGCCTTGTAGCAGGCATCCATGACGTCTTTCGGAAAGATGCGCAACTGGGTTCCGGAGGCGACGATCTGTTTCAGCGCGACCGGGTTTTTCGTGTCGTAACGCGCGTTCATTTCGGCGTTCGCGTCGGCGCAGGCGGTTTCGAGGACTGTCTGATAGGCTTTTGGAAGTTCAGCCCATTTTTTCGTGTTGATATAAACCGAAATCTGCGGGCCGCCTTCCCACCATCCCGGGTAATAATAGTATTTCGCGACCTTGTTGAAGCCCATTTTCAGATCGTCATAAGGTCCGACCCATTCCGTCGCGTCGATCGTGCCCTTTTCAAGCGCCGGATAAATATCGCCGCCGGATATCTGTTGAGAAACGACGCCGAGCTTGCCCAGAACGGCTCCCGCCAGTCCGGCGACGCGCATTTTCAGGCCTTTCAGATCATCAGCCGTCTTGATTTCCTTGCGAAACCAACCGCCCATCTGAACGCCGGTATTCCCGCAGGGAAACGCGACGATATTCGATTTCGCGAGAAAATCGCCTATCAGCTTACGGCCGTTGCCCTGGCGGTACCAGGCAGTCGTCTGGCGGGAATTCATGCCGAAGGGAATCGCGGTATCGATGCAATAAGTCGGATCCTTGCCGAAATAATAATACGAACAGGTATATCCCATTTCGACGGTGTTGTCCTTGACGGCATCATGAACGCCCGGCGCGGGAACAAGCTCGCCCGCCGCAAAAATCTGTATCTGGAACTTGCCGTCTGTCATGTCGGAAATGTGCTTGATAAGGTACTCGCCTGTTCCGTGCAGGGTGTCGGTATTTCTTGGAAAACTTGATGCCATCCGCCATTTGATGACCGGCAGACCCTGGGTCTGGGCAATTGCCGGAGCGGCGACCGCGCCCGCCGCGAGACCGGCACCGGCTTTTTTCAGGAAGGAACGTCTCTCCATGGTTTGCGTCTCCTGGGTGATAAAAAAGAATAAACGCTTATATAGTCAAACATTATAAGCCTCACGTAAAAAATCGGTATACCGCCCTTCAATTTCCCGCGATTTTCATCCGTTCGACGAGAATTGAGCCGACCTGGCGTGCCCCGCGCACCAGCGCGTCATTTCCGACAGCGGCAATATTCCGGAAAATATCGCGCAAATTATCCGCGATCGTGATTTCTTCGACCGGATAGGCGATTTCCCCGTTTTCGACCCAGTAACCGGCCGCGCCGCGTGAATAATCGCCTGTCACATAATTGACGCCTTGTCCCATCAATTCGGTAACAAGCAGGCCGCGCCGCATTTTTTTCAGGAGGCCGCAAAAATCGTGTTTACCCGGATGGACGATCAGGTTATGGCAGCCGCCCGCGTTGCCGGTCGTCCGCATGCCAAGTTTTCGGGCCGTATAGACGCTCAGAAAATAGCCGCGCAGAATACCGTCCTCGACGACTTCGCGGTCGCGCGTCGCGACGCCGTCGCTGTCGAAAGGGCTGCTGGCCAACGCACCGCGCAAGCGGGGACGTTCGCTGATCCGGACTTTTTTCGAGAAAACGCGCGAATCCAGACTGTCGAGAAGAAAAGACGATTTGCGATACAGGCTGCCACCGCTGGCCGCGTGAACAAAATTGGCGATCAGGGAAGCCGCGAGCGGCGCTTCGAAAAGCACAGGCGCTTCGCATGTGCCGATTCGCCGCGCGCCAAGGCGCGCTAGGGCGCGCCGCGCCGCATAGTCGCCGATGGCCTCGGCGGAAGCCAGTTTTCCGGGATCGCGCGCGATGGAATACCAGTCGCCGCGCTGCATGCGGCCGTCTTCGGCGGCAATCGCGGAACAGGAAAGATAATGCCGCGAGCTGGGGTACCCGCCGGAAAAACCGAGGCTGTTAGCCGACACGAACTGCCCTTCCTGGATCGAAACCGCCGCTCCATCGGAATTAACGATCTGGGGACTGACGGAAAACGCCGCCTGTTCGCAGCGCCGCGCCAGATCGATAGCCTCCTCGGCGGAAAGCGGCCAGGGATCATATAAATCCAGGTCGGCAAACCCCTCTTCACGACTGGCCAGCAAGTCGGGATCAGGCAATCCGGCGCACGGATCGGAAGACGTAAAACGCGCGATGTTCAACGCCGCCTCGACAGTATCGCGCAGAGCGGCCGGAGAAAAATCCGAAGTGCTCGCGTGTCCCTTTCGCTGGTTTTTCGGCCTGCCGAGATAAACCGTAACGCCGATTCCGTTGTCACGGTTATGCTCTATTGTCTCAACCTCGCCGCGGCGGACAGAAACGCTCTGCCCGAAACTTTCGGAGACATCGACCTCGCAGGCCGCGGCCCCGGACTTTTTCGCCAGAGTCAGGACATCCTGGGTCAGTTCCAGCAAATTCTCAAACGCGCGTGCAAAACGTGATTCGGTCATGGCGTCCCATTCGATATTCAATGCAAGGAAATTCCGGCTTATGTCCGGCAAGGTCAGACAGTGGAGCATCCGCTCCCGTCCGGCGATCATTATCCTCCTGAAGGGAATGGATTCCAACCGGAAGCGAATGGCGATGAAAACCGCTATCATGATGGTTTAACAATTCCCCGCCCCGTTCCGGATATGTATGGATGATAATGAAAATCGCGGAGACAAATCCATGGTATCCGCGCCGCTTTCGAAAACGAAGCGCAAACGCGCGATGGAAGAGCTTCAATCGCTTGGCGAAGCGCTCGTTGACCTGGCAGAGCCGCCCGGCGTCCTTCCCGAAGAATTGCTCCAGGCCGTGCGCGAAGCGCGGCGCATGACCCGTCGCGACGAGGCGAGACGCCGCCAAATGCAATACATTGGCCGCCTGATGCGGAATATCGACGTCGAACCGGTGCGCGCCGCGCTCGAAAAAGCGCGCGGCGATTCCGCGGCGGAAACGGCGAAGCTGCGCCGCCTGGAACAGGCGCGGAATCGCTTGATGGAAGACGAAAAAGCCATCGGCGAAATCGCGGCGCATCACCCCGCGACGTTTATTCAACGGCTCCGCTCGCTCCGGCGCGCGGCGATCAAGGAGCGCGAACAGAGCCGTCCGCCGAAAAATTTTCGCGCGATTTTTCAGCTTCTCCGCGAAATGGAAGAACAGGAAGAAGCGCGGCAAACGCCCCTTGCCTCCCCCGCACAAGAATAAAATTTTCACGCATTGCCTTACTGGAAAGCTTATTTACGACTCGGAGCGTCCGTTCATGTTTCGACAGGCTCAGCACGAACGGAGATAGACGTTGTCGAAGTTGCGTTTTCCAATCCGTTCGCCCTGCCCCGTCCTGAGCCTGTCGAAGGGTAAGGACTGAAAAACCCTGTGAAGGCGAAGCGTCCGTTCATGCTTCGACAGGCTCAGCACGAACGGAGACAGACGCTGTTGATGGTTTGACAGACCCAACGCGGATGGTTTTTTAACACACTCACCACGAATGGCAAAAAAACAGAACAGAATATAAAATCACGTTTTTAAGCCATTCTTAAATCCGAAAGACACTCGTCCGGAGAATGTCTTTCCAATCCGTTTGCCCTGCTCCGTCCTGAGCCTGTCGAAGGAAGCGTGCCAGAAGCTCGTTTTTCAATCCGTTCGCCCTGAGCTTGTCGAAGGGTAAGGATTGAAAAACCCTGTGAATCTACGATCCGTTCATATTTTCCATGCATTCATTCCGCCACGTCCTGAACGTATCGAAGAAAACTTGTCGAAGGTACGGATTGGAAAATCGGAGCGTCCGTTCATGCTTCGACAAGCTCAGCACAAACGGAGATAGACGCTGTTGATGATTTGACAGGCTCAACGCGGACAGACTTTTTCTCGACACACTCAAGAACACTTTCAGCCTGATTAGCCGCCTTCCGAACATAATACGTTCTTCAGGCTTATTTCATCGAGTTATTATAAAGATACCTTAACACCGTATATTTATCCTTACATTTATCAACCTTGTTTCAGCCTTATCTTTATAAAATTGCTTGAAAACGTAGTTTATTTTTCATAATCTTCCTGTTTTTTAACAAATTATGTTCTATCTATCTCTGTTTTCAATGCATTCAGGCTGTGTCATAAATAGTTTTATCCTTCTTTAAAAATTCCCTCCGGCCAGAACTCCTTCAAGGTGATAATCGCGCAGGAGGCACTCCCCGCGCTTGCCCCCATCGCCCAACCGGGAAGGTGAACTGGAACATCCGCGTTTCAAGGGCGTGTTTTCCCCTCCTCGCTAACGGGCGAGACGCCTCCGGCTCCGGCGTATCGAGAATCGTCGAGAAATCCTTGTGATTCGCCAGACAAGGATTTGTCAAAAACCAGCTCCGGTTGAAAACCTCATCTTTCAGGGGAATAATCTCGTCCGGGAGAAGCGTAGGCTCTTCCAAACGGCTGCCCGGTTACGGGCGTGGATTGAAGCATCGTTCACTCTCCATAAATTTTTAATCGTAACTCCATGTTCTGGAACCGCTGGTCGTCTGAGCGTCTGGGGGTCGTTTTCGCGATCTTGTCCGCCCTTGGCTTTTCGCTCAAGGCGATTTTCGTCAAGCTGGCCTATATGGAAACTTCCGTCGACGCGATTACCCTTTTGTCGCTGCGGATGGTTTTTTCGTTTCCGGCATTTCTTTGGGTGGGACTCTCGTCCTTGCGAAGCGGCCCAAAGCTTTCCGGCCGCGACTGGGCTTTCCTGATCGCCCTCGGCCTGTTGGGGTATTACGGGTCGAGCATCCTGGATTTCATGGGGCTGCGCTATATTTCGGCGGGCCTGGAACGCCTGATTTTGTTTACCTATCCCATGCTGACGATTCTGATCGGCGTCGCGTTCATGGGAAAAACATTTGACCGGATCGAAATAAAATCAATGATTCTTTCGTATTCCGGCATCGCCCTGGCTTTTGCGCACGATCTGCGGATAGCGGATGACATCCGCCAGGTCTTGCTCGGCGCGGGCTTCGTCTTCGCGGCGTCGACGGTCTACGCGATTTACCAGGCATGCAGCGAAACGGCCATCAAACGATTCGGCGTCGCCCGTTTTTCGTCACTGGCCATGCTGGTTTCCGTCGCGGCCACCGAACTCCACTTTTTCGCCGTCCAGCCGCTTTCTGCTCTCGTTTTACCCGCATCCGTTTATTTTTATGGAATTGGAATGGCTGTCTTTTCGACGGTCATGCCGGTCTTTATGCTCTCGGCTTCCACGCGGCGGATCGGCGCCGGGCGCACGGCGCTGATCGGAGCGCTTGGCCCGGTGTTGACGATCTTTTTCGGATGGCGCTTTCTCGGCGAGAACATCTCGCTCGCCCAGATCGCGGGAACGCTGCTCGTGCTTTCCGGCGTGCTGCTGGTCGGCAATGTCAACCGGAAATCTTCAGGCGGGAACAAATCTCCAGGATCAGCGGCGACTGGTTCATCGAAAAAAAGTGAAGTCCCGGAGCGCCTCCCGCCAGCAAACGCCCGCAAAGATCCGTGACAATATCGAGTCCAAGTTCCCGTATTGCGCTGGCATCGTCGCTGAGTTCCTCGAATTTCCGGCGCATCCAGCGTGGAATTTCCGCGCCGCAGTTGTCGGAAAAACGCGCGAGCTTCGAAAAACTGTTGATCGGCATGACGCCGGGAATGACCGGAATATCGAGTCCGGACGCGCGAACGTCGTCGACAAAACGGAAATAAGCGTCGGCGTTATAGAAATATTGAGTAATCGCCGAATCCGCCCCGGCCTTTACCTTTTTGACGAAACCGGCGAGATCGTCGCGGGGATGGCGCGCCTGGGGATGCCATTCGGGGTAAGCCGCGACCTTGATATGGAAATGGTCTCCACATTCCTCGCGGATGAATTCGATCAGTTCGCTGGCATGACGGAATTCACCGGCTTCCGCCATGCCGGAGGGCAAATCGCCGCGCAGCGCGACGATGTGACGGATTCCCGCCGAGCGGTAATCCTGAAGAATTTCGCGGATTTTCTGCCGGTTCGATCCGACGCACGAAAGATGCGGCGCGACAGGAATGCCTTCGTCCCTGATTTCTTTTGCGATGGCAAACGTCCGGTCGCGCGTCGTCCCGCCCGCGCCAAAAGTAATCGAATAAAAATCAGAATTCAGCGTGGTCAGCTGCTTGCGGACAAGGCGCAGTTTTTCGACGCCTTCGGGGGTTTGCGGCGGAAAAAATTCGACGGAAAGTTCGGTTTTCATCATAGGCTCACTCTGGTTGGAAAGTCCCCCCAAGGGGATAAATCGCGCGCGGAAGAAACGCCGCTTCCTCCGCGCCCTGATGCCCGCCGGCCTTGCCGGAGGCAATCGCCGGATTCAATAACGGTAATGATCAGCCTTGTACGGCCCTTCAACGGACACGCCGATATAACGCGCCTGTTCATCAGTCAACACGGTCAGTTCCGCGTTGAGCTTTTTGAGTTGCAGGCGCGCGACTTTTTCATCCAGACGTTTCGGCAGGGTATAGACGCCGACCGGATAGTCGCCCGGACGTGTGAACAGCTCGATCTGGGCAAGCGTCTGATTGGCGAAACTCGACGACATAACGTAGCTCGGATGTCCGGTCGCGCAGCCAAGATTCACGAGACGCCCTTTCGCCAGCAGGATGATCCGCTTGCCGTCCGGAAAAATGACATGGTCGACCTGGGGCTTGATTTCTTCCCATGAATATTTTTCGAGCGAGGCGACATCGATTTCGCTGTCAAAGTGCCCGATATTGCAGACGATCGCTTGATCCTTCATTTTCCGCATGTGTTCATGGGTAATGACGTGAAAATTGCCTGTCGTCGTGACGAAAATATCGGCTTCGCTGGCGGCATGTTCCATCGTGACGACCCGGTAGCCTTCCATCGCCGCCTGAAGCGCGCAGATCGGGTCGATTTCGGTGACCCAGACCTGCGCCGACAGCGCGCGAAGCGCTTGCGAACAGCCTTTTCCCACATCGCCGTAGCCGCAGACGACGGCGATCTTTCCCGCCACCATCACATCGGTCGCGCGTTTGATGCCATCAACCAGCGACTCGCGGCAGCCATAAAGATTGTCAAATTTGGATTTCGTCACGGAATCGTTGACATTGATCGCGGGCACTTTAAGTTCGCCGCGCTGGTGCATCTGGTACAAGCGATGTACGCCGGTCGTCGTCTCTTCGGTTATTCCGCGGATTTTTTCAAGGCGCGTCGAATACCAGGCAGGGTCTTTCGACAGCCGCTCGCGGATCGCCGAAAAAAGGAGGGTCTCTTCTTCGGAAGCGGGCTTGTCCAGCACGGAAACATCTTTTTCCGCGCGTGAACCGAGATGCAGAAGAAGCGTCGCGTCGCCGCCATCGTCCAGAATCATGTTGCTATAGACTTTTTCTCCGTTCACCGCCGGCCAGTCGAAAATGCGATGGGTATAGTCCCAGTAATCGGCCAGCGATTCGCCCTTGACGGCGAAAACCGGAACGCCGCGCGCCGCGATGGCCGCCGCGGCGTGATCCTGGGTCGAGAAAATATTGCACGACGCCCAGCGAACCTCGGCCCCCAGCGCGGCCAGCGTTTCGATCAATACCGCGGTCTGAATCGTCATGTGGAGCGAACCGGAAATGCGCGCGCCCTTGAGCGGTTGAGCTGGCGCGAATTCCTCCCGAATGGCCATAAGCCCCGGCATTTCGGTTTCGGCAACGCGTATTTCTTTACGTCCCCAACCGGCGAGTTCCGGGTTGGCGATGACAAAGTCTGAACAAGCAGTCACTGCATTTCTCCTAAAAACGGTGACTGGAACGAGAGGGGAAAAAGAAGACCGGCATTTCTCACTCCTCCCCGTAACCGCCACGGGTTGAAAAGTGAGCGCCGTTATACGCCGAGCCTGAAACCGTCTCTAAATGACGGCCTTGCAACGCTCCTCGGATAGGAGGCGGATTATAAATGGATTGTCCGGTTTGTGAAAGACGCGGGCGCGAAAGACGAAAGAAAGAGGAAAAATTGACAGGACTGTACATGCTTTCTATAATTCGGGACTTTTCGGGTCGGTAGCTCAGCCGGTAGAGCAGCGGACTTTTAATCCGTTGGTCGGGAGTTCGAACCTCCCCCGACCTACCAGTAAAAACCGCCTTGTACCTTGTAGTATGATTGGCGCAATGTGGGGCGTTAGCTCAGTTGGTAGAGCAGCGGACTCTTAATCCGTTTGTCATAGGTTCGATCCCTATACGCCCTACCACTCCATCGGTATCGGTTTCCCATTCTTCTTTTTTTCTTTCTTTCCGTCCTGCGCTCCCGGCATTTCGCGGGTTTCCGGAAGTCTTCTGTCTTTTTAATTTTCCACTCATTCGCGCCTGAAAAATCTCCGGCAAGGCCGCTCTCAAAAAATATTTCGTTTTTTTGTTCGAAAAAATGCTGTTTTTCTTGCCTTGAAGTTGTGAATAAAGTAGCATTAGAGGTTCAAGAGGCATTCTCACCCAGTTCAAGACCGGAGCGGGTTTCCACTGAAAAGAGACCCTGAATTCGGCGTTCACCCTAAAAGAATGCCTCCCGTTTTTTTACTCAGTGAAAGGTACTGTAATGTCTAACGAGAAACTACCTGACTCATCCAATCTGGATCAATGGAAACAGGCCGCTCAAAAATCGGCCCCAAAGACCGTCACCGACCCTGCAAAGTGGCTCGAAGGCGTCAAATGGCTCACTCCTGAAGGTATTACGGTCAAGCCGCTCTATACCAAGAAGGACATAGAAAATCTGTCATACACGGATACCCTGCCGGGCATGCCGCCCTATGTCCGCGGCCCTCAGGCGACGATGTACGCGGTACGCCCCTGGACGATCCGTCAGTATGCGGGCTTCTCCACCGCCGAAGCGTCCAATGCCTTCTACCGCAAGGTTCTCTCGACCGGCGGACAGGGCGTCTCCGTTGCGTTCGACCTTGCCACGCACCGTGGTTATGACTCCGACAATCCACGCGTCGTCGGCGACGTCGGTAAGGCCGGCGTAGCCATCGATTCCGTCGAAGACATGAAGATCCTGTTCAACGAAATCCCGCTTGGCAAGATTTCTGTCTCGATGACCATGAACGGCGCGGTTCTGCCGATTCTGGCCGGATACATCATCGCCGCCGAAGAGCAGGGTGTTGAGCAGAAAGACCTGACCGGAACGATTCAGAACGACATTCTCAAAGAGTTCATGGTCCGTAACACCTATATTTATCCGCCGGCCCCCTCGATGAGAATCGTTGGCGATATCTTCCGCTACACCTCGCAAAACATGCCGAAGTTCAACTCGATTTCGATCTCCGGCTACCACATCTCCGAAGCGGGCGCGAGCCAGGCGCTTGAGCTGGCCTTCACGCTGGCCGACGGTATCGAATACGTCAAGACCGGTATCGCCGCGGGCATGGACGTTGATGATTTTGCTGGCCGCCTGTCGTTCTTCTGGGCCACTGGCATCAATTTCTACCTCGAAATCGCGAAGATGCGCGCCGCGCGCCTGTTGTGGCACCGCATCATGACCGAATTCGGCTCGAAGAAAGAAAAATCGAAGATGCTGCGGACACACACGCAGACTTCGGGATGGTCGCTGACCGAGCAAGACCCGTACAACAACATCATCCGCACGACGATCGAGGCGCTGTCGGCCGTCTTCGGCGGAACCCAGTCGTTGCACACCAACTCGCTCGACGAAGCCATCGCGCTCCCGTCCGATTTCTCGTCCCGTATCGCGCGGAACACGCAGGTCATCATCCAGGAAGAAACCCACATCTGTAACGTCGTCGACCCGTGGGCCGGCTCCTACATGATGGAAAAACTGACCCAGGAAATGGCCGACAAGGCGTGGGCGACCATCGAAGAAGTCAAAAAGATGGGCGGCATGGTCAAGGCCATCGAATCCGGCTGGGCCAAGATGCAGATCGAAAGCTGCGCCGCGGAAACCCAGGCACTCATCGACTCCGGCAAGAAAGTCATCGTCGGCGTTAACAAATACAAGCTGCCGAAGGAAGACGCGGTCGAAATCCTCGAAGTCGACAATCACGCCGTCCGCAAGTCGCAAGTCGACCGTCTCGAAAATATCCGCAAGACCCGCGACAGCGCCAAGGTACAGGCTGCTCTCGATGCGCTCACCGAAGGCGCCAAGGACGAAAGCGGCAAGAGCAACCTTCTGGATCTGGCGATCAAGGCTGTCCGTCTGCGCGCGACCGTTGGTGAAATTTCGGATGCTCTGGAAAAGGTCTTTGGCCGTTTCCGCGCCACCAACCAAACCATTTCGGGTGTTTATGGAGGTATCGTGGAAGCCCAGGAAAGCTGGAAAGCCATCAAGGCAGATATCGAGAAGTTCGAAAAAGCGCATGGCCGCCGTCCGCGTCTCATGGTTGCCAAACTCGGTCAGGATGGTCACGACCGTGGCGCCAAGGTTGTCGCGACCGCGTTCGCCGACCTGGGCTTCGATATCGACGTAGGCCCGCTCTTCCAGACTCCGGAAGAAGCGGCGCGTCTTGCGATTGAGAACGACGTCCACGCGATTGGCTGTTCCTCGCTGGCCGCCGGGCACAAGACCCTCGTTCCGCAGCTCGTTGAAGCCCTCAAGAAACAGGGTGCCAACGACATCGTTGTCTTTGCCGGCGGCGTCATCCCGGCGCAGGATTATGATGCCCTGTATCAAGGCGGCGCCAAGGCGGTGTTTGGCCCTGGAACACGCATTGAAGATTCTGCCAGGAAAGTCCTGGAAGAAATCAACAAAGCGTTCCCGGCCAAATAACTGAAAGGGAACGAAATGGATGCAAAGCTTCCAACGGGTGAAGTGCTCTCCGCCGAAGACCAGGAACTGGTTGAAGGTCTGCTGGCCGGGAAACGTCGTCCGCTCGCGAAAACCATTACGTTGATCGAGTCTACGCTTCTTGCGCACCAGCAACGCGCCCAGAAAGTCGTTGCATCCATCCTGCCCCACACCGGACATGCCATTCGCGTTGGCATTTCCGGTGTACCGGGCGCGGGAAAATCCACATTTATCGAGGCTCTCGGCATCTGGCTGATCGAACGCGGTCACAAACTTGCGGTTCTGGCTGTCGATCCGTCGTCTTCGGTCTCCGGAGGTTCGATTCTTGGCGACAAGACACGCATGGAGATGCTCTGCCAGCGTGAAGAGGCCTTTATACGCCCCAGTCCTTCCGCGGGATCCCTGGGCGGCGTCGCCGCAAAAACGCGCGAGGCCATGTTGGCGTGCGAAGCCGCCGGTTACGATGTTATTCTCGTCGAGACGGTGGGCGTGGGTCAAAGTGAAACAACCGTCGCTGGAATGGTCGACATTTTTATCCTGCTGCAATTGCCCAATGCGGGCGATGACTTGCAGGCCATCAAAAAAGGCATCGTCGAAATCGCCGATCTCGTTGCCATCAACAAGATCGACATCAACCCGGAGCATGCCGCTGTTTCCATGGCGCAATGGAAACAGGCTCTTCACATGCTGCGCCCGACTTCGCCCAATTGGTCGCCGCCGGTTATCGGCCTGAGCGCCTTGAACAAAAGAGGAATGGATGAGTTCTGGGACGCCATTGAGCGCTACCGTCAGATCATGACCCAAACGGGCGAATTGCAACAGAAACGCCAAAATCAGTCGCTCGCCTGGATGTGGAGCATGATTGAGGCGGGACTCAAACAGCTTTTCCGCAACAATGCGCTGGTTGAGGCGGAATTGCCAAAACTGTCGCAGGATGTATCACAGGGCGTTATCACGCCAAGCCTGGCGTCCGAAAGGCTTCTTGATCACGTTCGCCCGAAAAGCTGAACGAGTCACAACCGATGTAAACGGCGGTTTTTCAAACCGCCGTTTTTTTTTGCCCTTCTTTCGCCGGAGTTATCGGAGCGTTTTCGACCAGAATTCCTGTTGAAAAAATTTCACCATTGGCAAAGGCGCTGTCCGGCAAGGTTTCCGAACCATCGTTATAGTACATGCGCCTATCCCTTTTTTAGGGCGTTTTCGATTCAAATAGCGGCATGTGGCCGGGAGAGGACGGCCTCCACCTTTCCGATCTATTCACCCTGCTCCGCCCCGGGCTTGTCGAAGAACACCTTTCCAGTCCGTTCGCCCTGCTCCGTCCTGAGCCTGTCGAAGAGCACCTTTCCAATCCGTTCGCCCTGAGCTTGTCGAATGGTAAGGACTGGAAAGGCGGAGCGTCCGTTCCTACTTCGACAAGCTCAGCACGAACGGAGATAGGCGCTGTCAAAGGAGAAGGATTGAAAAACCATTTGAAGAAAGAATCAGGGTTGGAAAAGTCATTTATGGCCCGGAGCGTCCGTTCATACTTCGACAGGCTCAGTACGAACGGAAATAGATGTTGTCGATGAGTCGGCACGTTCACCACAATGATCAAGAAACAGAACCGAAGATAAAATCAACGTTCTTAAGCAATTTTTATCTTTTTGGATTTCCGGAGAGCCACTTTTCAGCCCATTTGCCCTGCCCCGTCCAGAATTTGACGGAGAAAGCTTGTCGGAAGCGTGTTTTTCAATCCGTTCGCCCTGCCTGTCCTGAGCCTGTCGAAGGAAGCCTGTCGGAGAACACCTTTCCAGTCCGTTCGCCCTGAGCTTGTCGAAGGGTAAGGACTGGAAAGGCTTGAGCGTCCGTTCATACTTCGACAAGCTCAGCACGAACGGAAACAGATGCCGTCGATGTGTTCCGGCAAAATCAACACGAACGGGAATAGATGTCGTCGATGTGTTTTGGCAAAATCAGTATGAACGAGAATATGCGCCGTTAATGGTTCAGCGTAAACGGGTTTTTAACACCCTCCC
>JAITGN010000099.1 GCA_031280565.1 Accumulibacter sp. | reverse complement strand
ACCCGTTTACGCTGAACCATTAACGGCGCATATTCTCGTTCATACTGATTTTGCCGGAACGCATTGACGGCATCTATTTCCGTTCGTACTGAGCCTGTCGAAGCAGGAACGGACGCTCCAGATCATGAATGGTTTTTCCAATCCCGATTCTTTCTTCGAATCGTTTTTCAATCCTTACCCTTCGATAAACTTCCTTCGACAGGCTCAGGACGGAGCAGGGCGAACGGATTGGAAAGAAGGTCTCCGGAAAGCCAAAGAGATTAAAAATAGCTTAAGGACGTTATTTTGATTAGCATCCCTCGTCAAGCCCAGGACGGAGCAGGGTGAATAGATCGGAAAGGCGGAGGCCGTCCTCTCCCGGCCACATGCCGCTATTTGAATCGAAAATGCTCTAAAATCGAGGCAACAAGCCGCTCATAATTCCATGGAGTTTTTCGCGCCGTGACCCCGACATCCGAATTCATTCTGCAAATTTTGTCCGCCGCCCTTTTCGCGCTGGCGATCATTCATACTTTTTCCACAAAGTTTTTCGAACACCTGGCCCATGCCCAGCCGCGTCACGCGGGAATATGGCACCTCCTGGGCGAAGTGGAAGTCGTCTTCGGTTTCTGGGCAATGGTTCTCATCGTCTTTATCCTGATTCTGGCGGGAGAACAGCAAGCTATCGCCTATCTTGAGTCCCGCAACTTTACCGAACCGATGTTCGTTTTCGCGATCATGGTTATTGCGGGAACCCGTCCCATTCTCGAATTCGCCGGAACGCTGGTCAGAACGTTCGCGCGTGCCCTGCCCGTGCCGTCCGGAGTCGCGACCTATTTTCTCATTCTTTTTTTGACGCCGCTTCTCGGCTCATTTATCACGGAACCCGCGACGATGACGCTTGCGGCGATGCTGCTGCGCGACTCGCTGTTTTCCAGAAAAATTCCGGAGCGGTTCAAATACATCACGCTTGGCGTTCTTTTTGTGAATGTCTCGATCGGCGGCACGCTCACGCCGTTTGCCGCGCCGCCTGTCCTGATGGTCGCGGCCAAGTGGAACTGGGATTTCGCCTTCATGTTAAACGTCTTCGGCTGGAAATCCGCCCTTGCCGTTCTGATCAACGCGCTGATCGCCACTTTTTTGCTTCGCAAGGAATTTGAGCGCGTCGAGCCGAATCCCGCGGCGCGGCGCGACACAACGCCCTTCGGCGTCGTCGCCGTTCACCTGTTTTTCCTGGCCGCGGTCGTCATGTTTGCGCATCATCCAGTCATTTTTATGGGCTTGCTGTGTTTCTTCCTCGGATACGCAACAGCATACAAGCGCTATCAGAACCCGCTGATCCTGCGTGAAGCGTTTCTTGTCGCTTTTTTCCTTTCCGGACTCGTCGTTCTGGGGGGAAAACAGCAGTGGTGGCTCCAGACCATTTTGATGGAAATGGACACCTCAGCCGTGTTCTACGGGACGGCGGCCCTGACGGCGGTGACCGACAATGCCGCGCTGACGTATCTCGGCTCGCTCGTCGAGGGATTGAGCAGCGAATTCAAGATCGCGCTGGTTTCCGGCGCGGTCGCGGGCGGCGGGCTGACGATCATCGCCAACGCGCCCAATCCGGCCGGCGCGGCGATTTTGAAGGAAAAATTCAGTGAAAAGGCAATTCAGCCGCTCGGCCTGCTTTTCGCCGCCCTTCCGCCGACGCTGGTCGTCGTCCTGGTTTTCCGTTTCCTTTGACGTTTTTTAAACTTCCCGCCGTTCCCGGCAAAACCGCCTGGACGGTTGCGCGTCCACGCGGAGTTTTTCCAGAGCCTGTCCCGGCAGAAGCGGCATTCCCTGTGCGGAAAATAAATAAACGTTTTTAAACTGTTTTTATCAATTTTTAGACTAAAAAACCTTGAAAACGTTATTTATTTTAATGATAATGGATTTTTAAATTATTAGAATGGCTTGAAATCGTGAATAAATTTTAATTATTGTATATTTTTTACATTGAAATTCTTCATGATTCATTGAATTGCAAGTCTTTCAATAAAATCATTCTGACATAAAAAATCGTTTACTCAAGCCGGGCAATGTTCTTGTCGCCGTCCCCCGCGCGAATGAAGCGAATGAACTTTCCCGGTGAACGTCCCGGACGCACCGTTTTTGGCGCGTTTCGCTGTGTTTCCGCATGAGGGCGCCGCTTCAAAGCGCGTATAATCCAGAATCCGATTTTCTTCCGCTCCGGTCACGTCATGCAGGAAAAATACGATCCGCATTCCATCGAACCCGTCGTTCAATCGCGCTGGGAAAAAACCGGCGCGGCGCGCGCCACCGAAGACCCGGGCAGGCCAAAATATTATTGCCTGTCGATGTTCCCCTACCCGTCCGGCAAACTGCATATGGGCCACGTGCGCAATTACACGATCGCGGATGTGCTGGCGCGTTTTCATGCCATGCGTGGATTCAACGTGATGCAGCCGATGGGATGGGATGCGTTCGGCATGCCAGCCGAAAACGCCGCCATCCAGAATCGCGTGCCTCCCGCACAATGGACATACGCGAACATCGACTACATGAAAGCCCAGCTCAAGCGTCTGGGGTTCGCCATCGACTGGAGCCGGGAAATCACGACATGCAAACCAGATTATTACCGCTGGGAGCAATGGCTGTTTACCCGCCTGTTTGAAAAAGGTCTTGTTTACAAGCGTTACGGCACGGTCAACTGGGATCCTGTCGACCAGACCGTTCTTGCGAACGAACAGGTGATCGACGGGCGCGGCTGGCGTTCCGGCGCGCCGGTCGAAAAACGCGAAATTCCGATGTATTATATGCGGATTACCGCTTACGCCGACGAATTGCTGGGTGATCTGGAAAAACTGGACGGCTGGCCGGAACAGGTCAAACTGATGCAGAAAAACTGGATCGGAAAAAGCTTCGGCTGCGAAGTCTGTTTTCCGTACGAAGCGGAGTCTGTCGAGTCCATCGGCGGTGAAGGCGCGCTCAAGGTTTTTACCACGCGCCCGGATACGTTGATGGGCGCGACCTATGTCGCGGTCGCCGCTGAACATCCTTTGGCTTCCCGGGCCGCCGCCGCCAATCCCGCGCTGCGCGGGTTCGTCGAAGAATGCAAGCGGGGCGGCGTCGCCGAGGCCGACATGGCGACGATGGAAAAGAAAGGCATGCCGACGGGCTTTTATGTTTCGCATCCGCTCAGCGGCGAAAAACTGCCCGTCTGGGTCGCCAACTATGTTTTGATGGGATACGGCGAGGGCGCCGTGATGGCCGTTCCGGCGCACGATGAGCGTGATTTCGCTTTTGCGCTCAAATATGGTCTCGATATCCGGATGGTCATTGCTTCACCCGAGGGCGCGGAGGGCGCATATTCCGAGGTGACCGCGCCGTGGATGCCGGCTTACGCCGATTATGGCGTCTGCGTGAATTCCGGAAAGTACGATGGCCTTGGGTTCGCCGAAGCGTTTGACGCGATTGCCGCCGATCTCGCGGCCAGGGGGCTGGGCGAGAAACGCGCGCAATTCCGTCTGCGCGACTGGGGGATTTCGCGTCAGCGCTACTGGGGTTGTCCGATTCCGGTCATTCATTGCGAAGACTGCGGTGATGTTCCGGTGCCGGACGAGCAATTGCCCGTCGTTCTGCCGGAAAACGTTGAAGTTACCGGCGGCGGCAGCCCGCTGACCCGGATGCCCGAATTCTATGAATGCGTCTGCCCGAAATGCGGCAAGCCGGCCCGCCGCGAAACCGATACGATGGATACCTTCGTCGAATCGTCGTGGTACTTTCTGCGCTATTGCTGCCCGGACAACACCCGGGCAATGCTCGACGAGCGAATTGCGTATTGGTGCGACGGAGGAATCGATCAATATATCGGCGGCATTGAACACGCGATCCTGCATCTTCTCTATTCGCGTTTCTGGACAAAACTGATGCGCGATGCCGGTCTTTTCGGATCGCTTCGGCTTGACGAACCCTTCGCGCGCCTGCTGACACAAGGCATGGTCGTCGCGCCGACCTTTTGCCGGGAAAAGCCCGATGGCAAGATGGACTGGATCGACCCATCCGAAGTCGAGATTGTATGTGATGAGCGCGGCCGTCCGGTCGCGGCGAAACTGCTTGCCGACGGGCAGCCGGTACAGATCGGCGGCATCGAAAAAATGTCCAAGTCAAGGAACAACGGCGTCGACCCGCAGGCACTGATCGATAAATACGGCGCTGACACGGTGCGTCTGTTCATCATGTTCGCCAGTCCGGTCGATCAATCGCTTGAATGGTCGGACGCCGGCGTCGAGGGCGCTTACCGCTTCCTGAAGCGCCTCTGGCGGATCGTTTATGAACACATCTCGAAAGGCGGAGCGCGCGCTGACTCCGGCGGGGAGCTTTCGCCTGAGCTGAAATCCTTTCGTCGTCAGCTGCACCAGACCATCGGCAAGGTCGCCGACGATTACGGACGCCGCAAACAGTTCAATACGGCGATCGCAGCGGTCATGGAACTGCTCAATGCCTGCGCGCGGCTCGACGACGCCTCTGAAGCGGCGCGCGCCGTCCGCCAGGAAGCGCTGGAAGCGGCGCTTCTGATGCTCTACCCGATTGTCCCGCATGTCGGCGAGACGCTTTTCGCGGAACTTCGTCCTGGCGAGTCCGCCGGTGCGCAATCTTTTCCGGAAGTTGACGCGGTCGCGCTGGCGCGGGACGAAATCGAACTGATCCTGCAGATCGACGGCAAATTGCGCGGACGCTTGCGCGTTCCCGCTTCGGCGGAAACGTCCGCCATTGAGGAAATCGCCCTTTCGAGCGAAGCCGCGCAGCGTTATCTGAATGGCAAGCCGCCGCGCAAGCTGGTCGTCGTTCCAGGCCGGCTTGTCAACATCGTCCTTTAGGAGTCCGCCATGCCGCCGGTAATCCGCGTTTTCGTCCTGTTCTCCGTCTTTCTGGCCGGATGCGGTTTTCAGCTCCGCGGCGCTTACACTCTGCCTTATGAGAGTATTTACATTTCCGGCCCGGATCATTCTCCCATCGTCGCCAGCCTGAAGCGTTCCGTCAGAATGAGCGGCACGCGGCTCGCCGATTCGGCAAAGGATGCGCAGGCTACCCTGATGCCGGCAGGCGAAACCCGCCTGCCGATCATTCTCTCGTTGTCAAGCGCCGGGCGCGTGCGCGAAAAACGCTTGAGTTTCCGCTATGGATATCGCGTTGTCGATAACGTGGGCCGCAATCTCATCGTCCCGGGAAGCATCGAGATAAACCGCGATCTGACGTATTCGGATTCGGACGCGCTGTCGAAAACACAGGAAGAGGAACTTCTTTGGCAGGATATGCAAAAGGATGTCGTCGAACAGTTGATGCGCCGCTTGTCGGCCGCCAAACCCGCGCAACTGGAAAAACAGCCGGACTGACCGATGCGCTTGCGCGGCGATCAACTGGCGTCTCATCTCGAACACAAGCTGCGGCCGCTTTACGCGGTCTATGGCGATGATCCCCTGCTGGTCATCGAAGCCTGTGACGCCATACGCGCGAGCGCGCGCCGTCAAGGTTTCGACGAACGCGAAATACTGACCGTCCTCCCGGATTTCAACTGGTCGGCCCTCATTCACGCCGCTGCCAATCTTTCGCTTTTCGGCGGCCGCAAACTCATTGATCTGCGTGTCCCAACGGGCAAGCCTGGCCGCGAGGGCGGCGAGGCGATCAGGGACTATTGCAAAAGCCCTTCTTCTGACGCCTTGCTGCTCGTTACCCTTCCCACGCTCGACTGGACGGAAGAAAAGGCGGCCTGGCTCAATGCGTTCGACGAGAGCGGGGTCATCGTCAAATCGGCCGCGCCCGCTTTCCACGAATTGCCGGAATGGATCGCCGGGCGGCTGAAACGGCAGGGACAACAGACCGGCAGGGAAGGACTTCATTTCATCGCCGAGCGTGTTCAGGGAAACCTTCTCGCCGCCCATCAGGAAATTCTGAAACTCGGACTGCTTTATCCTCCCGGCCAGCTTGCGTCGCGGCAGGTGCGCGACGCCGTGCTCGATGTCGCGCGTTACGATATCGACGATCTCCGCGAAGCGCTTCTCGCTGGCGACGCCGGACGCCTGGCGCGCGCGCTGGAAGGGCTGAAGCAAGAAGGCGAAGCGTTGCCGCTCGTTCTTTGGGCGATGACCGAAGAAATCCGCGCGCTGTGCCATGTCTGTACCGGGATCGATTCCGGCAGGCCGCTTGATTTCCTCCTGAAAGAAGCGCGTGTCTGGGGAGCGCGCCAAACCGCTTTCCGCCGCGCCGTGCAACGGATCAGCGTGGCGGCGGCGCGAGCGGCGCTGGCGGACGCTTCGAATATCGACCAACTGTTCAAGGGCATTGGAACCGGCGACGCCTGGAACAGACTTTTGCGTCTTGGACTTCGTTTCTGTCCGGCGGCGGCGTCCGCCGGATTCGGGAGATAGCCGCTATAATCGTGCTTACATGGACGGGTCAAACACAATGGATATCGAGTCGTATATGAACGCCGTCGGGCAGCGCGCGCGTGAAGTTTCGCGGCTTGTCGCGCGCGCCGACAGTCAAACGAAAAACAGGGCCTTGCTGAACATCGCCGCCGCTATCCGGAAGAATTCCGCGGCGATCCTGGCGGCCAACCAGCGGGATATCGACCGCTCCGCCGGGCTGGAACCGGCAATGATCGACCGGCTCGCGCTGAGTGAAAAAAGCGTTGGATTGATGGCCGAAGGTGTCGAACAAGTCGCGTCGCTGCCCGATCCGGTCGGAGAAATTGGTGAGATGAAATACCGCCCCAGCGGCATTCAGGTTGGCCGGATGCGCGTGCCGCTCGGCGTCGTCGGGATTATCTACGAATCGCGTCCCAATGTTACTGCTGACGCGGCCGCCTTGTGCCTCAAGGCGGGGAATGCCTGCATCCTGCGCGGCGGTTCCGAGGCGATTGAAAGCAATCGCGCAATCGCGGCGTTGATTCATGAAGGACTCTCGTCCGCCGGATTGCCCGCGCATGCCGTACAGGTTGTCGATACAACGGACAGGGCGGCTGTCGGGCGGCTGATCACCATGCGCGAATACGTTGATGTCATCGTCCCGCGCGGCGGAAAAGGATTGATTTCGCGCCTGCTGGCCGAATCGCGCGTTCCGATGATCCAGCATCTCGAAGGAAATTGCCATGTTTATCTCGACGAGAGCGCCGATGCGCAAAAAGCGCTTAAAATCGTCGAAAACGCCAAAACACAACGTTATGGAACATGCAACACCGCCGAATCGCTGCTCGTCGCGCGCCCGGCCGCCGCGCGGCTTTTGCCGCCGGTCGCCGCGATGCTAACCGCCAGGGGCGTTGAAATCCGGGCCTGCGCCGGAACGCGCGCGCTTGTCAGCGCGGCCGTGCCGGCGACCGGGGAAGACTATGCCGCCGAATTTCTCGCGCCGGTTATTTCAGTCAAGATCGTCGCAGGTCTCGACGAAGCGATAGACCATATCAACGCATATGGTTCGCACCATACGGACGCCATTGTTACGGAAGACTATTCCAACGCTTTGCGGTTTCTGCGGGAAGTCGATTCCGCGTCGGTCATGGTCAATGCATCGACCCGTTTTGCCGATGGATTCGAATATGGGCTTGGCGCGGAAATCGGCATTTCGACTGACCGGCTCCACGCGCGCGGCCCGGTTGGACTTGAGGGCCTGACCAGCCAGAAGTGGATTGTGCTCGGAACGGGGCAGGTGCGCGAATGAACAGCAAACCTCGGCGCGCGAGCAAGAAATTAGCGACAGCCCTGAAGGGCGGGGTTTCAAACCGGAGTTAGTTTTACGATGACATCACCCTCCTTTCAAGCGGTTCTTGCCGCGCCGGGTTTCTGTATCGGCGTGCAATGCGATGACGATGAGCTTCACGCGATCCGTTATCTTGAGCCTTGCGCCGAAATAGCGCCGTCCAGCTTTCTCGCCGATGAAGCGGTGAGGCAATTGCGCGCTTATTTGTCCGATCCGGATTTTCACTTCGCCCTGCCCTTGCGCCCTTCCGGCACTCCATTCCAGAGACGGGTCTGGGAGCAGATTTCCGCGATTCCGAGCCGGCAGACGAGAACATACGGCGATCTCGCAAAAGCGTTGCGCAGCGCGCCACGTGCGGTCGGGCAGGCTTGCGGCGCGAATTTCTTCCCGCTTGTCATTCCATGCCACCGTGTTGTCGCATCGGGAGGAGGGCTTGGAGGATTTGCGCGTCAGCGCGGCGGTTTCCTTCTGGAAATCAAGCGCTGGCTTCTCGACCATGAGCGCCGCTGACTCAGCGCCATCGCAAAGTCGCGCGGAGATCGACTTTTTCTGTGATGCTCTCTGGCTCGAAGATGGTCTTTCCAAAAGCTCGCTCGCCAGTTACCGGAGCGATCTGCTCCGCCTTGCCGCGTGGCTGAAAAAAGAAAACGCGGGAAATTTATGCGACGCGGCTGAAGCGGATCTAATGCGGTTCGTGGCCGGGCTTTCGCGGGAAATGAAAGCTTCATCGCAAGCGCGTTATGTTTCGACGCTGAGGCGTTTTTACCGCCGCCTTTTGGCCCAAGGCCGGATATCCGTCGACCCGACGTTGAAAATCGCGATGCCCGCCAAACCATCGCGCCTCCCCAAGGCGCTGTCCGAGCGGCAGGTCGACGCGCTGCTCGCCGCGCCGGTGACGGAAAACGCGCTGGGACTGCGCGACCAGGCCATGCTCGAAACGCTCTATGCCACCGGTTTGCGCGTTTCTGAACTCGTCAAGCTCAAACTGCATGAAATGAATCTCGACGCGGCCGTCGTTCGCGTTTTTGGCAAGGGGGCGAAAGAACGCCTCGTCCCGCTCGGCGAAAACGCCGTCGACAGCCTGTGCCGCTACCTTGCCGAGGCGCGCGGCGAACTGCTCGGACGGCGCGTTTGCGAATACCTTTTTGTCACGGCGCGCGGTTCCGCGATGACGCGCCAGGCGTTCTGGCAATTGATCAAACGTTACGCCCCGCGCGCCGGAATTGATCCGGAACGGCTTTCGCCGCACGTTTTGCGTCATGCCTTCGCGACGCACCTGCTCAATCATGGCGCGGATCTGCGCGTCGTCCAGATGCTTCTTGGCCATTCCGATATTTCGACGACGCAGATTTACACCCATATCGCCCGCGAACGGCTCAAATCCCTGCATGAGCAGCATCATCCGAGAGCAAGACTGTAGTAGGCTCATTGGCGGTTTCCGGCGGGAAATAATGGGGCGGGGGCGGGTGAATTACTGGACGCGGCGATGCCAACCCTCATCAAAACCGGCTCCGGTCGCCTCTCCTTCAGGGGAAAGCTCTTGCATGGGAGAGGCATAACTTCTTCCGCCTGTTTTGCGACATCGCCGCGAGTGAGCTGATCCGTGACATGGGGGGCGCTGAAACTGTGAGAGAAGGACTGGAACGATCCTGGATTCTCCTGGCATTTCCGCTTCATTTCCGATTCCATAAGCAGGCCGAAAATGAATCGGGGATCAAATGCCGGTCAAATCCTCCCGCGCCCGTCGATAAATCTCATGGAAGAATAGCAGATCGCTCTTTGGCATCTCGCCGCGGTGCCGTTCCAACTGACGCAGATCATGCCGTGATGCGCTTTCAATGCGCCAGCGGCGGCGACTTTTTTCCAGATCCAGCAGGGCAATTTCTACCCGACGCGCTTCGCCCGAATGGGTACTGATGAAGATGTGCTTGGGATAACAGCAGCCGTGCTGCCAGCGTGCCTGATGCAAACGCGCGAGTGTGACGGCCAGCTGCCTCAATACGGCCTCGCCAGGCGTAGCGCCATTATGGCCGATGTACCATTGCTCCAGGCTGACGAATCCCTGCAATGCCTCGGTAACCAACAGCGCCTGCCAGCGCCCATGTTGCTGGCGAGCCGCGCAGTAGACAATCTTCGGGGTCATAATACCGAGACAAGAAAGCGCCCGGTAGGCTTGCTGTTCGCGCAGGATGGTCGGACATCCGAAGGGATGTAACAGTGAGCGATAGATATGCCCAGTCTGTCGTTTGCAGTACAGCGGAGGACGCATCGGATCGCGCTGTCGCAGCAAACGCACGCCACTTTCGCCGCCGCGCCGCTGGTTCGCCGGTTCGACCCACTGCCCCGGACTGTGCCACCAACGGTCGAATTCGGTAGTTCCGTGGAGGCCGCGCTGGCAGGCAGACGCGCGGATCGGATCAGGCATCCTTGCGCAGCACGTAGGTGCGCCACATGGCATAGCCCGGCAAGAAATCCAGGTGATCAACGATGCAAAAACCTGCTTGCCTGAACTCTTCCTCAATCACCGGACGAGCGACGACAAAGCGGTTCTGGTTCTCCGAGGGCCGGCCTTTGGCGGCGCGCCGTGCTTCCAGGCGGCGGCGCTTCCAGGCCTTATAGTTACCGTCAACCCATAGCGAGAGAATCACCGTGTCGCGGCTGACGCGGTAAAACTCGCGCAGGATGGCCAGGCGATGCTCCGACAACTCGATGTGGTGCAACAGGCGAATGCAGAAGATGCAATCGACCGCGTTGGCATCCAGGTCGACGGCGAAGGCCGATGTCTGGAAAGCGCTGATCCGCGCGACCACGTCGCGCGGCTGGGCGGCGCGAGCCAGAGTGAGCATGTCGACGGAATTGTCGGCGGCGAGGACGATTCGCTTGGAATGTTCGCACAGCATCGGCCAGAAACGACCGGCGCCGCAGGGCAGATCCAGCACCCGGCGGGGTTCGCCCGCCAGTTCCAGGGCGCGGCGCGCCAGCTGGATGTCGCGCCAGTGTGACAGGCGTCTTGCCAGACCATCCTGATGCTTGTTCAGGTATTGCCGGGCATGTTCCCGGTCATACTTGCGGGAAAAATCGAGTTCGATGGGACTGTGTCTGGGCATGGCGAGACGTCCAAAAAAGGTACGTTCGCCACACTAGAGAAGCGGGTGTCAATGTCCCGTCAAAAGAATATGAGAATTCCGTCATATGGGGACGTTTGGCGATACTTTGAAACAAACTTCCCATCGAACGGATCACATGACGAAATGGGGCAAGGCCCGCACCAGCCCTTCACCACGGACTACGATCGGAGCGGTACCGTTCAGCGGCGCGGTGTCCGTGCGGCGAGCGTGGAAAATGCGCAAAAAATAGCGAAAGGCCCTGTCTGGAAATCAAGTCCGTTGTACTCACAGGTATTCACTGTGACCAAGGAGGGTGCCGCAAGCTCCACCGCCATCGAACAGAATCTGACCGAATAGCGGTATGTGGCCGGAAGAGGACGGCTTCCGCCTTTCCGATCTATTCACCCTGCTCCGTCCTGGGCTTGACGAAGGAAGCCTGTCGAAGGATGCTAATTAAAATAACGCCCTTAAGCCATTTTTAATCTCTTTGGGTTTCCGGAGACCTTCTTTCCAGTCCGTTCGCCCTGCCTGTCCTGAGCCTGTCGAAGGATACTAATTAAAATAACGTTCTTAAGCTATTTTTAAATCCAGAAGATGCTTGTCCGGAGAATGCCTTTCTAGTCCATCCACCCGTCCAGTTTGCCGGAGGCGTGTTTTTCAATCCGTTCGCCCTGCCTGTCCTGAGCTTGTCGAAGGAAGTTTATCGAAGAACGCCTTTCCAATCCATTCGCCCTGAGCCTGTCGAAGGGTAAGGATTGGAAAGGCCAGGAATGCCTTTAGCTTGAACGCCCCTGATTAAAGAGGCATTGGGAAGACCTCGGAGCGTCCGTTCATACTTCGACAGGCTCAGTACGAACGGAAATAGATGCCGTCAATGCGTTCCGGCAAAATCAACACGAACGGGAATAGATGTCGTCGATGTGTTTTGGCAAAATCAGTATGAACGAGAATATGCGCCGTTAATGGTTCAGCGTAAACGGGTTTTTAACACCCTCCC
>JAITGN010000083.1 GCA_031280565.1 Accumulibacter sp. | reverse complement strand
GAAGCCGCGGCTGGACAAAAATCGGTTTTCGATGCAAAAGTCATCCCTGGCGTCGCCTATACCAGTCCGGAAATCGCCTGGGCCGGCGTGACTGAAGACATGGCGAAAAAGGAAAACCGGAATGTAACTATCGCCAAATTCCCGCTGGCGGCTTCCGGACGCGCAATCGCGAACCAGGCTGATTACGGATTCAGCAAGCTGATTTTCGACGCCGAAACGCGCCGCGTTATCGGCGGCCTGCTGATCGGCCCTGGAGCGGGCGACATGATCGGCGAAGTCGCTCTGGCGATCGAAATGGGCTGCGACGCGATCGATATTGGAAAAACAATCCATCCACATCCGACCTTCTGTGAAAGTATCGGCCAGGCGGCAGAGGTAGCACACGGCGTATGCACCGATTTACCGCCGCAGAAAAAACGCTGAAAACACCTCACTGGAAACACTTCCCCAGGAGTAAATTTCCGGGGAAAGAGGTAAAACGCCTTGAAAACGTGCTTTTATTCTTTCCGGCAAAATACGCCGCCGGAGAGAATAAAAGTGTTACAGCATAGTCCTCGGCAAAAAATGCCGTTTATCCTGCCTCTCCTGAGTTTGACGAAGGATGCTAGGGTCTGTTGACAATCGGCCCGTAGTCATTCTTTTGGATATTCGGTGAAATTTATCGTTGACGCTCAATGGGTTACAAGGGGGCTGTTCACACGATGTCATTTCGTTTCCATTCTGGTTTTTGAGTGGCGTCAGGATGGTGCGTATGTACTTGCGTGACGATCAGTTCGAGCGGATAGAGTCGATGCTTCCCGGCAAGGCGGGGATCCGGGATGTACGGCGGGCAACAATCGACTGTTCGTTGAAGCGGTGTTGTGGATTGCCCGTATAGGCAGTCCTTGGCGCGCTCTTCCCGCCGACCCGTTCGGTCTCTGGAACAGTGTCTATCAGCGTTTTTCCCGATGGTCGCGTCGCGGCGTCTGGCATCGCGTCTTTGCGCAATTGACGCAGGACGCGGATTTCGAGGAAGTATTCATCGACAGCACGCTCGTTCGCGCGCATCAGCACGCGGCGGGGGCCCTGAAAAAAAAGGAGATCAGGCGCTCGGACGCTCGCGCGGTGGCCTGAGCACGAAGATTCATGCCTGGGTAGAAGGCCTGGGCTTGCTGTCCGCCTTCCGTCTGACGGGCGGTGAAGCCGGCGACAGCCCGCAAGCCCTGCCGCGGCTGGGCACATTGAAACCAGACTCTCTTTGCGCGGACAAGGCCTACGACTCCGACGCCATTCTCGAACATCTGGCCCATCAAGGAATACAGCCGGTCATTCCGCCACGTCGCCAGCGGCTCATCCACCGAACATTCGATCCGCACCGGTACAAGAACCGCAATCTGATTGAACGCCTCTTCTGTCGCATCAAGCAATTCCGACGTATCGCCACACGCTACGACAAACTCGCCGAACGCTACGACAAACTCGCCGAACGCTTCGCCTCTTTCGTTACCTTCACCGCCTCCGTCATCTGGCTCACATGAGTGTCAACAGACCCTAGTGCGTTTTTCGTTCAAATGACCGCAAAATCCCGCAGGTGATGAAGTGGCGCTGTTTCCTTTCACCGCCGCTCGTGGTGAGCGTGTTAAAAACCCGTTTACGTTGAACCATTAACGGTGCATATTCTCGTTCATACTGATTTTGCCAAAACACATTGACAACACCTATTCCCGTTCGTACTGAGCCTGTCGAAGTACGAACGGAAATAGGGGCCATTGATGGTTCGGCAGATTCAGCGCGGACGGCGTGGAGAACCTCCGTTCGCCCTACCCGTCCAAACTTGCCGAAGGGTAAGGGTTGGAAAGGCGGAGCGCCCATTCATGGTTCGACAAGCTCGCCACGAACGGAGATTCGAGCCATTTGCTGTGCTTTTCACTTTGACTGTCCGTATCGCGCTCATCGCGGTTTTTTTGTCGTCGACCGTTTTTGAAGTATAGATGTAATTCAAAGTCATTTTTTTCCATGACGGCCTCTGAATAGATTGAAAACACAGGATATCGATAATGAAATTACAGCGAAATCCAATTTTCTTCTTGAATAAATAAACGTTTTCAAGCCATTTTATTCATTCTTACGAAGTATTCAAAACAGGATTTCATTTAAAAAATACCGAAATTTATAACGTTCTTAAGCTATTTTTAATAAATCAAATGAAAAACAGGCTTTACAAGGTCTGTTTATTAAAAGTGTATTGGGGGTTGCCCTTCCTCCATACCCAAACCATTTCCTGGAGGTGAAAAAGAGCGGAAAGGGAACGGTGGCGGATGACGCCTTCCCGCTCCGAGTCTGCCGGAAAACGGTGTCGATAGGCTCGGCATGAGCAGGGGAACGCGACGACCCGCGGATAGCGTCGAGCACTTCAACCCATGTGACGCGCCAGCGAATCGCCGGTTTTCGCAACCTCAAAAATCGCTTGCGCTATTCTTCAGGGATGCAGCCGCAACACAGGTTCCTGTCGCCGTAGACGTCGTCGATTCGGTTAACGCTTGGCCAGAATTTGTTCTTTTCCAGCCAGGGCAAGGGGAAAGCGGCTTCCTTGCGCGTGTAGGGGCGTTTCCAGTCGTCGTCGACAAGATCGGCCTGTGTATGCGGAGCATTCTTGAGCGGGTTGTTGTCCGCGGGCCATATCTTCTGCTCGACCTTGCGAATTTCTTCGCGTATCGATGTCATCGCGGCAATAAAACGGTCGAGTTCCGTTTTCGATTCTGATTCGGTCGGTTCGATCATCATCGTCCCGGCGACGGGGAAACTGACCGTCGGAGCATGAAAACCGTAATCCATCAGGCGCTTTGCGATGTCGATTTCGGTAATTCCCGTCGCGGCTTTGATCGGCCGGATGTCGATAATACATTCGTGCGCGACGCGGCCGTTTTTGCCGGTATAGAGCACCGGGTAGTGCGGATCGAGCTTCGCGGCGACATAGTTCGCGTTCAGAATGGCGATTTTCGTCGCCAATTTCAACCCGTCACCGCCCATCATCGCGATATACATCCACGGAATCGGCAGAATGGAAGCCGACCCCCAGGGCGCGGCGGAAACGGCGCCCTGAGCCGAATTCGGGCCGTCGAGTGGCCGGACAACATGGTTGGCCATGAAAGGCGCGAGATGCGCTTTCAGGCCGATCGGCCCCATGCCAGGGCCGCCGCCGCCATGCGGAATGGCAAAGGTTTTATGCAGATTCATGTGACTGACGTCCGCGCCGATGATCCCGGGCGAAGTCAAGCCGACCTGTGCGTTGAGATTCGCGCCGTCCATATAAACCTGACCGCCGTTTTCATGGACGATCCCGCAGATTTCCTGGATCGCTTCCTCAAAAACGCCATGCGTCGATGGGTAGGTAATCATCAGGCAGGCCAAGCTGTCCGCGTGCTGTTTGGCCTTGGCTTCAAGGTCAGCGACATCGACATTGCCGTTTTCGTCACAATCGACAACGACGATGCGCAGGCCGCTCATCTGGGCGGTCGCCGGATTGGTTCCATGCGCGGATTTCGGAATCAGGCAGACATCGCGGCGCGATTCGCCGCGGCTCGCATGGTAGCGGCGAATCGCGACAATGCCCGCGTATTCGCCCTGGGCGCCAGAATTCGATTGCAGGCTGACCGCGTCAAAATCCGTGATCGCTTTCAGCCAGTTGCCCAGCATGGTGATCATTTCCATATACCCTTCGGTCTGGCTGGCCGGAGCGAAAGGATGGATATCGGTAAATTCCGGCCAGGTGATCGGGATCATTTCGCTCGTCGCGTTCAGTTTCATCGTACAGGAGCCAAGCGAAATCATCGAGTGATCAAGCGCCAAATCCTTGTTTTGCAGACGTTTCAGGTAACGCAGCATCTCGTGTTCAGTGTGATAGCGGTTGAACACGGGGTGCGTGAGAATGGGGTCCGTCCGGAATTCCGGTTCGGGGAAGCTGTTCTCCCACTCGCTCAATTGCGCATCAAAAATATCGAAATCGCTGGTAATGTCGGCGACGATCTTTATCAAGGCGATCACGTCGCCACGCGTCGTTTTTTCGTTGAAGGAAACGCCCAGAACGGAATTCGAGACATGCCGCAGGTTGTATCCGGCATTCAAGGCGTCTTGATAAACGCGGATCGCGCGGACGCCGAGATCGATATGCAGCGTATCGAAAAAGCATTTCGTCAGCACAGCGATGCCAGCACGCTTGAGGGTTTCGGCAAAAACCTGCGTCAGGCGGTGGATGCGTTGCGCGATGCGCCGCACACCCTGCGGGCCATGGTAAACGGCGTACATTCCCGCCATGTTGGCCAGCAATACCTGGGAAGTGCAAATATTGGAGTTGGCTTTTTCGCGGCGGATGTGCTGTTCGCGCGTTTGCAGCGCCATGCGCAGCGCCTTGTTGCCGCGCGCGTCGACCGAGACACCGATGATGCGGCCCGGCGCTGTGCGTTTATATTCGTCGCGCGTGGCGAAATAGGCGGCATGCGGGCCGCCGAATCCCATTGGAATGCCAAAACGCTGCGATGAACCCAGCGCAATATCGGCGCCCATCGCGCCCGGCGATTTCAGCAGCACAAGCGCCATCAGATCGGCGGCGACAATGACGATCCCGCCGCGCGATTTGACGGCTTTCGCGGGTTCAGTAATATCAATGACTTCGCCATCGTCATTCGGATACTGGAAGAGCGCGCCGAACACATCCTGTGAACCGGCGTCTTCTGGTTTACCGAAAACAAGCTCATAACCGAAGAATTCCGCGCGGGTTTTCAGCACGTCGATGGTCTGAGGGAAACAGGCGTCGTCGACAAAAAAGGCATTCGACTTGGACACGCTGATGCGCCGCGCCATCGTCATCGCTTCCGCGGCGGCGGTCGCTTCATCAAGCAGCGAGGCATTGGCGAGATCCAGGCCGGTCAGGTCGATAACCATCTGCTGATAATTGAGCAATGCTTCGAGCCGCCCTTGGGAAACTTCCGCCTGATAGGGAGTGTAGGCGGTATACCAGCCCGGATTTTCCAGCACATTTCGCAAAATGACGGCGGGAGTCAAAGTTTCCGCATACCCCATGCCGATCAGTGATTTATTGATGCGGTTTTTGAGGGCGATTTTTTTCAGGGCGTCCAGCGCTTCCGCTTCAGGCCGCGAATTGCCGAGCGGCAGAGGGGTGGGAAGCCGTATGGCCGACGGAACCGTCTGATCAATCAGGGCACAAAGATCGGGAGCGCCGATATCGGCCAGCATCGCATCGATATCTTTTTGCGAAGACCCGATGTGGCGTAAAACAAATTCGTCGCGTTGTTCAAGCGCGTTCAATGGCAAACTCGAAAACATGGTTTCTCCACTAAGGGATTCGGCAAATGGTCGCCCGGCTTTCCGAAAAAAGCCGGACTGGTTATTCGTGACAGGCTTTTTCGTAAGCCGCCGCATCCAGCAGAGCGTCGTAATCAGCGTCGCTGGAGGGCATGATTTTGAACAGCCAGGCAGCATAAGCATCCTGGTTGATAAGCTCCGGCGATTTGACAACCGCCTCATTGACTTCGGTGATCTTTCCCGCGACGGGCGCATAGACATCGGAAGCCGCCTTGACTGATTCGACGATCGCCGCTTCCTGATCCTTGGCGAGTTCCTTGCCGACGCCAGGCAATTCCACGAAAACAAGATCGCCAAGAAGCTCCTGCGCGTGCTCGGTGATTCCGACGGTCAGCGCACCGTCGGCTTCCTTGCGGATCCACTCGTGAGTTCCGGTATATCTGAGATTGGCTGGAATAGTCATTATCGCTCCTGAAAAATAAGTGTGGCTGAAAGGGGATTAAACGAAGGCTTTTCCGTTCCGGACAAAGCAGGGCTTGACCACTTTCGCGGCCAGTTGTTTGTTGCGGATTTCGACCTTGACCGTCTCGCCAATGGCGGTCTTGAACGGCAGGCGCGCCAGCGCGATCGATCGCTCAAGGGTCGGAGAAAACGTTCCGCTGGTGATTTCGCCTTCACCACTCGCGGTCAGGACTTTTTGATGAGCGCGCAGCACGCCATTCTGATCGAGCAGCAGAAGGCCAAGAAACTGCCGTTCTTGCGGATGGGCAAGCAGAGCGGCTTTTCCGACGAAATCACGCGCCGATTCCAGATCGACCGTCCACGCGAGACCGGCGTCGAGAGGCGATACTTTCTCGTCCATATCCTGTCCGTACAGATTCATTCCAGCTTCAAGGCGCAGCGTGTCGCGAGCGCCAAGTCCGGCCGGTTTGACGCCGAGATCAAGCAATTTTTTCCAGAAATCCTGAACCATGGAAGAAGGCAAGGTGATTTCGAATCCGGTTTCGCCGGTATATCCCGTCGTCGCGATGAAATAATCGCCAACCCGCGCCGCGCAGAAAGGCTTGAGGCTTTCCGTCACGGCGCGCGCCCCAGGCAATGCCTGCCAGACTCTGGCTTTTGCGTTGGGGCCTTGCACGGCGACAATCGAAAGGTCGCGGCGCGGCGTGATTGTCACCCTGCTTTCCCATTCGGCCTGCCGCGAATTCATCCAGAGCAAATCTTTTTCGGCGGTTCCGGCATTGACGACGATGCGGAAACAGCCATCTTCGACAAAATAGACGATCAGATCATCAATGACTCCGCCGTTTTCATTGAGCATGGCGCTGTAAAGCGCTTTGCCGGCATTCTGGAGTTTGTCGACGTTGTTCGCCACAAGACGGAGGAGGTATTTTTTCGCATCGGGGCCAGCCAGATCGACAGCGCACATGTGCGAAACGTCGAACATTCCACTATCGTTACGGACAGCATGGTGCTCCTCGATTTGCGAGCCGTAATGCAAAGGCATATCCCATCCGCCGAAGTCGACCATTTTCGCGCCAAGCTGGCGATGTATCGCGTTTAAAGCAGTTTTCTTTTCCATATTCGGTATTTTGGAGAATTATCCTCGATTGAGTAAAAACCATGTAAGGCGCTTCATGAGAAATGAGCGATCCCGCCAAAACCTCTTCTCTGCCCGGAAGAGTCGCCAGCGCTGGAAAACGCGCCGGATCTGTCCGCCGGCAAGGGGATAAAATCCACGCCACTCCCCAGAATTTCGTCTTGCGAACGCTGGCCCGATATTTTCCGGGCGGATGACGCTTCCGGCGGAAGGAAACGGGTAACAAAGCCCGCCACGATCCCATCCGCGGCCAGACTATAGCGCGTCGGGAAATGTGACGCAAGAAAAGGATAACGCGCCCTCTTGACCGCGCGTTCACAGGCCGCGCGCAAGCGGAATGAAGGGAACGCCATCAGTCCGGGCGGCGCGGCGAAAATCCGGCAATCACCGTGTTTTTTGCCTTCGGAAGCAATTCCGGGTAGTCGCGGCTGTAATGCAATCCCCGGCTTTCCTTGCGCCGTAAAGCGCAACGGACGATCAGCTCCGCGGTCAAAACAAGGTTCCGCAACTCGATCAGATTGTGGCTGATGCGGAAATTCCAGTAAAACTCGTTTATTTCCTGCGTCAGAAGCCGGATACGATGCCGCGCACGCCGCAGGCGTTTTGTGGTGCGGACGATGCCAACGTAATCCCACATGAAGCGCCGCAATTCTTCCCAGTTGTGATGGACAACAATCTCTTCATCCGAATCGCTGACGCGGCTGGCGTCCCATTCGGGAAGGTCGGGCAGGCGGATTTCCGGCTGGGCAAGAATGTCCTTCGCGGCGGCTTCGGCATATACCAGGCATTCCAGAAGCGAATTGCTGGCAAGCCGGTTTGCGCCATGCAAGCCCGTGCAGGAGGCTTCCCCGGCCACATAAAGCCCGGGAATGTCCGAACGCGCTCTCGTGTCCGTGATGATTCCACCACAGGTGTAATGCGCCGCCGGAACGACGGGAATGGGTTCGCGCGTGATATCGATGCCAAACTCGCGGCAACGGGCAAGAATGTTCGGAAAATGCGCGGACAGGAATTCGGGCGGACGATGCGAAATATCGAGATAAACGCAATCGATGCCGCGCTTCTTCATTTCGAAATCGATAGCGCGCGCGACGATGTCGCGCGGCGCAAGTTCGGCGCGCGGATCGTAGTCCGGCATAAACCGCGTTCCGTCGGGAAGCCGGAGAATCCCGCCTTCGCCGCGCACGGCTTCCGTAATCAGAAAGGACTTGGCCTGCGGATGGTAAAGGCAGGTAGGATGAAACTGGATGAATTCCATGTTCGCGACCCGGCATCCCGCGCGCCACGCCATGGCAATGCCGTCGCCGGTCGAAGTGTCGGGATTCGACGTATACAGGTAGACCTTGCCCGCGCCGCCTGTCGCTATCAGCGTATGCCCCGCGCCAAATGTGAGAACCCGGCCGCTGGCATTGTCAAGAACATAAGCCCCATAGCAGCGGTTATCCGCCAATCCGAGTTTTTTTCCGGTAATCAGGTCAGTCGCGATATGTTCTTCAAAAATCGAGATATTCGGATGTTCTCTGACTTTCCGCGTCATGGTTTCCTGAACGGCCTGCCCTGTCGCGTCGGCGACGTGGATGACGCGGCGCGCGCTGTGCCCGCCTTCCCGGGTCAGGTGGTATGCCCCTCGCTCACGTGTAAACGAGACGCCCTGGGCGATTAGCCAGTCAATCATTCCGGGGCCGTTCTCGACGACAAAACGGGTCGCCTTTCCATCATTAAGATTCGCGCCCGCCACAACCGTATCGCGAATATGCGCTTCAATCGAATCCTGGGTATCCAGAACGGCGGCGATTCCGCCCTGGGCATGGCCGGAAGCGCTCTCTTCCATGGCGCGCTTGGTAATCAAGGCCACTTTGCGCGTCCGCGCCAAACGAAGCGCGGCGGACTGCCCCGCCAGACCGCTGCCGATAACGAGAACATCAAACAAAAACGCCATCTCCGATACCTCCCTCAAAGGAAATGCGTATTACCGCACTACTTACTATAGCCTACATCCTGCCATACTGAAAAAACCGGCGGCACGCGTTCACGCCTGTCAAGACATAGAGAAACCGCAGCAGAAAACTTCCGCCTGTCGCAAAACGCTCGCAGGACACTTCCAGGAAATGCTAGGATAATGACCTTTGGGATACTTTCCTTTCTGTCGATGATCGATTCGATTGCTACCGTAACCGCGCTCGATGGCGACTATGCCGTTATTCATGCGGATGATGCCGGATGTGCCCATTGTCGCGGCGGCTGCGGCGCTCATCGTCCAGCCGGACGCGGCAAACCGCGAATTTTCCGGGTTTTAAATCCGGGCAAAGTTTCCGCCGGTGACAGTGTCATCGTTTCGATTCCCGATGGAAGCCTTTGGCGGTCGGCGCTTCTTGCTTATGGAATACCGCTTCTCTTTCTCTTTCTGGGTGTTTTTTCGGGCATGTGGCTTGGCGGAGAACCGGCAGCCATTCTGATGGCTTTCTCTGGATTGCTGTTGTCCTGGCCATGCCTGAAACTGCTCTCGCGGGAAGATAAGGAAAAAGCGCTGCCTGTCATCGTAAATCACTCCTGTCCGGAACCTTCCATTTCAGGAAATACACGGACGCAGGAAGAACAGGCTCCTTCCCGTCCCTTGCCAGGAGTTGATTGAGTTCCCGTTTTTTGAGCTAATATTCCGCGAGAAATAAATTTACCGGAGGTTGAAATTTCCCATGAAACAGATTTTCACGGCGCTTTTTTTGCTGTTTTTTTCTTTTACCGCCCAATCGCAAAGCGCGGGGCTTCCTGATTTCACAGATCTGGTCGAAAAACAGGGAACCGCTGTTGTCAACATCAGCACAACGCAGATCGTGCGCGGAAATTTCCGCGGCATGCCGTTTCCATTCGATGACGATGATCCAATGTCCGAATTTTTCCGCCGTTTCTTTCCTCAGCAGCCGGGAAAACCGTCTACTCCGCGAGAATTCGAAACGCACTCGCTTGGGTCGGGTTTCATCATCAGCGCCGACGGCTACATTCTAACGAACGCGCACGTCATTGACAGTGCCGACGAAATTCTGGTCCGGTTGACCGACAAGCGCGAATTCAAGGCAAATGTCATCGGATCGGACCGGCGGACGGATGTCGCCCTGATAAAGATTGAGGCCAAAAACCTGCCAGCCGTTACGTTCGGCAATCCGGAGTCGCTCAGGGTTGGGGAATGGGTTGTCGCTATCGGCTCCCCGTTTGGTTTTGACAACAGCGTGACGGCGGGAATCGTCAGCGCGAAAGGACGCTCCCTCTCCCAGGAAAATTATGTTCCTTTCATTCAGACGGACGTGGCTGTCAACCCCGGTAATTCGGGCGGGCCGCTCTTCAACCTGAAAGGCGAGGTTATCGGAATCAATTCGCAGATTTACAGCCGTTCCGGCGGATTCATGGGAATTTCTTTCGCCATTCCGATTGATGTCGCGCTTGACATCCAGACACAGCTTCGCGCGAAGGGCAAAGTCACACGGGGACGCATCGGCGTCATCATCCAGGAAGTCTCCAAGGATCTGGCGGAAACATTCGGATTACCGAAAGTGCAGGGCGCGATCGTCAACGATGTGGAAAAGGGAGGGCCTGCCCATAAAGCGGGCGTCGAACCCGGAGACGTCATACTCAAATTCGACAACAAGACCATCGGAAGTTCCGCCGATCTTCCGCGGATCGTCGCCGCAATACGGCCCGGAACGAAAGTTGCCATGCAGATATGGCGCAATGGCGGCATGAAAGACCTGACCGTCGTCGTCGGCGAGATCAGGGAAGAAAAATCGCCCTCGACAAACGGTAAAAAGCAAAAACCGCCTGAGCAGGCAAGCAACCGGCTGGGATTGATCGTTTCGGAACTGACGGAAGACCGGAAGCGCGCGCTTGAAATCAAATCGGGACTGATGGTCGAAGAAGTGCGCGGCAACGCGGCGCGCGTGGATTTAAGGCCGGGCGATATCATTCTCTCGATTATGGTCAGGGGAGAGAGTACCGATGTGAAAAGCGTCGAGCAATTCAACAAGCTGTTAAACCGGCTCGACAAATCGGCCAGCTTTACTTTATTGGTCAAACGCGGTGAAATGAGACATTTCATTACTGTCAAGGGTTTGCCTTGAATGACGATTCTTCTGGCAGTCGAACGCTAACGCTGGTATCGAGAAACGGCTGCCATCTCTGTCACGAGATGGGGGTGGCGCTCCTTCCTCTGGCAGATGAGTTCAGGTTCCACGTCGAGATTCTCGACGTGGATTCCGACCCGGAACTTATCGCGCGCTATGGCAGCAATCTGCCTGTGCTTCTGCATGGCGACGAGGAACTTTGTCATTATTTTCTCGAACCCGTCAAAATCCGTGATTATCTGGATAAACTTTGCTAGAATCACGGCCTTCCCGGCCTCCGGGAGAAAACAGATCGCATCTTGGCGACGCCTTCTTTTTACGGCATGCAACATATTCGAAACTTCTCAATCATCGCGCATATCGATCATGGAAAATCCACACTGGCTGACCGGATTATCCATCTCTGCGGCGGCCTTTCCGACAGGGAAATGGAAGAGCAGGTTCTCGACTCGATGGATATCGAGCGCGAACGTGGAATCACCATCAAGGCCCAAACCGCCGCGTTACGGTACAAAGCGAGGAATGGCGAGACTTATAGCCTCAATCTGATCGACACGCCCGGGCACGTTGATTTTTCCTATGAGGTTTCCCGTTCGCTTTCAGCCTGTGAAGGCGCGTTGCTGGTCGTCGACGCCTCGCAGGGTGTCGAGGCACAAACCGTCGCTAATTGCTACACAGCCATCGATCTTGGCGTCGAAGTCCTGCCCGTCCTGAACAAGATCGATTTGCCGTCCGCGATGCCGGACAGCGCACGCGCGGAAATCGAAGACGTTATCGGAATCGACGCTTCAAACGCCGTGCTGGCGTCCGCCAAAACGGGACTGGGGGTCGAGGACATTCTGGAAGCGATCATCAAGCGTATTCCCGCGCCAAAAGGAAGGCCGGAAGCACCGCTCAAAGCCCTGCTGATCGACTCGTGGTTCGATAATTATGTTGGAGTCGTCATGCTGGTTCGCGTCGTTGACGGCGCCCTGCGCGCGAAAGACCGGATCAGGCTGATGTCCACCCAATCGACGCACCTGTGCGAACAAGTCGGCGTATTCACCCCCAAGGCCATTCCGCGTGATGCGCTCTGCGCTGGAGAAGTCGGTTACGTGATTGCAGGCATCAAGGAACTTAAGGCGGCGCGCGTCGGGGACACGGTCACGCTTGCGGACAATCCCGCCTTGGAGCCTTTGCCGGGTTTCAAGGAAATCAAGCCGCAGGTTTTCGCGGGGCTTTACCCCGTGGAATCGAATCAATACGATTCCCTGCGCGACTCGCTCGAAAAGCTGAAACTCAACGATGCTTCGCTGCATTATGAGCCTGAAGTTTCACAGGCGCTCGGCTTCGGTTTTCGTTGCGGATTTCTGGGGCTTCTGCACATGGAAATCGTACAGGAGCGCCTCGAACGCGAATTCGATCAGGATCTGATTACCACCGCGCCAACGGTCGTTTATGAAGTCCTCATGCGCGACGGCTCGCTGATCCAGGTGGAAAATCCCGCAAAACTGCCCGACCCGTCGAAAATTGAGGAAATCCGCGAACCGGTTATCGTGATTACCGTTTTTGTTCCCCAGGATTATGTCGGCAACGTAATCACGCTTTGCAATCAGAAACGCGGCAGTCAGGTCGACATGACATATCACGGCAGGCAGGTACAGCTTGTCTATGAAATGCCGATGGCTGAAGTCGTCATGGACTTCTTCGACAAGCTGAAATCCGTTTCGCATGGCTACGCCTCCCTTGACTACGAATTCAAGGGATTTGCGGCGTCCGATGTCGTAAAGCTGGATGTCCTGATCAATGGGAGCCGGGTCGACGCCTTATCGATGATCGTCCATCGCGCCGGTTCGACGTATCGCGGCCGCGAGCTGGCAAGCAAAATGCGCCAGTTGATTCCGCGTCAAATGTACGACGTCGCGATTCAGGCCGCGATCGGCTCGAACATCATCGCGCGTGAAAACGTGAAAGCCATGCGAAAGGATGTGCTGGCGAAATGTTATGGCGGGGACATAACGCGAAAGAAAAAACTTCTGGAAAAACAAAAGGCCGGAAAAAAACGCATGAAGCAGGTCGGCGCAATCGAAATACCACAGGACGCCTTTCTCGCTGTATTGCGGATCGACAAATAAGGATTTTGCATGAACTTCTCACTTATCCTTTTCTGCCTGCTGCTGGTCAGCGGTATTCTCTGGACGCTCGATGCAATCGTATTTCGCAAACGGAGAGCGCCTGGCGCGCCGGATCCCTGGTGGGTGGAATACGGCAGCGCTTTTTTTCCGGTAATCCTGTTCGTTTTCGTACTGCGGTCGTTTGTTGTCGAACCGTTCAAGATACCTTCGGGATCGATGATCCCGACGCTCATGCCGGGAGATTTTATTCTCGTCAATAAATTCACCTACGGGGTCAGATTGCCGGTCATCGACAAAAAAATCATTCCGCTGAACGCGCCCCGGCGCGGGGAAATCATGGTTTTCCGCTATCCGAAAGACCTTTCAGTGGATTTCATCAAGCGCGTGATCGGACTCCCGGGCGACAAGATCGCCTATCTGAACAAACGCCTGAGTATCAACGGCCAGGTGGTGGAGACGAAAAAAACAGAGGATTATTTCCACGCGGAGCGCAAAATCTATTCCCCGCAATTTGCCGAAAAATATGGGAACACCGAATACCGTGTGCTCAACGACGAAGACCGTCCGGCGTTCATCAGCGACGCCAAGAACTTCCGTTTCCGCGAAAACTGTCTATACAATAACGAAGGCGTGGTTTGTACGGTGCCGCCGAATCACTATTTCGTGATGGGCGACAACCGGGACGATAGCAGTGACAGCCGCTTCTGGGGATTCGTTCCGGAAGAAAACATCGTCGGAAAGGCCTTTTTCATCTGGCTGAATTTCAGTAATCTTAAGCGTATCGGAACTTTTAAATAAGGATTTTTTATGATCGAAAAACAACGTGGCCTCTCCCTTACGGCGATGCTCTTTGGCGGATTGCTTCTCGGCATCGTCGCCGTTCTGGCCTCAAAAATACTTCCCGATGTAATCGAGTATTACAAGATCAGAAAATGTATTGCTTCCACGGCGACAAACGCCGGAGGAAAATCAGTCGCCGAAATCCGTCTGATTTACAGTAAATACGCCGAAGTCGACCACATCAAATCGGTCGAGCCGGAAGACCTTGGAATCACCACGGAGAACGGTGAAGTCGTTATTTCCTTCGCCTATGAAAAACGGATTTCGTTATTTTCCACAGTTTCCCTGTTGATTGATTTTCATGCCTCATCCGCCGCGAAAGACCGAAGCGGCGGGATTTAGACGGAATGACAAAGCGGCTTGAGCGAGCGCTGGGTCATTCATTTTCAGACGCTTCCCTGCTCCGCACGGCGCTGACTCATCGCAGTCATGGCCTGCCGCATAACGAGCGGCTTGAATTTTTGGGCGACGCTGTTCTCAACGGCATCGTAGCGAAAGAACTGTTCGACCGTTTCCCGGATCAGCAAGAGGGTATCCTCTCGCGCCTGCGTTCCAACCTCGTCTGCCAGGATACGCTCCATCGGCTGGCGCTGTCGCTCGCGCTGGGTGATTTTCTAAAACTTGGCGAAGGCGAACTGAAAAGCGGCGGAAACAACCGTCCGTCCATTTTGGCCGACGCGATGGAAGCCCTGTTCGGCGCCGTTTGGGCAGACGCCGGGTTCGATGCGGCCTCCGGCGTAATCCGCCGCCTGTATGGAAAGCTGTTTTCGGAAATCGTTCCGGAAAAACCCGTCAAGGACGCGAAATCGCGTCTCCAGGAATATCTTCAGGGACGAAAGCTCCCGCTGCCCAAATACCTTTTGACCGCGACAGAGGGAGAAGCCCACGCGCAACAATTCCAGGTTGTCTGCCAGATCGAAGCGCTGAAAATCGAAACCACCGGCCGGGGAGGAAGCCGGCGCGCCGCCGAACAAATGGCGGCAGAAGGCGCGCTGGAGCGGTTGTGCGTGCCATGACGGAAACAAAGTCCGGACTGATTGCCATCGTCGGCCGCCCGAATGCCGGAAAATCGACATTGCTGAACCGCCTGGTTGGCGAAAAAATCAGCATCGTTTCAAAAAAAGCGCAAACGACGCGCCACCGGATTTCGGGCATAGTAACGCATCATGACGCGCAGTTTGTATTTGTCGATACGCCGGGATTTCAGACGAAACACTCCAACGCCCTCAACCGGGCGATGAATCGCGGGGTGACGCGCGCGCTTGTGGAAGTTGACGTTATTATTTTCGTCGTCGAAGCGGGACGTTTCGACGCGGCGGACGAAACACTCATCGGGCTTTTTCCGAAAACGCGGCCTGTTATCCTTGCCGTCAACAAAATCGACTGTTTTGAAGACAAAACGCGGCTTTTTCCCCTTCTCTCCGCGCTTTCGGAACATTACCCCTTTTCGGCCATCGTTCCGATAAGCGCATCCAAAGGAACGCAACTCGCCAATCTGCTGGATGAAGTCCGCAAGCATCTGACCAACGAAGGGTTGCTGTTCGGAGAAGACGAAATCACGGACAAAAGCGAGCGTTTTCTCGCCGCAGAATACATCCGGGAAAAAATTTTTCGGCTGACCGGCGACGAATTGCCCTATGCCGCGACGGTCGAAATCGAAAAATTTGAAACAGAACGCCTGCTGCGGCGTATCCATGCCGTCATTGTCGTTGACCGTCAGGCGCACAAAGGCATCGTCATCGGAAAAGCGGGCGAAATGCTCAAACGCATTGCGACCGAAGCGCGTCAGGACATGGAAAAACTCTTCGGCGGCAAAGTGTTCCTTGAGGTTTTCGTCCGCGTCCGTTCGGGCTGGAACAATGACGAACGTTTACTCAAGAGTCTAGGGTACGAATGAAATTCCGCGCGGCTTTCCAAACAGCGTCCGGCGTGGGACAGGCGGCATTTTCCCGGTAAGTGCCCATGTCTCGGAGCAGAATTGACGGACAACCCGCGTATGTGCTGCACTCCTACCCGTTCAGCGAAACGAGCCTGATCGTCGAAGCGTTTTCGCGGGATTTTGGCCGCATCGTCCTGCTGGCGCGTGGAGCGCGGCGTCCGCGATCGGCGTTGCGCGGTCTTTTGCTTGCATTTCAGCCGCTTGAAATCGGCTGGTCGGGAAAAAGCGAAGTGCGAACCCTGATGAAAGCGGAATGGCGAGGCGGCCAACCCCTTCTTTCAGGCAAGGCGCTGTTATGCGCGTACTATCTGAACGAGCTTCTGCTGCGTCTTTTACCCCGCGACGACGCGCACGAACGGCTTTTTTCGGCTTATTCCGAAACCTTGCGGCGATTTGCCGAAGGTCTTCGGGAATCCGATTTGCGCTGTTTTGAATGCTCGCTTCTAAGAGAACTCGGTTACGGATTGACGCTGGAACACGACACGGAAGGCTCTCCGCTTGACGCCTCATCGGATTATATTTATGAAATCGAGCGTGGTCCGGCGCGGGCAACCGCCTTTCGCGAAGCGGCGCTTTCCGTCAAAGGGAAAACGCTGATCGACATGGCAAACAGCGATTTTTCCGACCCGCGTTCGCTGATGGAAGCCAAGCAGCTCATGCGCCGCCTGATAGCGAATTACACCAGCGGAAAAGACTTGCAGGCACGGAAATTTTTTATGGAGCTTCAGGAACTATGATCGAACTGGGCGTAAACATCGACCACGTCGCCACGATCCGTCAGGCGCGGCAAACCTACGAACCTGACCCCGTTTGGGCAGCGGCCGAAGCGCATCTCGGCGGCGCGGACGGCATTACCGTGCATCTGCGTGAAGATCGGCGGCACATTCAGGACAGCGATGTCGAAAAACTGCGCGCGCTCACGCAAATCAAGCTGAATCTGGAGATGGCGGCGACCGGCGAAATGATCGAAATCGCCTGCCGCCTGAAACCCGAAATGGCCATGCTTGTTCCCGAAGGAAGGAACGAGATCACGACAGAAGGCGGATTGGACATTCTCTCACAGGAAGCGCGGCTCAAAAAAACGGTTGAGCGTTTGAGCGACGCCGGAATCATCAGCAGCGTCTTCATCGATGCCGATCCTGAACAGATCGACGCGGCGGCCCGGATCGGAGCGCGGGTTTGCGAGATTCACACCGGCCCCTACGCGCACGCTTTTCATACCCGGGGGCGTGACGCCGAAAGTCCCGCGGTGGCCGCCGAGATCGAAAAAATCCGGCAGGCAGGCGAAGCTGTTCTGGCGCGCGGAATGCGATTCAATGCCGGGCATGCACTAACCTACTTCAATGTTCAGCCGATCGCTCGCCTGCGGGGACTCCGGGAACTGCACATCGGGCACGCCATTGTCAGCCGCGCCATTTTTACCGGCATGCGGGAAGCGGTAAGGGAAATGAAGCGTCTCATCCGCGAAGCGCGCGCGCTGCCATGATCGCGGGCATCGGAACGGACATCGTTTCCATCGCGCGCATGCTCCGTCTTTTGGAACGGCATGGAGAAACTGCCGCGAAAAAAATTCTCTCCGGCGAAGAATTTGAAATTTTCCGCCGGCGTTTCGGCAGTTGTTCAGCGTCTTCGGAAAACGGAATGGGAACGCCCCGCCCGCATCCAGCGGCCGCCTTTCTCGCCAAATGTTTCGCCGCCAAGGAAGCGTTAGCCAAAGCGTTCGGAACCGGCTTGCGCGAACCACTCCTCTTGTCAGCGATCACTATCAGGAAAAACCCCTTGGGTCAGCCTTTTTTCGCCTACGCGCCCGAACTTGCCGCCTGGATCGAATCGCGGCATGTCACAGCCTGTCTGTCGATTTCCGATGAACGCGACTACGCGCTGGCTTTCGCCGTTCTGGAATATATTCCACCGGCTGGATAACGCGGCGAATGAAAGCGTAGCGCGCAGCCGCTCATCGCGGCTCAATTTGTCCGCAGGCACGATTCAGCGTCCCGTGATTTCCTGGGCCGCGCCCGGCTTTTCGACGTTTCGCGGCATCCTGCCCGGTTCTTTCGACGACACATAAAGCGTACCTCCGTCCAACGTCCCTCAATCCAGCGTAACAGGAGATAGAAAATTCTGATTTTTATCAAATTATTCCGGAATCGTTCATCGGAAGACAGCTTTATTGAACGATTCTACTGAAAAATATACGAGAAAAAACACAAGAACAAGAAAATCGATAACGCTTTCAAGGCATTCTGTCGAATAACAAAGCGATCAAGAAGGGAATTTTTTAGATTGTCATAACGTTTTCAAAGCATTTTATATAGAAATATGTATAAAAATTGCTTAAGAACGTTATTTTTATTTGAAAATGCTTCATGGCAACGCTTGCAATAACTCTCACGACACGCAAGTCTCCGGCTCCGCAGGCTGGAAGCTCGCATACCAATGAAAAATTAATGCGGATGGAGAATAACAGTAAATCCGCCACTTGAATCGCGGCGCTCGTCGCATTGGAAACCGGTTTCCCTCCCCCAGCGCCGCTGCCGCGCCACGTCTATTCCTGGGACAGATTTAGAGCGTTTTTCGTTCAAATGACCGCAAAATCCCGCAGGTGATGAAGTGGCGCTGTTTCCTTTCACCGCCGTTCGTGGGGAGGGTGTTAAAAACCCGTTTACGCTGAACCATTAACGG
>JAITGN010000001.1 GCA_031280565.1 Accumulibacter sp. | reverse complement strand
GCTGTATTGGGATGAATAGTGAGTAAATCAGCCGCTGCTCGCGCCGTCACTTCCAGAACAAAATACTCAAGCAACTTTCGCTGGATACTTTTCTTTAATTTACAGTGAGTTATCGCCATATTCTAGATTAACATCATCGCTAATCTAGTACAGATCCCAAAAATGAAAGATAAAGGAAACGATATAAACGTTTTCAAAGTGTTTCATGTGATGATACCAGACTGAAAAATAACAGATTTAAAAATAATAATCACGTTTTAAAACGGTTTTTCCCATATTTTTCTATTAAAATGCTTTGAGAATGATATTATCTGTCGCGGTCCTCACTGGCGCGTTTCGCCGCTTCAGGGCGCTGGTGATTCCGCACTGAGCGGAGGAGGGCGGGGAGATCACTCATAGCAGACGCTTCGAAAAAAATGCGCAACCGGGCTTTTCGCGCGTTCGGCTAAAATGGCGGGCAACGTTTTCAATTAATTTCACGTAATGCTATGGAGATACACGCGTTGCATTCCGAAGCCTGGGGGCGCCTGAATTCCCTGCGTTCCCGCTTGCCTCATGCATTGCTGATTGCGGGAAGGCCGGGAATCGGTAAATTCGATCTCGCGATGTATTTTGCCCAATCCATGCTGTGTGAGCAGGCGGGCGACGATTTTGCGCCCTGCGGCAAATGTCTGCCGTGCGGATGGTTTCTGCGGAAAAATCATCCGGATTTTCGTCTGCTTCAGCCGGAAAGCGAAAAAGAGCATGATCGCGCTTCCGCCAGTGAAGTTGCTTCACCGGCGGACGACGCCGTTTCGGACAAAAGCGCCGGAAAGAAAAAACCGAGCCGCCAGATTACGATTGATCAGTCACGCGCACTCGATGATTTTCTGCACGTTGGAGCGCACCGGCGCGGCGCGCGCATCGTCCTCGTTCATCCCGCCGAGGCGATGAACCGCGCCACGGCGAATTCTCTCCTGAAGTCGCTTGAAGAACCTTCGGAAGGCGCGTTGTTCCTGCTTGTCTCCAGCGAATTTTCGCGCTTGCTGCCAACGATCCGGAGCCGCTGTCTGTTTGTCCCGGTCGCCTTGCCCGAAGCGGAGAAATGCGAGGAATGGCTGCATCGGTCAGGTGTCGGCAAGGACGCGAAAAACTGGCTGGCGCTTGCCGGCGGTTCGCCTTTTCTCGCTGCTCAATTGCTGAAAGAAGAACAGGGGCTGCTCGAAGCGTTGCTCGCGGAATTGCTGAAAAAGACAAAATTCGATCCACTGGGCGCGGCGGCCTCGCTTGAGCGAGCCGTCAAGGCGGACAAGCGCCGGAATGCCTTGAAACGGGCTATTGAGTTGATGCAGAAATGGCTGTTCGATCTCTTCCTTGCCTGCAAGGGACTGCTTCCGCGCTATTTTCTCGCTCATGTGGAGGTTTTGCGCCATTGCGCGGCGGCATCGTCCGCTGAAAATATTTTGGCATTCAACAGAAAGTCGCTAGAATACCGCCTGTTTTGCGAACAGCCCGTAAACAGCCGCCTTTTTCTTGAGGAAGTTTTTTTGAATTACGCCGCGTTGTTCGTTACCAGGAGGCGTTTGCCATGTCAGGTTCAATGAATTTGCCCCCGATAGATTTTCAACCGGCAGCGCAGAGCGGCGTGTCGGCGGCTCCGGCTCAGGTTTTGCCCAGAGCGCCGGAGCCAAGACCGCTTTCTCAAGGCGCGAAGCCCGCGGCGACGGTGTTGTCTTTGACGATCAAGTCAAAATCGGCGTTGTTTGCGGCCTTCATGCCCCTTTTGAATAACGGCGGGCTTTTCATTCCGACAAACAAGCATTATGCGGTTGGCGACGAAGTGCTCGTTTTGCTGACGCTCATGGATTTTCCGGAAAAGCTCTCCTTTTCCGGAACGGTTGCCTGGGTTACGCCGCCGGGCGCGCAAAATGGAAAAATTCAAGGAATCGGCGTTCATTTCAATCCGGACAAGGCTGGCCAGGATGTGAAGAATAAAATCAGGGCGATTCTTGGAAATCTGGTGAATTCAAGCCGTCCAACGCATACCATCTGATTCCGGTCGATGCTCGTCGACTCGCACTGCCACCTTGATTTTCCACAGTTTTCCGGAAAGCTGCCGGAGATTTTCGATCTGATGGAAAAAAATGGCGTTGGCCATGTGGCCTGTATCGGCGTCAGACTTGAGGATTTTCCGAAGGTTCTCGCGCTTGCTGAAAACGATGCGCGGATTTCAGCGTCAGTGGGCCTGCACCCTGAAGTTGCCGAGGGAAGGGAGGCGACCATCGACGAACTGGTCAGACTGGCCGCTCATCCGAAAGTCGTCGCGATAGGCGAAACGGGGCTTGATTATCATTGGCACGAAGATGCTCCCGAGTGGCAGCGCGAGCGTTTCAGAACGCATATCCGTGCCGCGAAAAAAGTGAAAAAACCTTTGATTATCCACAGTCGTGAGGCTATTGACGACGTTCTTCGCATTCTCGCAGAGGAGGGCGCGGAGGAAACCGGTGGCGTGTTTCATTGCTTTTCGGAAAGCAGGGAAACGGCGAAACGCGCGCTGGAGCGCGGGTTCCATATTTCGTTTTCCGGCATCGTGACGTTCAAAAATGCTTCGGCCTTGCGGGATGCCGCAAAATATGTTCCGGAAGACCGTTTGCTCGTCGAAACGGATTCACCGTATCTCGCGCCGGTTCCTTTTCGTGGAAAAACCAATCAGCCGGCTTATGTCCGTCATGTCGCCGAAGAAATCGCCCGCTTGAGAGGCGTGCCGTTTGAAAAGATCGCCGATACGACCACGGAAAATTTCTTCCGTCTTTTCAGACAAGGATGAAACGATGAAAAAAATTCTTTGCTTGATCGCCCTTTTTATTCATGCGCATGTTTTGGCGGGAACTTACGAAGAAATTGAAATGCTCATGACCCAGCGCCAGGAAGAAAAGGTCATTGAGCTTGTCCGCTATGGAATCGATATCAATACGGTCGATCGTTCCGGCAATACCTTTCTTATCCAGGCGGTGCGTCAGGATATGCCGCAGCTGGTCGATTTTCTGCTGGAAAAGCGCGCGCGCCTGAATAACCGGAACCGTTATGGCGAAACGGCGCTGTCGATCGCGGCTTTCAACGGGAACCTTCATTATGTGCGACGCCTCGTCGAAGCAGGCGCGGATGTCAATTATTACGGCTGGTCTCCACTTATCTACGCGGCCTTCAACGGCCATACGGCCATTGTCGAGTATCTGCTGAAATATGGAGCGAAAATCGATGCGCAGGCCGAAAACGGGGCGACGGCGCTGTATGTCGCCGCGCGGAACGGGCATGCCGATGTGCTTAAAAAACTCCTTGAACACAAGGCAAATCCTCTTCTCGCCAACAATTACAATGAAACGCCGCTTGACGCCGCGAAAAAAAGCGGAAACGAGGAAATCGAAAACATTCTGCGAAAAAAACTTCCATTGAAGCCGCGCGCTGATTGAAACAAGTTTTAGCGCGGAATGGATATGCAAAAAACGCTGAAAGCATCGGTTTTTTCAAGCGCCTGGCCTCGGGTTCTGAAGGAAGCGGTGTGGCAATGTTGCCGTTCATTTCCTGCTGGATTACCTGCCGCGAGCAGCTGACGACGACCGCCTCCGGGAACCGCGAGCGGCACGACATCCAGGAAGTCCAGCAAGACTTGACAGGCAAGACCGAGCGAAAAAAGGGGATGGGAAGGGTCTTTCCATTCAGGTTTCGGCGCTGACCCGCATTCCGTTTTCTTCCATCCAGGCGCGGCGTCCGGCGGATTCGTTTTTACTCATGAGCCTGTTCATGACCGGCAGGGCTTCGTCGGCCCGCGGCAGGCGAACGCGCACCAGGCAGCGCGTGTCGGGCGACATGGTCGTTTCCCAGAGTTGTTCGGCGTTCATTTCGCCCAATCCCTTGAAGCGCGAGATGGAAACGGTCTCGGGCCGGATACCGTCCCGCCGCAGACGGTCAAGCGACGCGGCGCGCTCGTTTTCATCGAGCGCGTAAATCTTGCGCGGCGGGCGTTTTTTGCCTTGCGCCGGAACATCAAGGCGATACAGGGGCGGTTGCGCGAAATAGAGATGTCCGTGTTCGACCAGTTTCGGGAAATGCCGGTAGAAGAGAGTGCAGAGCAAGACACGGATATGGCTGCCGTCGACGTCCGCGTCGGTCATGATAATGACTTTGCCGTAACGCAGGGTGTCGAGGAGGCTTTCGGACGCGTCTGGCAAATGTGGATCGATGCCAAGCGCGACGGCGATATCGTGTATTTCGCGGTTGGCGAAAAGACCGTTCGCGTCGATTTCCCAGGTATTGAGCACTTTCCCGCGCAAGGGCAGGATCGCCTGTATCTCCTTGTCGCGGCCTGATTTTGCCGAACCGCCGGCGGAATCGCCTTCGACAAGGAAAATTTCATTGCGCCGGATGTCCTCGCTCTGGCAGTCTGACAATTTACCCGGCAGGATGGTAACTCCCGTCTGTTTGCGTTTTTCAACTTTCTGTCCGGCGCGCGAACGGGCTTGCGCGGCGCGGATGGCAAGCTCCGCGATTTTTCGCGCGTCGTCTGGGTGTTCGTTCAGCCAGAGTTCGAACGGATCGCGCACCATTCGCGCGACGAGGGAAACGGCGTCGCGCGAATTCAAGCGCTCCTTGGTTTGTCCCTGGAACGAAGGGTCGAGCAGCCGGATAGCGAGGACGAAGCTGGCGCGAGAGAAAACGTCTTCGGCCGCGAGTTTGATCCCTTTTGGCATCAGGGCGTGCTGTTCGGCAAAACTTTTTACGGCTTCGAAAGCGGCTTGCCGCAATCCGGTTTCGTGCGTTCCTCCCGCGGTCGTTGGAATCAGGTTGACATAGGATTCGCCTATCAGATTGCCTTCCGCGCTCCAGCAGATGGACCAGGCGGCTCCTGATCCGGCCGGGAATTTTTCGTCGCCGGCGGCGATATATTTTTCCGCGGTGAAGATCGGCGCGACAAGCTCGCCTTCAAACTGTCCGGCGAGATACTGCGACATGCCGTCGTCGAACCGCCATCTGCGTGTTTCGCCTTTCGGCGTGACAAGGGAAATTTCCAGTCCCGGCAGCAATACGGCTTTGCTGCGCAGAAGGTGTTCGAGTTCCCGGAGCGGAATATTCGGCGAATCGAAAAAACGCGCGTCCGGCCAGACGCGAAGACGCGTGCCGCTGGCCCGCCTGGGCGCGTCGGCTGCACGCGTCAGCGGTTCGACGACCGCGCCGCCGGAGAATGCCATGCGGAACCGCCCTCCGTCGCGGACGACTTCGACTTCCAGACGTTCCGACAGGGCGTTGGTTACCGATACGCCGACGCCATGCAATCCGCCGGAAAAACGGTAAGCCGAGGCGCTGTCGCGTTTGTTGAACTTTCCGCCCGCGTGAAGCTGCGTGAAGACGATTTCGATGGCCGGTATTTTTTCGACGGGGTGGATTTCCACCGGAATTCCCCGTCCATCGTCCTGTATCGTGACTGAATTGTCCGCGTGCAGCGTAACCGCGATGTGCTTGCAGAAACCCGCCAGCGCCTCGTCCGCCGCGTTGTCGATGGCTTCCTGGACGATGTGCAGCGGGTGATCCGTCCGGGTATACATTCCCGGAAGGTGGCGCACAGGCTCCAGTCCCTTGAGGACAGCAATGGATTCCGCGCTGTAGCTCATGTCCCTGCCTTTTTCGAGCTGCTCTTTCGGGCGGTGATGCGATTTTGCGCAGGAGGCGCTGTATGGAAGAAGGCGGCGATGGCGATGCTTTCTTTCACGTTTTTTTTTCCTTTCGGCCGTGCGAGATGGCGAGTCAAAACAAAGGGCGATACTGTAACACGAGCCCGAGAAGCGTTCGGTAACTGTGAGACTGTTTGTGGCGCGCGGCGCGGCCGATTTTTCCATTCCGGAGAATTCATTTAAAATCCACAGATTTGGAGCTGGAATGGCGGAGGGTATGTGAAATTTAGATCAATTTCAGTACGGCAGATCTTTACCGCGTTAACGCTAGCGCCGGTCGGGTTTGTCGTTGCGGGCGTAGTGCTCGGTGAGCTGGTGCATCTGAAAGTCTGTTATCTCTGTAATTTCCAGCGTTTTCTTTATTTGAAAATGGCTTTTTTCGCAGCGTGGGGTGTTCTGTTTCCCGGGCTTTACCGGCTGTGGGGTGGATTGGTGGCGCTGACGGCACTGAGCGGCGCGGCGGCGGCGCTTTATCAGAGCTGGATGCAGTTTGCGCCGGATCCCGCGCTGGAATGCGGCGTGGGCGACCCGACGCTGGTCGAGCGGATTGTTGATTGGCTGGGTATTCAATGGCCCTCCCTGTTTATGGTCACCGGCTCATGCAGCGAAAAGGACTGGATTTTTCTCGGGCTGTCGCTGGCTAACTGGTCGTTTCTGATTTTCATTTCATTTTTTGCGGCGCTCATCTGGCTGGTCTTCAAATATCGTCCTGAAAATCCTTGATTGGCCTTATGACTTATGGAAATGCCACAAACGCAAAAAGCACAAGTGGAATACAAATCGTTCATTGGAATTCCGGTAAGCCGCTGGGTTTTTCGCGGGGGAGCGGAATCGCGGGCGGCGGGCAGCCTTGGCTTTGTCGATCCGATGCTTCGTCGGCGTTTAAGTCCGCTCGCCAAAATGACGTTATCGGCGGCATATGAATGCTCGAAGGATGTTCCCGGCGTCCGTTTCGTTTATGCTTCGCGCCACGGCGAACTCGCCAGAACAACCGTGATGCTGGAAAACCTGGCCGAAAAGGAACCTCTGTCGCCCACGTCGTTCAGTCTTTCGGTGTTAAACGCCAGCGCGGGCCTGTTTTCCATGATCTTCAGGAACACCGCCCCGACAACAGCGATTTCAGCATGCAAATCAAGCTTCGGTTATGGTTTGCTTGAAGCGTTTCTTCAGTTTTCGGAAAATCCGGGCCAGCCTGTGCTGTATGTATTTTCGGATGAACCGCTTCCCGCGATTTACGGTGAGGAAGGCGTGAAAGAGAATGCATCCCATGCGATTGGCCTTCTGCTTCGGGATCCGCCGGTAGCGCGGATTCGATGCTCCATTTCGCGTTCGACAAGAGCGGCGGTTCCTGAATTACAGTCGCTCGCTTTTTTGAAGTGCCTTGAGCGGGGGCGTTCGGACTGGAGCGATGGAGAAAAAATGTGGCTGTGGGAGCGAGTGAGTGAAACGAATGTGAGCGCCTGATAAATGACGGCCCGTCTTAATTATTGTTGGCGTCTTTTGGCTACGGGGTTCTGTTTCTCGGTATTCGGTCTCGGCGGTCTGGCATTGTGGACATTCGTTTTTCCGGCTATACGGATTTTTTCCCGCGATTCCAGGAAGGTGCGGATTCGTTATGTGATCCATAAATCGTTTGGCCTGTTTTTGCGATTGATGGAGTTTGTTGGTGTCATGAAAATGCAGGTTGAGGGCGCGGAAAGGCTGGCCGATTGCGGGCGGGTTCTGGTATTGGCCAATCATCCGACGCTGATCGACGTCGTTGCGATGATTTCGCTGATGCCTCGCGCGAGCTGCGTGGTCAAGCAGACCTTGTGGAAAAACCCTTTTCTTGGCGGCGTGGTCCGGGCGGCAGGCTATATCAGCAATTCGGATTCAGACCGGCTGATTGACGAATGCGCGGACGAAATACTGGCGGGGTATCCGATGCTCGTTTTTCCGGAAGGGACGCGCTCGGCGGATGGCGTTTTATCCGGGTTTCAGCGCGGCGCGGCCTATATCGCCCTGCGAAGCGGAATGCCCGTGCTGCCCGTTCTGATCAATTCCACGCCGTCGACGCTGACGAAACGCGAAAAATGGTATCAGATTCCATGCCGCCGTTTCGATTTCCGGATCAAGGTCATGACGCCCGTCCGCATTGACCGGCTGGTCGATGTCCAGGGATGTCAGACGGTTGTGGCGCGCAGGTTGACACGGGCGTTTGAAACTTATTTCAACAGGGAGCTTGCAAAATGGAAAACCTAAAAAACGAAATCAAAAAGCTCATCGTCGAATCGCTGGAGCTGGAAGAGATGAACCCAGATGACATCGGGGACGACGTTCCGCTTTTCAGCGAGGATGGCCTCGGCCTTGATTCGATAGATGCGCTTGAACTCGGCATCGCGTTGCGTAAAAAATACCAGTTGGGTCTCGATTCCGAGGATTCCAGTGTCCGCGAACATTTTTCGTCGGTCAACAATCTGGTGGCATTTGTTCTTGGGCGCGTTTAGAAAGCGTGGGCAACAATAGAGGAAGAGTATGACTGACGAACAGATATTGGAGAAAATCCGGAAAATTCTATCGGAATCTTTCGAGATTGATCCCGCGGTGGTTTCCATGGAAACACGGCTTTTCGAGGATATCGATCTTGACAGCATCGACGCCGTCGACCTGGCCATCAAGATTCAGGAAATAACCGGAAAGCGCATCAAGCCCGAAGATTTCAGGGATATTCGAAGCGTGCGCGATGTCGTGCTCGCGGTTAAACGGCTTTTGGCTGTTTCCGCCTGACGGTTTCTGGAAGCGATGCCCGGAGCTGGCGGAAAATGGCGCAGGCGTTGGATGCAGGCCGCGTTTTGGGCGGCCTATCCTCTGATCGTTTTTTTTGGGGTGCGCTTTTTCGAGCCGCGTTATATTGCGTTGTTGCTTGCCGGAGTGGCGTTGGCCAGGAATTTCCGTTCCGTGGGGCGTTTTGCGGCCGGACAATCCCTCATGAACAAGCTCGTTTTCATCGCGTTGCTGCTGGTTTCCGGAATGACTGCGTTGACCAACAACGAACTTTTTCTTCGGCTTTATCCCATTGCGGTCAATATTGGCATGTTGACCTTGTTCGCCGCCTCGTTGTTCTCTCCGCAGTCGCTGGTTGAACAGTTCGCGCGGCGCGTTGAGCCGGATATTTCTTCGGAAGGTGTTCTTTATACGCGGCGCGTGACGCAGGTCTGGTGCGTTTTTTTCGTGGTAAATGGGACGATCGCGGCGTTGACGGCTTTTTTCTCCAGCAGGGAATTCTGGGGGTTATACAACGGATTGATCGCTTATTTGCTGATGGCGGCGTTATTCGCGGGCGAATGGTGTTGCCGCCGCCATTTTTTCGGGAAGACAGGCGTGGAAGAATGATATTGACGCGGAAGGCGCCTCGTCAAAAACCCGTTGGAAACATCTCCCTTCAGGGGGGGAATAATCGCGCAGGGGAGGGCTAGCGCTTCTTCCATGCGTTATCGATCAGATAAGGGCGTAGATTGAAACATTTGCATTCTCTCTTTCTTGAAGGATGGCCGGATGATTTTCCGGTATGCCATGACGGCTCCCGGTTTGTTTCGTGGCGTGAATTTTGCGGACGAATCGCAATATTGTCGGAAGCGCTGAAATCGAGACGGGAATCGTCGTGGCTTCTGGAAAGCGAGGATTTTCTCCAGTTCTCAATCGGTATGTTCGCGCTGCTTTACGCCGGAAAACACGTTGTTGTTCCTCCGAATACCCGTCCCGGAACGCTGGAGTTGCTTTCGTCCGCATACGAGGCGCGATGCTCCTGCCTTGCGTCCGAGCGGCTCCCGGACCAGCCCGCTTTGCCGGAAGCGATTGATCCTGACGAAGCGGTTATTGATCTGTATACATCGGGAAGCACCGGAGAACCCAAAAAGGTGCGGAAAACTCTCGCGCAGTTCGAAGCCGAGGCGGTCGTTCTGGAATCGCAGTGGGGACACGTGATGGGAGAGTCCGTTGTCGTTTCGACGTCGCCGCACCAGCATATTTACGGCATGCTTTTCCGTTTGTTCTGGCCGCTTTTTGCGGGCAGGACATTCGATACCGTGACGTGTTCGCATCCGGGCGCTCTCCGCGAGCGCATGAGCATGTTCCGGGACGCCGCGCTCGTCGCCACGCCGGCCCAATTGTCGCGCTTGCCGGAGCTTGTCGATTTTCCGGGATTCTCGCCGAAGCCGAAAATCATTTTCTCTTCGGGCGGGCCGCTCCCCAAAGCGGCCGCTTTGCTGTTCCATGACCAGTGGGGGAGCGCGCCGGTCGAGGTTTTCGGAAGCACGGAAACCGGCGGGGTCGCATGGCGTATACAGGGCAGACGGGAAGATTCGGATCTGTGGTCGCCTTTCGATGGAATAACGGTACGCCAGTCGGAAAGCGGCGCGCTGTTATTGATCTCGCCTTATCTTGGCATGCGTCCCCATGAAATGGAAGACAGAATCGAGGTGATGCCTGGCGGGCGTTTCAGATCGCTCGGAAGAGCTGACCGCGTCGTCAAGATAGAAGAAAAGCGCTTGTCGCTTTCGGAAATGGAAAATCATCTGGACGGGCATCCCTGGGTCGCTCAGGCCGCTCTGCTGCCTTTGAATGGCCGCCGGAGCAGTATCGGCGCGGTACTTGTTTTGAATGGCGAAGGGCGGCAGCGTCTTGCCGCTGAAGGGCCGCGGGCCATCGCCGGTTTATTCCGAAAATTCCTTTCCGCGAATTATGATACGGTGCTTCTCCCGCGATACTGGCGTTTTCTGGAGCGCATGCCGCTGAATGAGCGCGGCAAGATTTCGAATCAGGCGCTTTCGGATTTGTTCGTCAAGAAAAAAGCCTGTTTTCCAGCGATTGTAAACCGCCATGTCGAAGATTCCCGCAAGGTCGTTCTTGATCTGGAAATCGAACGTTCACTAGCGCATTTTTCGGGGCATTTCCCCGAAATGGCGATTCTTCCGGGGGTCGTTCAGATTGATTGGGCCATACGTTATGCCAGGGAATATTTTCATATGGCCGGAAAATTTTCTTCGCTTGAAAACGTTAAATTCCTTGCGCTTGTTCTCCCCGGTGCGCGTTTGCAGTTGACGCTCGCATGGGACAGCGATTCGGGAGTTCTTGAATTTACCTATGCCAATTCCCGGCGCCGTTTTTCGACGGGGCGCATCGTTTTCGGCAAAGAGGAATGAAGTTCAATCCCTGTTTTGTGATTCCGGTTTTCGATCACTGGAAACAAATGCGCGAAATGGTGAAGTCGCTTTCGGAGCACGGGTCAAGCATTTATATCGTGGATGACGGAAGCAACGATGAAACCCGGTCCGTATTGGATTCGCTGGCGCGGGAGTTTCGTTCCGTGCGGCTTTTCCGGTTGCAGGAGAACGCTGGAAAAGGGGCCGCGGTCATGCATGGCATGCTGAAGGCTTTTGAAGACGGTTGCAGCCATGCCTTGCAGATTGACGCGGACGGCCAGCATGATGTCCGCGATGTCCCGCGCTTTCTCCGGCTTGCCAGGATAAATCCCGAAGCGCTCATTTGCGGAGCGCCCCTATACGACGCCTCAATCCCGAAAAAACGGTTTTATGGCCGTTATATAACCCATTTCTGGGTCTGCGTCGAAACGCTGAGTTTCAGGGTGCGGGATTCGATGTGCGGTTTCCGCCTCTACCCCCTGAAATCCGTATGCGCTCTGATCAGACGGGTGAATCTTCCGAAACGGATGAATTTCGATGTCGAAATCCTTGTCCGGATGGCGTGGGAAGGTGTTCCAATGGAAAGTGTTCCCACGCGCGTTGTTTATCCTCCAGACGGGCTTTCGCATTTCGACATGCTGAAGGACAACATCAGAATATCATTGACACATGTCCGCCTGTTCACCGGAATGCTGTTCCGGCTTCCCGTTTTGCTCTTCAGGAAGGTTTTTGCCGGCCGAGCGGCCCGCGCGCATTGGTCGGGACTCGCGGAACGGGGCAGCATGCCGGGACTGTTGTTTCTCGTTATCTTTTATCGTTTGTTTGGAGAACGCGCGGCGAGGGTGCTGGTTTTTCTCATCGTCGTGTATTTCTTCATTACGGGAAAGCGGGCGCGGGATGCTTCCATGGACTATCTGAAAAGAGTCCGCGCTTTTGGCGGAAACGGTATGCCCGCTCCAGGTCTTATGAGCAGTTTTAGCCACATGCTTTCTTTCGGGTATTCCGGACTGGAACGGCTGGCCGCGTGGATGGGAAAGTCATTCGATGGGCGGATCGAATTCGTGGGCCGCGCCGAACTCGCGGATCTCATCGCCGCAAAAAAGGGCGCTGTGTTGATCGCCTCCCACCTGGGAAATCCTGAGCTGGCGCGTGCGTTTTCCATGTGGGAAAACGTAACGATCAATTTTGTAGTCTATATGGATCACGCGCGTCTCTCCAATACCGCTTTGAGCCGCGTCAATGCTGGTTTCGGAGCCAATCTGGTCCAGATTCCCAGTGTCGGTCCCGATACGGCCATTTTGCTCAAGGAAAAGATTGAGCGTGGTGAATTGGTTGTAATAACGGGAGACCGCACGCCGCCACTCGACGCAAAAAAAGACCGTATTATTCCGGTCAGTTTTTTGGGCGAGGAAGCGCCTTTCGCGCAGGGGCCTTTTATTCTGGCCAGTCTGCTGGATTGTCCCGTCTATCTGTTTTTTTGCCTTCAGCATGAAAAGGGATTCCGGATATATCTGGAGCGCTTTGCCGGAAAGATTGAGCTGCCTCGCGGGGAACGGCGTGCGCGCTTGAGGGACTACATGCTGAAATACGCCAAGCGGCTTGAGCATTATTGTTTGATGGCGCCCTGTCAATGGTTTAATTTCTATGATTTCTGGCAACACCGTGTACATGAACAGGAAGACAAAAATGGATGAAGCGTTCGATTCTGGAAGGGTTATAGTTGGCGGCCGGCGTTTGAAGATCGAGGATGTCGCGCGCGTCGCGCGTGGAGAATTGGAAATCTCCTTATCCGAAAGCGCGGCGTTTCGTGAAAAAATAGGGCGGAGCGCCGGGTATCTTGAGCGTTTGCTCGAAAATGGCGATATCGTGTATGGCGTGAATACCGGTTACGGCGATTCATGCACCGTTCGCGTGCCTCCCGGCCTCGTCGCCGAACTTCCGCTCCATTTGTTGCGTTACCACGGATGTGGCCTTGGTGAATATTTTGACGAAAATTCAACGGTGGCCATTCTCGTGTGCCGCCTGAATTCGCTTGCGCAGGGGTACTCGGGCGTTCGCTGGGCGCTTCTCGAACAGTTGCTGGCGCTGATCCGGAACCGCATTCTGCCTTTCATTCCATCGGAGGGTTCTGTTGGCGCAAGCGGGGATTTGACGCCGCTGTCTTATGTCGCGGCGGCGATGGTCGGAGAGCGCGACGTTCTTTTCCGGGGTGAACGCCGGCGCGCCGCGGACGCGCTAAAAGAAATCGGATGTCCTTTGTTGCGGCTGGCGCCGAAAGAAGGGTTGGCCGTGATGAATGGAACCGCGGTCATGACGGCGCTGGCCTGCTTTGCCTGGACGCGTGCGGAATATATGACCCGGCTTTGTTCCCGTCTGACGGTGTTGGTGACGACGGCCTTGCGTGGAAATCGTACCCATTTCGACCCGCGTCTTTTCGCGGCGAAACGACATGCCGGGCAAAATGAAGCGGCATCCTGGATTTTTAACGATCTGTATGCGGAAGGGGCTGAAAACGTTCGTCTTCAGGACCGCTATTCGATTCGCTGCGCGCCGCACATTATCGGTGTTACCCGCGACGCGCTCAGCTGGATGCGCCGCGATATCGAAAACGAACTGAACAGCGCCAACGACAATCCCCTGATCGATGCTGATGAAGAGGTGATACTGCACGGAGGGCATTTTTATGGGGGGCATATCGCTTTCGCGATGGACGCGCTGAAAACGGCTGTTGCCAATCTGGCCGATTTGATGGACCGGCAGTTCGCTCTTCTGGTCGATAACAAATACAATAACGGCCTTCCCGCGAATCTCTCCGGGAGTTCCTCCGAAAGAGCGCCGATCAATCATGGTTTCAAGGCGGTTCAGATTGCCGTTTCAGCATGGACGGCGGAAGCGTTGAAGCTGACCATGCCGGCCAGCGTTTTTTCACGTTCGACAGAGTGCCACAATCAGGACAAGGTCAGTATGGGCACCATCGCGGCGCGCGACTGCTTGCGCGTTCTCGAGCTGACGGAGCAGGTGGCTGCGGCGCTGATGCTGGCTGGCGTGCAGGGCGTTGTTTTACGCCGGAGATTACCGGAAGGATGCCCCATCGGACTGACGCCGGAAATCGAAAGTTTCATCAGGGAATTTGCGGGGCGTTTTGTCGATGAAGACCGGGCGCTGGAAAGCGATTTGCGCGAAATGACGGCACTGGTTCAGGAACGTCATTGGGAACTGTACTCGCATGGATAAACTGTCGGCCTGTGTTGACATCGATGTTCCGTTTCATGACGTCGACGCCATGAATTTCGCCTGGCACGGACGTTATCTCAAATATTTCGAACTGGCGCGCTGCAGGCTTTTGCGTCTTTTCGACTACGACTACCCGCAGATGCGCGAATCGGGCTATCTCTGGCCGATAGTCGAATGCTATGTAAAATATGTGCGTTCGGCCGCCTATGCGCAGAAACTGTGTGTCGAGGCCACTCTGCTCGAATATGAAAACAGGATCAAGATCGCGTATCTTGTCCGTGATGCTGCGACCGGAGAAAAAATGACCAAGGGATACACGGTGCAGGTGGCGGTTGACGCCTTGTCCCGTGAACTGCAATTCGTGTCTCCCGATATCGTGTTGAAAAACGTCGGGAAAGCGCTCACGCGATGAAAAAGGCCGTTTTTGTTCTGTTGTTTCTGTGTGCTGGCCCGGCCATTTCGGACGGCGATATGCTGGAGCGCATTTTAGGCGGGGCCGAACAAAGTCCGGTAACGCGCGCGAAGTTTGAGCAGACAAAATACATGTCGTCGTTGAAACGGCCTCTGGTTTTATCCGGGCGGCTGACGTTTTCGCGGCGGGACGGTATTTTGTGGATAATCGATAAACCGTACCGCATGACCTATATCCTGAGCGAAAGCAGGATCGTTGAAATCGGGAGTGACGGGACGGCGCGGGCGCGCGGCCAGTCTGATCTTCCGGGGCTGACGCAGATCAGCCGGGTTTTTCGCGCCATGCTGGCGGCTGATTCGAACGCGCTAAAAGATTATTTCGATGTAAAAGACATAAATGAAAACGCCGGTGTCTGGGAAATCATGTTGATTCCCCGGCAGGCTCAACTGGCGCAATTCATATCGGGCATGCGTTTGTCGGGCGCGCGTTTCGTCGATGCGATTGAAATCGGCGAAACGAATGGCGACAGATCAACGATCCGCTTCATCGGCGCGCAGGGCGACGCGGCGCCAAATCTGGAAGAACAGAAATTCTTTCACGGAGAATTTTCGGAGAAGCCATGAGCGTTTTGCGTTGGCGGGCGCTTCTCTGGCTGACATTCGCTTTTTTTGTCATAGGTTGCGGCCTTGTCCAGTTTTCCCGCGGCGTTGCTTTACAGACCGACCTCATGGCGCTTTTGCCGCCGACGGAACGCAATCCGCTCGCGGAGCGCGTCATCGAAAAACTCGCGGAAGTCAATGGCAACAGGGCGGTTTTTCTGGTTGGCGCCTCAAATCCGGAAGTAACGGGAAAAGCCGTGCGTCTTTTCGCGGAACGGCTGCGGGAGAGCGGGGTTTTTCGGCGGCTCGTTGCGGAAATGCCGAAATTCGATCCAGATCAAATCACGAAAACATATGCCGGATACCGTTTCGGTCTCTTGAGCGAAAATGACCGTTCGGCTTTCCGCTCGAAAGAAAATGACCTGAAAGAGCGGCTGCTGCGTAAACTCCACGCGCCTTTTCGTCTGGGAGCGATGTTTTCCATTGAAGACGACCCGTTCGGTCTGCTGGATTCCTGGTTTTCCGGACTGCCGCTGAAGGATATCAAGCTGGAGCCGGAAGACGGATTGCTTGTCGCGCGCGCCGACGGGCGGGTGTGGGGGTTTATCTTCGGAGAATTGTCCGTTACTGCATACGACAGCGATTTTCAGGAGCGTGTCGTCCGCGAAGTGACAAGAGCGGAAAACGAGTTGCGGACGCACTTTGAAGATGCCGGGGTTTTGCGTTCCGGCGCGGTTTTTTATGCCAGCGCGGCGCGGACGGAAGCGAAAAGCGAGATGGATTTTATCGGGACTGTTTCGACCTTGTGCATCGTTCTGCTTGTTTATCTGGTTTTCCGTTCGTTCTTGCCGATAACGCTGGGGCTTCTTTCCGTTGGATTCGGCGTCCTGGCGGCGGCGGTTCTGAGCGTTTCCGTTTTCGGGGAGATTCATCTGATTACGCTCGTTTTTGGCGCCAGTCTGATAGGAGACACCATCGATTATCCCATTCAGTACCTTTCCGCGCGGCTTGGCGCGGGAAAGGCGTGGGATCCGCTATCCGGTTTGCGCCGGATAGCGCCGGGGCTGACGATGGCGCTTCTGGTCGGCATTTTGGGGTATGGCGTCCTGGTTTTTCTGCCTTTTCCGGCGCTTTTGCAGATCGCGGCATTCTCAATAACCGGCCTGAGCGTGACCTGGATTACGGTTTTGACGCTGCTGCCTTTTTTTCTGCGATCACCGGACAGCCGGGGAGCGAATTCGGTTATTTCGTTTTTACAGGGCGGTTTGATTTGGTTTCAGGTCAAAACGGGCAAGAAAAAATGCGCCGCTGTTGCCGGAGCATTGGTCGTTTTTGCGCTTCCGGGATGTTTCTCCATAAAATGGAACGACGAAGTCAGCCTGCTGATTTCGCGCTCGCCCGACCTGATGCGACAGGAAAGCCGGATTCGGGATTTGACCGGCTATTCAGGCGGAAGCCAGTTTTTTCTTGTGGAAGGAAAAACGCCCGAGGAGGTCTTGATCAACGAAGAAAATCTTTCCGCGAAGTTGGCGGAAATGGCCGCGCAAGGTGTTATTGCCGGATTTCGGGGGATTTCTTCATTTGTTCCTTCGCGTGAGCGGCAGATGCGGAATCGTCTTTTTTGGGAGCGAAATATCTTTTCTGACAGGGAAGCTCTTCGGCGTGTCCTTTCCGGTACCGGGTTGCATGAACATGTCGCAAATGCTCTGATTGAGGATTTCGACGCATCGAAAAACAGATTTCTTCATGTCAGCCACTGGCTGAAAGCGCCTTTTTCTTTCCCGTACCGGCATCTCTGGGTTGGAGAAACCCGTCATGGATTTGCTTCCATCGTATTGCTTCGGGATATTCGCGATTTCGGGCGGCTCGCGGCATTGGGCGAAGGGTTGGAGGGAGTTACGTTCGTGGACAAGGTCGGCAGCGTATCGCGTCTTTTCAGGTCGTACCGGGAAATGGGCTGTTCGTGGCTTTTTTATGCCGTTTGTTTGATCTGCATCGTGTTGTCCGCGCGGTATGGCTGTCTGCAGGCGATTTGTCTGTTGAGTCCGGCGTTGTTGTCCATGGCCTTGTCGATGGCGCTTTTCGGCTATATGGGCATTCCAATGACGTTGTTCAATATCCTGAGCCTGATGCTGGTTCTGTGCGCCGCTGTCAATTACGCTATTTTCATGCGTGAGGGCGGTGTCAAGGTGGCCGCGACGCTGGCGGGCGTGCTGCTGTCCGCGATAACCGATCTGTTGTCTTTCGGACTGTTGTCCTTCAGCTCGACGCCGGCGCTTTCCGGATTCGGTCTGACCCTGCTGCTTGGAATCGGCGCGTCCATTGTCCTGACGCCGGGGGTTCTTGTGTTTTGCAGGCAGGTAGAGTCATGATTCGCCGCCCGCGAATACTCCGGGTTCTTCCGGTTTTACTGGCGGCGTGTTCCGGCATGGATTTCCGCTGTTCGGTTTTGCCCGGAAACGTGAGTTACTGCCTGCAGCCGACGGCGGCCGTCGCGCCGTTCGAAACGCGGCAAAAAATCGATTTTCTGCGCGATGGCCAGCGTGAAACAATGATCGTCGAAATCGAAGCGGCTCCGGAGAAAATGCGTCTGGTCGGCTTGACGCCTTTCGGAGTCCAGGTGATTCAGGCCGCTTACGATAACCGGGTTGCGCATGCGGAAAAGATGCCGGAAACCGGACTGGATCCGGTCGCGTTGCTTTCCATCGTCCAGGCGGCGCTGTGGCCCCTTGACGCCGTTCGCGCGGGCTTTGGTGCTCAAGCCGCTGTAGATGAAAAAGACGCCGGACGACGCATTTCGGTCGATGGAGAAAAAATCGTCGAAATCGCTTATACGGGAAATTCCCCTCCTTTTTCCAGAATCAAAATAGTGTATCCTTCCGCGCGCGTCGTGCTTGAGATAACGACACTGGAAGACAACGGGACGAAATGAACGTTTATTTGCGCGCGCTGGGAATGTGCAATGTGTTAGGCAATACATTGGCCGATATCACCCAGCGGCTTTTTGCCGGCGACAGGCCGCGCCTGCCGCTTGAAGAAGGCTGGAGCCTGACGGGAAAGGCCCGGGTCGGGCGCGTTTGTGGAGAACTTCCGCGAATTCCTTCCCGCCTGTCCGGCTATTCATGCCGCGCCGCCCGTTTGCTTCTATTGGCGTTCCAGGAGATTGCGCACGAAGTCGAATCCGTGATTCTGCGTTTTGGAAACGAGCGTATTGGCGTGGTGCTCGGAACAAGTACCTCCAGTATCTCCGAAGGTGAATCGGCCATGAAGACTTTACGCGCCAAAGGCCGATTCCCGGATGATTACGCTTATGTCCAGCAGGAATTTGGCATGCCCGCTGTTTTTCTGGCGTCTTGTCTTGGAATATCGGGTCCGGCATATTGCGTTTCGACGGCCTGTTCCTCAAGCGCAAAAGCCTTCATTTCAGCGCGCGGCCTCTTGCGTCAGGGGGTGTGCGACGCCGTGATCGTTGGCGGCGTCGATGCCTTGAGTCAACTGGCGATCAATGGTTTTTCGGCGCTTGAGCTGACGACGGAAGAAACAGGCAATCCGATGAGCAAAAACCGGAAAGGAATCAATATAGGCGAAGGCGCGACTCTGTTTCTCATGACAAAAGAAGGATCGGATATCCAGCTGTTTGGCGCGGGTGAGAGCAGTGACGCCCATCATATTTCGGCGCCGCATCCGGAAGGAAAGGGCGCTGAAGCCGCCATGCGGGCAGCGTTGGCCGATGCGAAATTGCGGGCTTCGGACGTCGATTACCTGAACATGCACGCGACAGGCACATTAAAGAACGACGAAATGGAAAGTTTCGCGGTCAACCGTGTTTTTCCGGATGGCGTCGCGGTCAGCGGCACAAAATCGCTGACAGGGCATTTGCTCGGCACGGCCGGCGCGACGGAAATCGGTTTCTGCTGGCTTGCCCTGAAAGACGGGCGTCTGCCGGTTCATGTGTGGGATGGGGAAAGAGACCCGAAACTGCCTCCCCTGAAGTTTGTCGAAACGGGAGAACGTTTCAGGCGGAATTCGTCGAGAATATGCATGAGCAGTTCTTTCGCTTTTGGCGGAAACAATGTTTGTCTGTTGATAGGCGACAGCAGGTAAATCATCAATGATAATGGACGCTGTTCCCCCCATTGAGGAATTGATTCCTCATCGCGGCACGATGCTGCTGCTGGACAAGGTCATGGAATTCGAGGAAAAGCGGGCGCTCGGCGAATGCGTTCCCGCGCGTAATGCGTGGTATTCGGACGAATCCGGTAATATGCCGGCCTGGATCGGTATTGAACTGATGGCCCAGACGGTGGCGGCCCATGTCGCGTTGCTCAAGCGCATGAAAGGCTTGCCGCCGAAAATGGGCATTCTTTTGGGAACGCGCAAATATCATTCGGAGGCCGGGAGTTTTATCGCGGGAGTAAATTTGAAAATCAGGGTGGTCCAGCTTTTTATGGATTCAGGCGGAATGGGCGCCTACGAGTGTTCGATTGCCTCCGGGGAAACGATAAGGGCGACGGCGCTTTTAAAAGTCTTTGAGCCTGAAAGTGTTGAACTTTTTTTGCAAGGATATATTTCATGAAACTTCGGCGTATTTTGGTTACAGGGTCGAGCCGCGGCGTAGGGCGCGCGATCGCGCTGCGTTTGGCGCAGGATGGTTTTTTTGTCACTGTCTGTTGCCGCGCCGAGCGCGCCGAAGCGGACAAGGCGGCGAATGAAATCATTCAGGCGGGCGGCAAGGCAGATGTATTGCAGTTCGATGTATGCGACAGAAGTGTTTGCCAGACGGTTCTGGAAAAAGCGGTCAAGGAAAATGGCGCTTATTACGGCATCGTCTGTAACGCGGGAATAACGCGGGACAAGATTTTCCCGGCGCTTTCGGGCGAAGACTGGGATGATGTCATCGATACCAATCTGAGCAGCTTTTTCAATATCGTTCACCCTCTTGTCATGCCGCTCGTCCGTTTGGGAGTTGGAGGGCGCATCCTCGCGCTGGCGTCGGTTTCGGGTGTCGCGGGGAACCGCGGCCAGGTGAACTACAGCGCGGCAAAGGCCGGCTTGATCGGAGCCGCGAAAGCGCTGGCCGTTGAGCTGGCGAGCCGGAAAATCACGGTCAACTGCCTGGCGCCGGGGTTCATTGAAACGGAAATGACCGAAAATCTGCCGATGACCGAAATAAAAAAACACATTCCGATGAATCGTCTCGGGCGGGTCAGCGAAGTGGCCGCCGCCGCGTCGTTCCTGATGTCCGACGATGCCTCGTACATCACGCGGCAGGTGATTGGAATCAACGGTGGAATTATCTGATGAAGCGCGTCGTCGTTACCGGGATGGGCGGGATAACCGCCCTCGGAAACGACTGGGAGACAATCGAGCGTGGACTTCGTGAAAAAAACAATGCCGTTCGCCGGATGCCGGAGTGGGATTACGTTGAAAGCCTGAATACCCGTCTTGGCGCGCCCATCGACGGTTTCCGCGCTCCCTCCCATTATCCCCGCAAGATGATCCGCTCGATGGGGCGGGTCGCGCTGCTCTCGGTCTGCGCCAGTGAAATGGCATTGGCCGATGCGGGCCTGCTGAACGACCGCTCGCTTGGAAACGGACGGGCGGGAATTTCCTATGGATCGTCGTCCGGCAGCGTCGAGCCGGTGCGCGTTTTTGGCCGCATGCTGGATACCGGTTCCATGCGGGATGTGACATCGACGAGTTACATCCAGATGATGCCCCATACGGCGGCAGTGAACATCGGTCTCTTTTTCGGGCTTCGCGGACGCATCATTCCAACGTCGAGTACCTGTGTTTCTGGAAGCCAGGGAATTGGTTACGCCTATGAAGCGATTCGTTTTGGCCGTCAGGACATCATGCTCGCGGGCGGTTCGGAAGAACTCTCGGTTTCGGGAGCCGCGGTATTCGATACGCTGTTCGCGGCCAGCTGCAGAAACGATTCTCCGGAATTAACACCGCGTCCTTTTGACAGGGAGCGCGATGGCCTCGTCGTCGGCGAGGGCGCAGCGACGCTCGTTCTTGAAGAATATGAGCGCGCCAGGGCGCGAGGAGCGAAAATCCATGCCGAAATCGTCGGATTTTCGTGTAATTCCGATGGAAATCATGTAACCCAGCCGGAAAGCTCGACCATGGCCATCGTGATGCGGCAAGCGCTGGAAGATGCCGGTCTGCCTGCGTCGGAAATCGGCTACATCAGCGCGCATGGAACGGCCACCGATCGCGGCGATGTGGCCGAATCCGTGGCGGCGGCGTGTGTTTTTGGAAACAGAAAACCGCTCAGTTCAATGAAAAGCTATATCGGCCATACGCTTGGCGCCTGCGGAGCAATCGAGGCGTGGTGGTGTATCGAAATGCTCCGCCGGAAATGGTTCGCGCCGACGCTCAACCTGACAACCCCCGATCCGGAGTGCGCCGAACTGGATCACATCGTCGGCGAAGGACGGAATATTGACACAGAATATGCGGCGAGTAACAATTTCGCCTTCGGCGGAATCAACACCTCGCTCATTTTTCGCCGCTTCCCAACCTGATAAAGGAGATCGTCATGAATGTCATAAAATCCCTTTTGTTTGCCGTGGCCGTGCTTGTTTCAACTCCAGTGTTCGCGCGCGCGCCGGTTCCCATCGTCAATTATCCGGCGGTTCAAGTTGCCTCGGGCAGTGGAAAAACGCTGACTGTTGACCAGATCCGGCAAACGATTCGCGTGGCCGCCCAGAGAAAAGGCTGGGAGGTCATGAACCATGCGGCGGGAAAACTGATCGCGATGTACATGTGGAGAACACATTCGATCACTGTCGAAATTACCCCCATTTCGGGAGGCTACTCGCTCGTCTATAAAGACAGCACCAATATGAATTATGCCCCCGAAGCCTACTGGGACAGCACGAACGAAGAGGCAAAAGGCGTCCCGGTGATCCATCCGTTCTACAACCGCTACGTCAATGATCTCAACACAGCGATCCGGCTCGAATTCAAGACGCTCTGAGAACCGCCGGAAAGCCCGTGCGGCGTGTTGTCGTTACCGGAATGGGGATCGTTTCCTGCCTGGGAAACGATCTGGACGAGGTTGAATCCGCGCTCCGCCTCGGGAAGTCCGGTATCCGGCTTGTCCCGGAATACAAGGAACTTGGCTTGCGAAGCCAGGTGGCAGGTATTCCGGACATCGGAAAAGAACCCCCGATAGACCGGAAACTGCGGCGTTTCATGGGAGACGCCCCGGTATTCGCCTATCACGCGGCGCGGCGCGCGCTCGACGACGCGGCGCTTGAAAAAGCGCTGGTTTCCAATCCCGGAACAGGGCTTGTCGCCGGATCGGGAGTCGGTTCCCTGTACGAACATCATGCGGCCGCCGGCGCATTTTCCAGAAACGGCCTCTCCAGGCTGCTTCCCTATTTTGTTCCAAGGGTCATGGGAAGCACTGTTTCGGCCTGCCTTTCCACCGCGTTTGGCATAAAAGGAACAAGTTATTCCCTGAATGCGGCCTGCGCGACGGGCGCGCACTGCATCGGACACGGAGCGGATCTTATCCTTTCGGGAAAACAGGACAGGATGATCGTAGGCGGTGCGGAAGAAGTCCAGTGGACATCCACCATGCTTTTCGACGCGATGGACGCGCTCTCGACCGCCTATAACGACGATACCGCGTCACGTCCGTTTGACGCGGGACGCGACGGTTTTGTCATCGCGGGCGGGGCGGGGATTCTCGTCCTCGAAGAACTTGAACTGGCGCGGCGGCGCGGCGCGCGGATCTACGCGGAAGTCGCCGGGTATGGCGCGAATTGCGACGGACTGGATATGGTCGTCTCGTCACCCGAAAGCGCGGCGCGAGCGATGAGGCTGGCGCTCGGCGGCCTGAAAGATTGCCGCGTCGATTACATCAACGCGCACGCGACATCGACGCGCCTTGGGGACATCGGCGAACTGACGGCGATACGCGATGTTTTCGGAGAAGCGACGCCGCCCGTTTCATCGGTGAAAGGTCTGACCGGACACCCGATTGCGGCCGCCGGGGCGCATGACGCGATCTACTCGCTGCTGATGCTCGACCGCGGTTTCATGGCCGGATGCGCCAATATTTTCGAGCTGGATACCGAATGCGCCGCTTTCCCTATACTGACGCGCAGTATCGACCGGAAAGCCGATACGGTGATGTCAAACAGTTTTGGCTTTGGCGGGACGAACGTCAGTCTCGTCTTCAAGCGTTTAACCGAGTGAGGAACCTTTTGAGGAAATGAAATGAAAAAACTTCTGAACATTTTTGTTCTTGTGCTGTGCCTTGGATTCTCGATGGAAACCATCGCGCGTGACGACCGCCGCATGTTCTCGCTGAAAGACGCGCTCAATACGCCGGAGGCAAAACAGCGCCTTGATCCGAAAATCCGGCTTTTTTTCGGAAAACAGAGACATCCGGCCATCGCCAAAAACTTCGGAGAATGGCGAACCAACAAGAAAACCAATGCGTTCAATAAATCCGACAAGGAAGCCTGCGAATGGGCGTTTTTGAGCGCGGCGCTGGAATTGCAGGAACGCGCGAAAAAAGAGGGTGGAAACGCGGTGGTCGGAATCAAGAGCAACTATAAAAATGCCGAGCGTGGCAGCGAGACGGAATATATGTGCGGTTGCGGTGCTGTCATGGCGGGCGTCGCCCTCAAGGGAAATGTTGTCCGGCTCGGAAAATGACAGAAAGCCCGGACAGGCGAGGCGAATGAAGTTCGCGCCGAGCGTGTAAAAAATCCGTCCGCGCTGAATCTGCCGAATCATTGACAGCGCCTGTCTGTGTTG
>JAITGN010000124.1 GCA_031280565.1 Accumulibacter sp. | reverse complement strand
TCAAAGCGAAGATTTTTTCCCTTGATCGCTTCAATCAAGCGGCACAAGGTCTCTTCGCCTTCACCGCGAATGACGAAGTCAACATACGGACTGTGAAGAACGCCGCCGGGGTCCAGGGTTGGATGTACGCCACCAAGTCAACCATATCTTTCCCAACAAAACGCCAAGATAGAATATTTCCGGATTCTTTTCCTTCAAAAAGCGGTTAACGCGGCTTATCGCGGTTGAAGAGAAAGGCGACAAAAGACAATCATCTTCGAGGATCAGTATTCTTTTATACCCTCCGCTCAAGGGCAAGTCTGGAACAAGCCTGATGCGAATTCCAACAGCCTCTCTGAGGATCTTCTTCGTCCTTATCGACGATGAAAAACTCGATGTCCAGCCCGGAGTCCTTGAAAGATTCCCGCATGGTTGTCCGTCTGTCTTCCCGCGCTTTCAGGCTGATACACAGCGCCGCGTCGATATCAAGCCCGCTCAGATCCTTTGTCATCATAGAGTCGGTATTCCTGTAAAAAATCCGGGGATTCGTAAAATGTATTATAGAGCGCTCAAAGCTCGCCTGCCTTGACCATGCCTTGGCATACTGAGTTAGCCGCTCAACCAATATCCGCGCTTCCTGCTGTCAAATGCTCCGCTTTGATCTGGCAGGCCAGCATCACGGTACTTCGAAGATTCAAGCGCGCCGCTTGTCCACGGTGCCGTTTTTCCTGTCATGGCGCATCCGCCCCGCCAGAAAATTGCCTGACGAAATCCAGCTGCCAGAAGGACGCGCGACCGGCCCGATCGGAAAAGCGTTTGCGCAACCGATCTTCCGCGCGTTCCGGATAATCGTCCGGAATTTCCCGCCTGGACAGGCTTACAAGACATCGCGATAGCGCCTCGGCATTTCCGAAAGGAAACAGTTTACCCAGCTCTTCGACCACTTCGCGTCCGCCGCCGCAATCGCTGCATATCAGCGGGATGCCAGCGGCCAGCGCTTCCAGTAAAACCATACCGAAAGGCTCGCGGTCGGAAGAAAGCGCGAAAATGTCGAAAGCCCTGAAATAGCGGCGCGCCTGCCGGATTTGTCCCAGAAACCGTACCCGGTCTGCGGCTCCCAAATCGGCGGCCAGTGTCTTTAAGGCGGATTCCAGCGGCCCGCTTCCGATCACCGCCAAAACGCTGTCCGGCGGGAGGGAGGGTAAGGCTTTGGCGAAAGCGCGAATCAGCGTTGCCTGATCCTTATCGGGGTGAAGGCGTCCCACATTACCCGCGATCCAGGCGTTCTGAGGCAAAGAAAGCGCAGCGCGCGCCTCGGTGCGTGACAAGAGGCCAGCCTTTACCGCTTCGATGTCAATCCGGTTATACAGAGTCTCAATCCGGCTTTTTGGCCAGGACGGCAGACTCACGCGCATGTCATCGCGCACAGCGTTTGAGACGCCGAGCAAGGAAAGACGCTTTTGAAAAACATGGGCAAACAGGCGTCGCGGAAGCCGCCGGTAGTCACCAAAAGCATGATGAACGCCGATCACCGGCAAGGCCGTTCCGAGTAAAGCGACATAAATTGGCTTGAAACGGTGGGCAATGCAAAAACGAAAGTGCTTTCCCCCGCTTATCCGCCGGATGTCACGAATCGCGCCGAGTTTTAATCCACGCACTTCCCGGCTCCGGTATCCGAGGAAAATGACCTCGTCGGACGCCGACCCGCGTTTTACGTCATCGTCAGGCTCGCCGGTCAGGTAGACCGTCGTGACTTTGCAGGACGTATCGCTGAACAGGGCGGCATATTGACGCGCGCAATCCAGAAAAGGCCCTTCATAGCTGTGACAGAATTGCAATACCCGCGCGTTATTCATCGGAAACCAGCCCCGGTTGGAAACCTTTTTCTTTAGAGGGACAATCCCGTTTGGGGAGGGGTCAGCTCTTCAGACGTCGTCGTCATCCGGTTACGGGCATGGATTGAAACCTCCGTTTTTTCTATCAGAATATCCTGAATGGCCAGATAACGCAGGTCAGAGCCATAAAACATGTCGAGCGCGTCGTCAGGCGAACAGATCATCGGCTCGCCGCGCCGGTTGAGCGAGGTATTGAGCACAACGCCATTGCCCGTGAGTTTTTCCAGCGCCTTCATAAGGTCGTAATAGCGCGGATTAAAGTGCCTTTGCAGAACCTGCGCGCGCGATGTGCCGTCTTCATGGACGACTTCCGGTACCCGTTTTTTCCACTCATCGTTGACGTCGAACGTAAACGTCATGAATGGCGCGGGATGGACAGTTCCGAACATTTCCGGGCCTGTGCTATCGAGCATCGAAGGGCAAAAAGGCCGCCAGCGCTCCCGGAACTTGATCTGCGCGTTGATGCGGTCGGCGATACCCGGCACGCTCGGACAGCCGAGAATCGACCGCCCTCCAAGCGCGCGCGGGCCGAATTCCATGCGTCCTTGAAACCAGGCGACCGGGTGGCCCGCGGCAAGCAGACTGGCGACATATCCGGAAATATTGTCCAGTTTTTTCCAGCATGGCCCGGGAGAGCGGCGCGCGCAGGCAGCGATCACGTCTTCGTTGCTGTATTCCGGGCCGAGATAGACGTGTTCCATTTTCTCCACCGGAACGCCGCGTTGCCGCGAAACATACGCCGCGGCGCCGATGGCCGTGCCCGCGTCGTTTGCGGCGGGCTGTACAAACAGTTCCTTTACTCCCGGCCGCGCGATGATTCTTTGGTTCAATTTGACATTCAGCGCGCAGCCTCCCGCAAAAGCGATCTTGCCGGTTTCGCGGATAATGTCGCCAAGATAATAGTCCATCATTTCAAGCGACAGTTTTTCAAACAGCGCCTGCATCGCCGCCGCGTAATGGACATACGGCTCATCGGCGACATCGCCCTCGCGTCTCGGGCCGAGCCACTCGACCAGTTTGGGCGAAAAATAATAACCTTTGCCTTTGTCTTTATAGCGCCTCAGGCCAACCACATTGACATAGTCGGTGTCGACGGTCAGCTCGCCGTTTTCAAATCGGGCCAAACGGGAAAAGTCGTAACGCGACGGGTCGCCATAAGGAGCCATTCCCATAACCTTGAATTCACCATCCAGCATGTCGAATCCGAGGTATTCGGTTAACGCGCCGTAAAGGCCGCCGAGGGATTCCGGATCATGGAATTCCTTGATTTTGTGGATTTCACCGTTCTCACCCCAGCCGAAAAACGTCGTGGCGTATTCCCCTTTGCCGTCGATTCCGAGAATCGCCGTTTTTTCCTTGAATCCTGAACAAAGATATGCGCTGGCCGCGTGCGCGAGGTGGTGTTCCACGGCTTCGATTCTGGTGGTTTCAGGATCGAAGCCCAGTTGCCGCAGACACCATTCGATACGTTGGCGATAACGCCAATAGCGGCGATCTCCCATCAGAATGGCATCCAGCGCGCGGTCGGGGGCGTAAAAATAGCGGCGCGCGTAATGCCAGCGCGCTTTCCCGAACAGGCTGACAGGAGCGAAGGGGATCGCTACGGCATCGATATCAACAGGCTTGATTCCGGCTTGGGCCAGACAGAATTTCGCCGCTTCGTAAGGCATCCTGTTTTTGGCGTGCTTATCGCGCACGAAACGCTCTTCTTCAGCGGCCGCGACTAGTTTTCCGTCAATATACAGCGCGGCTGAAGCGTCGTGACCGACAGCGCCGGAGAGTCCGAGAATTTTAAGTGCCATTTTTTGATTTTCCTTCAATCCTCCCCATCCGCCCTCGCCGGAATGCGTTTTTCCAAAAGGCGGAATAGCGGGCTGTCTGGAGGCCAGTTACGCAAAAAACGCTCGCGATCGCGCGCGTAAGCGCGGGCGAATCCGGACAGGCAGCGGCGCGCGCGCATGGCATCGAGATCAATCAACGACCAACTGCCATAATCGTTTCCTCCCCGCCAGAGCAGATTATTGCCTTTAAAATCGCCATGACTGATGCGCTCCCGGCGCAAGGCGGCAAAAAGCTCCTCCAGCGCCGTCAGTTCGGTTTCCAACGGTTCCGGCATATCCTCGCCGCCGGACGGCTTCCCGCAAAAGCGGGCTATTATATCCTGCCCATCCAGATATTCGGTAATCAGAAACGCCGTGCCACGCAAGCCAAGGTATCGGCGCTCAATCACGGCCAGCGGTTTTGCCGTGTGAATGCCAAGCGCCAGGAGGCGATTGCCTTCGCGCCACGAAGTCCACGCGCGGCTGGGACGCCAGCAACGTCCAAGCCAATGCCAAAAATGCTTGATGTTGTGGCGTTTGACGACAAACGAATGGCCGCCTTCTTCGACCCGGGCGACCGTGGCCGCCCCCCCTGTTTTGTAAATATGCCCGCGCGCGATAAAAGCGTCCGGATTTTCAACAATCCGCGCCAGCGCGCCGGAGACATCGGAAACATCGCGCGTATCGCATGTATCGCATGTATCGCGCGTATCACACACTTCGCGGCGCGTCGCGCAAAAGCCAAAAATGCCAAGGGGCCCGTTTTTCTTCACGCTGAACAAACTGCAATCGCGGCCTGTTTTCTTCATCAGGTCGCGCATACGAAAACGTTTCGCCCGATCAATCGCCTTCCGCAACGCAGCAAGTCTAGGAGGCAGGGAATGGCAAGGATTAGTTTCCATATAGACATCCAGCCATTTTTCCAGCGACACATCAAGCCTTGAAGGAAGTTGCGCGAAAAAAACGCCAAGATTTTCCAGCGTTTTCTGAACGGATAAAGGGGCGCCCGGCGATTCGGCGCGAATGCCTCCGCCATCAACCAGATAGAGAATGCCGCGCTGATAAAGCAGATTGTTCAGGTGCAAATCCTCCTGAAAAAGTCCTTTTGCATGGAGGCGGGCGATGGAACGCAGGGCGTCCTCAAGAATACGCGCCTGCCGCGCGTCCCTGTCGGCCACGAATTCCCGCGCCTGCCAGCGTTCGCCCAGACTTTGCGTCCCTTCAAGGTAATCGAACAGCAGGTATCCGCCTTCTCCCGCCACAAAAGCGCTGGACAAAAGGCGCGGCGTATCTATCCCCTGAGCGGCAAGAAGCAAAGCGCCGCGCTCTTCGCGCTCGAAATCCCGCCGCGCCTTCGCGCCAAGCAGCAGTTTGGCCAGAACTTTCCGCTCTGTTCCATTCCCGTTCCAGAAAGCGACGCCGACATAACGCCGCCCCGGAAGAACACGCAACAAGCGCTCCAGACGCAAACTCGCGGCAACGTCCGGCAACGCGACTTCCAGCGGAAGCTCTGGCTGTCGTCCGGCTTTCGCAAGCTCAGAGAGAAGAATCTTTACGTGTTCCATCGGCGTTTCACGTTTCATGCGTTATAGCGGTTCCTCTTTATTTTGATTTTTCACCCCTGTCTGAATCTCTTTGCTCTTTCGCCTCAAATTCTGGCGCTTTGCCTCAAGCACCTGCCCTCTCCTCTCCCACACGTGGGCGAGGGACAAGCGGCTGGCGCGGATTCAGAGTGAATCGCTCCAGAGTTTTCCTCGTTTACCCTGAGTTTTCCTACCCCGTTCGCCCTGAGCCTGTCGAAGGGCGGTTCGGAGCAAAGCCGTTCATACTTCGACAAGCTCGGCACGAACGGCAAAAAAACTGACGCTCCGAAAAAAGACTCTCTGAAAATTCTTCCATGTTTGCTTCCTCCTCCTTTCTGCCTTCCCCTCTCCAAAGACTTCCAAAAGGAGCGGGTAATTTTATCCGGCAGGGGCGGGCGAGGGTGGAACTTAAATCATTCGCTAACCTACCACAAGTTTGCCCTCACTCCATCCTGCCGGAACATCCTCTCCCGTCTTGAAGAGGGAAATGCGGAAGAAAACAGGAAAAGAAAAGGCACCGCATCAAAAGAAGGGGGAATAATTATAACTTCAGCCTTAAGCAATTTTTATCTGAAATTTAAACAAATTTGCTTAAAACCGTCAGTAGTTTTTTAAAATATCCCTATTTTCAGCGTTTAAAATTTATTAAAATCGCTTGAAAACGTTTACACTGTTTTAAATATTTCTGTTTTTCACTGAAAAATTTATAAGAAATTAAGGATTAAAGCCCTCTGTATTGAAAGTATTTCAGTATATTCCAAGTGTTTTTTAGAAAAGGGAATTCAAGGTGAGGAGCAACACTCATCCGTTCGCCCTGAGCAAGAAAGTTGTGCATATCGGTATAACGAATCTGGGTCGCATCAGCACTGAGCAGATGGACAGTAAATCCCGTTCCGCTTTTGTCGAAGGGTGAGCGCTAACTAAAAGGGCCGTCCATACTTCGACAGGCTCAGTACGAACGGCAGGGGTTGAAAGTCGCGCCTGATATGAACGGCGGGTGAAACACACGTCCTCAAGCTGTTTTTGTGTTTTTTCAATCATTTTTTCCTCACCTTTCCCTAGGAAAACCGACTTTCGCAAGGCCGGAAAGAGTATGCTTTACGTGTTTCATCGTTTCTTGTGTTGCTGGCGCTTTTTGAGATATTCAAGCCATACGCCAATTTTCGGGTCATCAGGCAAACAGTCCAGATAAGCCGCCAACAGTTTGATCAAGTCAGCTTCACAACCTTTTGGCATATATCGCGTGAACTGTTCCATATCCCTAATCCGGTCACGTCGCCCCAGCCACAAGGGGCGCGTTTTTTCCAGATCAATCAGACGAACTTCAAAACCATCTTTCGTTTTGCGCGCAAAAACATGCTTCGGGTAAAAACAACCATGCATCAACCCCATGTTATGTAAATTAC
>JAITGN010000091.1 GCA_031280565.1 Accumulibacter sp. | reverse complement strand
TGGAACCCCGGCCTGAAGGCCGGGGTTTCGACCGTAGCCATTGGCAAGGGGATGCAAACCCCTTGCCAATGATGTTAGATCGACAGCCCTGAAGGGCTGTCGCTAATTTCTTGCTGGGCATGCTTTCCATAAGCGCGCCTGCGGCATAGCCACTCCAATCGCGCTTTGGGAAAAATCATGCCAGGTTCATCAGCGCGAATATCTGACATTTTTTGTCAATTTACGCCACAATCGGTTTTCTTCCATGAGTCATTTTTTGGGACAGCGTCCGTAAAATGTGATTTTTTTCACGTTTTTTTGGGTATTTTTGACCTGGCACGAAAATTGAGTACATGTTGGATAACGGATTTGACCGTTACTTTCAGAAAAGGAGTAGTTATCATGATGAAGAAGCTTCAAAAAGGTTTCACCCTGATCGAGCTGATGGTCGTTGTGGCGATTATCGGTATCCTGGCGGCAATCGCAATTCCGCAGTTCTCCGACTACACCCGCAAGGCGGAAGACAAGGCGGCGCAATCGGATGCGCGTAATGTCATGACGGCAGGCGTCGCCAATTCGACACTCTAATTCACAGCTTATTATTTAGGAGATTGAAATGAAAAAAGCGATTGTTCTGGCGTTGAGCCTGATGACGGCGGGTCATGTTTTTGCGGCGCCCGCTGAGCTTTGTACGAACGGCGCAGCGACCGGTAGCGGTATTACTGTCTCTGGAACCAGGGGCCTATACACAATCACTCCGAGCATGTTTGTGGTTACTACGTTTGAAATTAGATGCTCGGCGAATGTTGATCTGGCGAAGGATGAAAACGCGGTTGCCTTGGTCGTTGGATCCAAGTCACGCAAAGGCAAGAATGTTTTTGAAGGCTCCTCCGTCGGCGGTTCGGTCAGGGCAGTGCGGGCATGTACGGGTGGTCTATGCGACCAAGCGGGCGACCACAACACGGGCTTGGCTACATTGTTGGCTGCTTCGACACTCTAAAAATCGAAGTCTCTCAAAAAAAGCGCGCATCATGCGCGCTTTTTTTCATTTGCCGGTTTTCTTTTTATGCGTGTCCGCCTTTAGCGCGTTTTCGATTCAAATAGCGGCATGTGGCCGGGAGAGGACGGCCTCCACCTTTCCGATCTATTCACCCTGCTCCGTCCTGAACCTGTCGAAGGAAGCCTGCCGAAGGGTAAGGATTGGAAAGGCCAGGAATGCCTTTACCTTGAATAACCCTGATTCAAGAAGCGTTGGGAAGACCTCGGAGCGTCCGTTCCTGCTTCGACAGGCTCAGCACGAACGGAAATAGATGCCATCAATGCGTCCCGGCAAAATCAGTATGAACGAGAATATGCGCCGTTAATGGTTCAGCGTAAACGGGTTTTTAACACCCCTCCCCACGAACGGCGGTGAAAGGGAACAGCGCCACTTCATCACCTGCGGGATTTTGCGGTCATTTGAATCGAAAAACGCTCTAGCCGGCATTGCCCGGCCACGCGTGTCTCCAGCGCATTTCAGGCTTCCGGGTCATGAGCCTTCTCGTGCATGCGCCTTTCAGCGGGCATGTTTTCAAGCCTTTCGGCGCCGCTTGCGGGGCCGAAATTTCTGGAAATATTACCAGACTATTAGCATTTATTCTGGAATCGTATCAGCGAATACCGCTTAATTTCACGGTTTTATATTGAAAAATCGTTGAATTTCATCAGGCTATAAAATAAAAATTACGTTCTATAGCCATTTTATTTGATTCAGAAAAGTATTTCGGCACAATTTTAAAAAGAATAATCGCGTTTTAAAGCGATTTTAAAGGCATAAACTGACTTGATTCGCTTGAAAACGTATTGGTACAATCAAATCACCCCTGTGATAGTCCGTCAAGGGCGCGGAGAGTCATCCCGCGACATCGTTCGGGCCAGGCCGGAAAGGGCGGGGAGAGAAACCAAAATCTCTTTTCGCCTCCGAATGGCTGAACGCCATATCGCGATTCATCCGTTCCGCCATCGCCAGCGTCCAGTGCCGGCAACGCGGATGAAAGCGCGCTATCCGGGCAGCGATGCGAAAAACCGGCAGGGGAACCGTCAGAAAACGCGCCGGTTTTCCAAGCGCCTGAAAAATCCGCCCTGCCATTTCGCGATAAGGAAGCGCTTCACCGCCGGAAACGACATAGGTGCGATACAGGGGAATGGCCGCCCCGGTCGTCAGGGCCGCGACACAGGCCTGGGCGAGGTCGTCGGCATGAATGGGCTGGCGCAGTCCTTGTGCCTTCCCGAAAACGGGGAAGAAACCGAAACGCCGGATGAAGCGCGCGATTTCAGCGACATTTTTATCCCGGCCGTCACCGTAAATCAGCGTCGGCTGGAGAACGACGCATTGAATGCCGTTACGTTCCGACCATTCCTGAAGGCGTTTTTCCGTGTCAGCGAGACGCCGCGCGGTAGCGCGCTCTTCCGCATCCGAAGAGTCCGTTTTTGTAAACCGGCTCGTCGAGGAAATCGCAACGATTTTCCGGACACCGAATGCTTCAATCATTGTGAAATAGTCTGGAAGCGTCCAGATCGGCGCGGCGCAAACCCAGACAGGCAGGGAATTTTCGGGCGGGCGGTCATTCGGCAAAAGCCGCCAGTCCACATTCCGCATTTGCGCCCTTTCGCCGCCGCCCGTTTTCCGCGACCATGCGGTTACCGCATAACCGGCTTCCGTCAAACGCGACAGCAAACGGTGTCCGACCGGGCTGGAAGCGCCCAAAAGTCCGGCGCGCGGTTTATCCATGCGCCCCCGCCTTGCATTTTCTGAAAAAATGGCGAAGAGCGACCAGGGTAAACCGCAGTCCAACGCCAAGAATGACCAGCCACATCAATGCCGCGGGATATTCGCGGCGGAAGAATTTCCGATAGAAACGAATCATGCCTTTGTGTTTGTGCCATTCGACGAACAACCGGCGCGAATGGCTGCACGCGCCCAGGGCGTGATCGAATCGCGCGCGAGGGACAAACAGGATTTTCCATCCTTTTTTCCGAAAACGCATGCACAAGTCCAGGTCTTCACAATGCAGAAAATAGGCTTCGTCCCAGAGGCCCGCATCTTCCAGCGCTTCGCGCTTCACAAGCATGCACGCGCCGGAAATGGCCTCTATTTCAATGGTTTTATCCGGCAATGCTTGTCTGTGCAGATGAAAATCACGGCACAATTCCGGACAAAGCGAAGAAAAACGGTGAAGGCCGAAAGCGCGGACAAAAGCGCGCCGGGGCGCAGGTATCGCCCGGCGGCAGCCTTCCTGCTCGGAACCGTCTTCATTGACCAGCAGGCCGCCCGCCATGCCGGCATGAGCGCCCTCTCCCCCGCGCAATTCTTCCAATAAAACCGCCAGCGCTTCCGGCTCAAAGCGGCAATCGGGGTTCAGGAAAAAAAAGAAGGAAACTTCGGGCAAAGCCGCCTTTATGCCGATATTGCACGCGGCCGCGAAACCAAGATTGAGCGGATTGCGGATGATCCGGAGCCGCGGCGAATCGGGCAGCGCGTCAAGACTCTCATCGACCGAGGCGTTGTCGACAACGACAATGTCGACTTCACAGGCCAGCAACGACTCAACGCAGCCCAAAAGAAGCGCGCCCGCGTTGTAATTGACGACGATGGCCGTTATCGGGAACATGAACGGATGTATTCCGGTTCTCCGCGTTTTTGGACAATCACGTAAAACCTTCCGGATTCCTGCTCTGCCAGCGCCAGTGATCACGGCACATCGCGGAGAGGCCGTGTTCCGCTTTCCAGCCAAGGAAGGTTTCCGCCAGCGCCGGATCAGCATAACACGCGGCGACATCACCCAGGCGGCGCGGCGCGATTTGACAGGGAATGGAACGCCCGCTGGCGTTTTCAAAAGCGCGAACGACATCAAATACGCTATGCCCTTTTCCCGTTCCCAGATTGACCGCGAAACATTGCGGACGGTCGAGACGCTCAAGCGCCTTCAGGTGACCGCGCGCGAGATCAACAACGTGAATGTAATCGCGCACACCGGTGCCATCCGGCGTTGGATAATCGTTGCCCCAAATGGTCAACCTGTCGCGCCGGCCAACCGCCACTTGCGCGACAAAGGGCATGAGGTTGTTTGGGATGCCGCGCGGGTTTTCGCCGATCAATCCGCTTTCGTGCGCGCCGACAGGATTGAAATAGCGCAGAATACCAATGCGCCAGCCGGGTTCAGCGCGGTGAAGATCGCGCAGGATTTCCTCAATCGCCAGCTTGGTGCGGCCATAAGGATTGGTGACCGAAAGCGGATGATCCTCGGCAAGAGGCAGGCGTCGCGGTTCTCCATAAACGGTGGCTGACGAACTGAAAACGAAGGTCGTCACCCCGGCGGTTTTCATCGCCTGTAACAACGAGAGCGTTCCGGCGATATTGTTTTCATAATAAACGAGCGGCTTTTCGACCGATTCGCCCACCGCCTTCAACCCGGCGAAATGAATAACCGCGTCGCATTGATTCTGCCGCAGGGCCGCTTCGAGAGCCGCACGATCCCGGACATCGCCTTCGATCATGGTGACGGATTTCCCCGTAATTTTTTCTACGCGTGAAATCGCTTCAGGAGAACTGTTGGAGAAATTGTCATAAACGGCGACATCAAAACCGGCCGCGAGCAATTCGACACAGGTATGGGAGCCGATATAGCCTGCTCCGCCGGTAACCAGTAGACGCATGACGCTATTCCCTCAAAAAGCCGGAACTATAAACGATTCAGGCTCAAACTTCGAGTGTGGGCATGGCTGTCCGGCAGATTCAAAAACTCTTCAGGTAAACTGGAATCCGTTCGTCCTGCCTGCCCTGAACCTGATGAAGGGATTTGTCAAAGGCATGTTTTTCAATCCGTTCACCCTGCCTGTCCTGAGCGTGTCGAAGGGTATGGATTGAAAAACAGTTCGAAGAAAGAATCAGGGTTGGAAAGAGTATTTACGGCCTGGAGCGCCCGTTCATACTTCGATAAGCTCAGCACGAACGGAGACAGGCGTTGTCGAGGGTTCGGAAGACTTAGCACAAGCGGATTAAAAAAACCACTTGCGACCCGGAGCGCCCGTTCCTGCTTCGGCAAGCCCGGCACGAACGGGAATAGGCGTTGTCGATGGTTCGGCAGACTCAGCGCGGACAGGGTTTTTCCAATCCCGTTCATCCTGAGCTTGTCGAAGGATACTAATTAAAATAACGTTCTTAAGACATTTTTAATTTCTTTGGGTTTCCAGAGACCCCTTTTCAATCTATTCACCTTGCTCCGTCCTGAGCTTGACGAAGGAAGTCTGTCGAAAGAGACTTGTCGAAGAATATCTTCCCAATCCTTACCCTTCGACTGGCTTCCTTCGACAGGCTCAGGAAAGGCAGGGCGAACGTATTTGAAAGATATTCGGAGCGCCCGTTCCTGCTTCGACAAGCCCGGCACGAACGGGAATAGGCGTTGTCGAGGCTTCAGCAGGCTCGGTACGAGCAGAAACAGGCGTCGTCGATGGGTTCCAGCAAATCAACACGAGCGGAAATAGAGGGTGTCGAAGAGCGTCTTTCCAGTCCGTTCGTACTGAGCCTGTCGAAGTATGAACGGACGCTCCGAGGTCTTCCCAACACCTCTTTAATCAGGGGTGTTCAAGCTAAAGGCATTCCTGGCCTTTCCAATCCTTACCCTTCGACAAGCTTCCTTCGACAGGCTCAGGACGGGGCAGGGCGAACGGATTGGAAGGAGCTGTCCTAGATTGGCACTGATGTTAATCTAGAACATGGCGATAACTCACTGTAAATTAAAGAAAAGTATCCAGCGAAAGTTGCTTGAGTATTTTGTTCTGGAAGTAACGGCGCGA
>JAITGN010000079.1 GCA_031280565.1 Accumulibacter sp. | reverse complement strand
GAAACCCCGCCCTTCAGGGCGGTGCGGAGGTTGGAACCCCGGCCTGAAGGCCGGGGTTTCGACCGTAGCCATTGGCAAGGGGATGCAAACCCCTTGCCAATGATGTTAGATCGACAGCGCCTTCCGGGCTGTCGCTAATTTCTTGCTAGCCTTTCCTGACTTCCCTGACATTCCGGAGGCCGGCAACGCTGTCTGGAACTGCGTTCCATAGCCATTTTCTGTCGTTTTCCGGAAAAAATCGCGTCGCGTAAAAACCACGCCGGAAGCCGTGGGGGAGACGCCGGCGGCGCGTTTCCCGCGACGCGAAAACCTCAAAATGCAGCGGCCTTTCAGAGAGAGGCCGCAACAGGGCGGCGAACCGCCGGTATTCCGCGTTTCCCGGAAAAGCGCGGCGGCGGAACCTTTAGTATCTGTAACGGGCCATCAGCATGGCATTGCGCGGCATGCCATAAACGTTTCCGCCCATCGCCCCGCTTGTGCTGATGCTCTGGTAATACGTTTCGTCGAACAGGTTATTGACATTCAGCTGAATGTCCAGATGCTTGTCAAAGCGGTAGCCCGCGCTCAGGTCGACGATGGCATAAGAATCCTGCCGCGAATAAAAACCCGCGCCATAACGGTAAATTTCATTCTGCCAGTAGACGCTTCCGCCGACGCGCCATCCGCCGGGCAGCTGGTACATCGTCGAGAGTTTGAACAGATGGCGCGGCAATTGGGTATCCGCGCGATGTCCTTCGTTCGCCGGGTTGGCGTCTTTTCTGTATCTCTTGTCCACGAAAGTGTAGCCCGCCATGACCTGCCATTTCGGTGTCAAGGCGCCCTGGATTTCGACGTCGATCCCCTCGCTGCGCACAAGGCCCGCCGCCTGATAACACCGGATTGACGGGAAGGAAGGACAGACGGTTTGATCGCTGAGCTGCATGCCGAGATTTTCCTGATCAATCCTGAAGAGCGCGATGCTCGCGTTCAATGCGCCGTTGAAATATTCGCCTTTCAGGCCGGCTTCGTAATTCTTCCCGACGACCGGCTCGATGAGCTTGCCGGAAATGTCGTAGTAATTCTGCGGCTTGAAGATATCGGTATAGCTGACATACGCGGAATGCCGTGAATCGAGGTCGTAAATCACGCCGGCGTATTTCGTGAGGTTGCCGTTTACCTCGTAACCGGCGCGGCTGACTTTGTCGGTGAACGCGTAATCGTCGACGCGCGCGCCCAGAATCAACTTCGCGGAATCGCTCAGATTGAGGCGGGTCGTGGCGTAAAACGCCTTTTGTTTTTCGTTGTTGACCATTTTCCAGAGGTTCAAGTTGATGACCGGGCGTGGATTCAGCGAGGGATTCCAGTTTCCGAGGCTGCTGGCGGTTCCTATGGTTATGGCGCTGCTCCAGCCGCCGTAACCGTCGAAATCCCCGTTGCGATGGGCCGCGCCGAACGCCAGTTCATGCTTGCGCCCGAAGGCATGAAACGGCCCTGTCGCGTGGAGGTCATAACTCGCGCGTTTGTCCGTGTAATGGTATTCGCCAGGGTTGTCGGCATAAATTCCGCCGCTCTGCGATATGTAGGTTGCCGCCATATCGCTTTTTGTCTGAACGCGATTCGCCGCGAAACTGACTTTCCACGCGTTGTCGAACCGGTGCTCCAGACCGGCGTAGAAGGCGTCGTTGCCGCGATTCCAGAATTCCCACGTGTTGCCAAGCCATGTCGATCGTGGCAAACGAAGATCGCTTCCATCGGCGGCGACCGGCAGGCCGCCCCATGTAATGCGATTGTCGTCCTGCTGGCGAGAGGCGCTGACCGTCAAAAGCGTCCGCGAACCCAGATCGGCTTCACCGATGAGATAAAAGACCTGGCGTTTGTTGGAAGCATAATCCTGAAAGCTCTTGTTATCCTGCACGGCGGCAACGGCACGTCCGCGCAGGGTTCCTGGTGAATTGAGCGCGCCCGAGACATCGGCCTCCATCCCGTAACGATCCCAATTGCCGAGATTCGCGTTCGCGCGAAACCGGATATCCCGCGTCGGGCGCTTGCGGACGAGATTGATCGCGGCGGCGGGATTTCCCGCGCCTTGTGTCAAGCCAGCTGCGCCGCGAACGATTTCAACGCGGTCGTAAAGCGCCATGTTGGAAACCAGCATATCTCCGCCGTATTGTCCCAATGTCGCGGGCAAGCCGTCGTAAGTGATGTTATCCACCGCAAAGCCACGCGAATAAAAGCGGTCGCGCAAAGGCCCGCCCTGGGCATGGGAAATCGTCAGACCCGGCGCGTGGCGCGCCGCGTCGGAAATCGTCGCTATTCCTTTGTCTTCCATTTGCTGCCGCGTGATAACCGTGACCGACTGCGGCGTTTCGCGGATCGACAACGGCAAACCGGTCGCCGCGCTCATCGAACCTGTCGTATAGGATTTCGTGTTCTCGGTCGTCGCGGATAGAGTGGAATCCCTGACAGTGACGGCGGGCAGCTCCGTTTCATGCGGGCTGGCGTCTTGCGCGAACGATGAAGAAATGGACGTCATGAGGGCGAACGCGCCAGCGAGCGCCGGCCTGACGCGCGCGCGTCTCGCGTCTCCATTGGCAGGGCGGTCGAAATTAATCATGGAGGTTTTGTATGACATGATGGTGGATGGCTGTTATCTGTTATAAGATCATGCATGATATTGATAACGGTTATCATTGTCAACAAGTGTAAATGATGGTCACATTACCACTGAATTTGTTGTGATTCAGGTGGATGAAAAGGGGATATCCGGCCGTCCGGATCCAGGCAAACGCGCCCGGAAATCCGTCCGCGCTGAGTCTTCCGAATCACCGACACCCTCTATCTCCGTTCGTGGTGAGCTTGTTGAAGTAGGAACGGACGCTTCAGTTCATAAGTGGTTTTTTCAATCCGCTTGTGCTGAGTCTGCCGAAGTATCGACAACGCCTATTTCCGTCTGCGCTGAGTCTTCCGAACCACCGACAACGTCTATTTCCGTTCGTGCTGAGCTTGTCGAAGTAGGAACGTGCGCTCCAAGGTCGTGGTAATTTTGTCGGAACACGTTGACGACCTCTATCTCCGTTCGTGCTGAGCCTGTCGAAGTATGAACGGGCGCTCCAAGTCATAAATACTCTTTCCAATCCGCTTGTGCCGAATCTGCCGAACCATCGACAACCTCTCTCTCCGTTCGTACTGAGCCTGTCGAAGTAGGAACGGGCGCTCCGCCTTTCCAGTCCTTACCCTTCGACAGGCTTCCTTCGACAGGCTCAGGACATGCGGGGCGAACGGACTGGAAAAGAGGCATCCTGAAACTCAGAAAGATTAAAAATAGCTTGAAAACGTCATTTTAATTAGTATCCTTCGACAAGCTCAGGATGAACGGGATTGGAAAAACCCGTCCGCACTGAGTCTTCCGAAACATCGACAGCGCCTGTCTGTGGTGATTTTGCCGGAACACATCGACAGCCTCTATTCCCGTTCGTGCTGGTTTTGTCGGAACACGTTGACGACACCTATTCCCGTTCGTACTGAGCCTGTCGAAGTATGAACGGACACTCCAGATCGTAAATACTCTTTCCAATCCGCTTGTGCCGAATCTGCCGAACCATCGACAACCTCTATCTCCGTTCGTGCTGAGTTTGTCGAAGCAGGAACGGGCGCTTCAAATATCTTTCCAATCCGTTCGCCCTGAGCGTGTCGAAGGGTAAGGATTGGGAAGATATTCTTCTATAGGCTTCCTTCGGCAGGCTCAGGACGAAGCAGGGTGGATGGATTGGAAAGGCGTTCTTCGAAGAAACGTCTTTTAGATTTAAAAATGCCTTAAGGACGTTATTTTAATTAGTATCCTTCGACAAGCTCAGGGCGAACGGACTGGAAAGGCGCTCTTCGATAAGCCTCCTTCGTTAGGCTCAGGACAGGCAGGGCGAACGGATTGAAAAACAGGCTTTCTCCAGGCTCAGGACGGAGCAGGGCGAGAACAGACTGGAAAGGTGCTCTCCGACAGGCTTCTTTCGGCAGGCTCAGGACGGAGCAAGGCGAATGGATGAAGAAGAAACCCTCTCAGTGGATTCAAACTCTGGAGGCAGTGTCAAAGATTAAAATGCCTTAAAGACGTTATTTTTATCTTCTGTTCTTGCCATTTGTGATGAGGGCGTTAAAACCCCGTCCGCGCTGGGTGTGTCGAACCATGAACGGTGTGGAGGACAGGGCCAAATCAGGTTCGGGATAACAGCGTTGGCGCATTAGCGCATTGCCGCCCGCGCCGCTTCCGCCAGGAAGGTGGAACGGGTTTCGCCTTGCGTTTTGGCATAGCTGTCGATTTTTTCCAGCAGGCGGCGCGGCAGGAGGATGTTTATTTTCTCGGCGCGTGTTTCGAAACGCGAAATGTCTACGTCGACTATCGCCCACACGCCATCGGCGAAATCGGGATTGGCGCGATGTTCGGCGATCGGGCGTGGCAGGGGAATGGCGCCGCCGTTCCCGGTCAGTCCTTCCAGGTGTAGATCAATTGCTTCCGCTGCGGAATCAAGCGCTGCGTCCAAGGTGTCGCCCGCCGAAAAACAACCGGGCAGATCGGGCACCGTCACACCAAAACGCACGCCGTCATCGGAGTGGAGCACTATGGGGAATCGCATGATTGCTGCCTCCTGTTTCCGGCCTGTTTGCTGGCGTATGCCGTTTAGCGTGCCGGAGGGAATATCGCCGCCGGAATGTTTGAGGGTCAACAAGCCCGCCGGATGCGCATATTGGCGATGCGCGCCTTTGTCCCGCGTCAGCGAGTAACCATCCGCTTCCAGCCGCTTGATGAGTTGTTGACTGTCCATTGCGGTCATTATACCTGCCGTGCCGGAAAGGCGGCATCCCGTCCGCGGCAGGCTTTTGAGGCCGTTCCATCTATCCCGGTACTTCGGGCCGCCCTCTCCCGCAGGCGGAAAAGGGAACATCATCCTTCTTTCCCACTCGTTGGAAAGGGGGCGGGGGAAAGGGCCGGGCAGTCCATGTGTCTATTTCAAAGCGAAAACGCGCTGACGTCTTTTGAATTTATGCCGCGTTATAATCGCCTCACCGGTTTTTAGCGCCGTTTATCTCATTCTTTTAGCAACATTTTGGCAAAGGGAATTTTTTTATGGCAAGAGTGGTTAAATGCGTCAAACTCGGCCGTGAGGCCGATGGACTTGATTTTCCGCCTTATCCCGGTGAATTGGGGAAGCGCGTTTTCGAGAACGTTTCGAAAGAGGCGTGGGATCAATGGATCCGTATGCAAACCATGATTATTAACGAGAACCGCTTGAATCTTTCTGACGCGAATCACCGGAAGTATCTCGCCGGACAGGTCGAGAAATACTTTTTCGGCGATGGCGGCGAGTAAAACGCGCTGCTTACGTTTCAGCGTTCCGCGTGAGTGTCCTGACGCCGTTTTCTGTTCCGAGCAGGCAGATGTCGGCCGGACGGCAGGCGAAAAGTCCGTTGCTGACGACGCCCGCGATCTGATTGATCTGTGTTTCAAGATTGACCGGGTCGCGGATGTCCAGTCCGCCGACATCGAGAATGAGATTTCCGTTATCGGTTGTGAATCCTTCGCGAAGAACGGGGTTTCCGCCAAGCCGGACGAGCTGGCGGGCGACATGCGCGCGTGCCATTGGAATGATTTCGACAGGCAGAGGGAATTTTCCGAGGTTGTCGACGAATTTTGTCCGGTCGACGATGCATACGAATTTTTCAGCGACGGCGGCAACGATTTTTTCCCGCGTCAATGCACCGCCGCCGCCTTTGGTCATGTGCATTCCTGGGGCGATTTCGTCAGCGCCGTCGATATAAACAGGGAGTTTTGCGATGTCGTCGAGGTCGAATACCCGGATTCCATGCGATTCGAGCCGTTTTCGCGTATCTTCGGAGCTTGCGATGGCACCGGGAATCCGGTCTTTTATTTCCGCGAGCGCGTCGATGAATTTTCTTGCGGTCGAACCGGTTCCGACGCCGACGATCTGTCCTTCGACGATGTGGGACAACGCCGCGCGCGCGACCGCTTCCTTGAGTTCGTCCTGGGTCATTTCCCAGCCTCGCCATCCGGGGAAAAGGTATCATTCTTCCCGCGCGCCGCCGCCCGGTCCTGGCTGGTGTGTCGAAACATGGGGTTTGTCCAGAAAATCGAAATAAAGTCCGTATGCTACGGAAAGCTGCCGCAAACGGCAATAACATGAAAAGGAAAAAAACATGCCTGAAAAAAAACCGTTGAATCTGTCAAGCGTCTCCAGCCTTTGGAAGGCGTTTGGTTATTCTTTGAGCGGGCTGCGCGTCGCGATGGGCGAGCGCGCTTTTTTTCAGGAAATTCTGCTTGTCATTGTTCTGATCCCCGCCAGTTTTTTCCTGACGACTGATGGCGTGAGTCGCGCCCTGATGATTGCCAGCACCTTGCTTGTCCCCATCGTCGAGTTGCTGAACTCGGCGGTGGAGGCCGCTATCGACCGAATTTCACCAGAATGGCATAACCTTTCGAAAAAGGCCAAGGATATGGGAAGCGCGGCGGTTTTGCTCGCGCTGATCAATCTGGCCTTCGTTTGGGCATGCGTACTGTTCTAGGTTAACCCGCCGCCGGAACGATCGTTTTCGGGCCACCTTTCGTCCGGGCTGTTTTCCGTTCCGTCCTGTCCGCTCTCTCTCCCCTGAGCTTGCTGAAAAAGGGGTCTGCCGGGAATTCCTCGTTCGCGCCCGCATTCCGCTTTCCTTCCCCTTGGGAATTCGGCATAAAATAGGCAATGGGAATTGGCGCCTTGCTTTTTTCATCCTGAAAAAAGAGGCTTTGTTTTCATATCACGACGGAGGGGATAAACCATGATCCGGTACATCGACAGTAAAAAAATGGGGCGCGGTATTCACGGCTGGCTGGACAGCCATTTTCATTTTTCCTTTGCCGACTATCGTAATCCGAACAACATCAATTTCGGTGTATTGCGTGTCGTCAATGACGATATGGTTCAGCCTGGAACGGGCTTCGATACGCACCCTCACGCGAATATGGAAATTATTTCCTATGTCGTCGAGGGCGAGTTGACTCATGCGGACAGCATGGGAAACAAGCAGACGCTGACGCGCGGCCAGGTGCAGTACATGAGCGCGGGCACCGGCGTATCGCACAGTGAATACAATCATGGCAAGGATGTTTTGCGTTTTCTGCAAATCTGGATTTTCCCGGACCAGAAGGGCTATCCGCCCAATTATGGCGATTGGCGCTTTTCTTTCCAGGAAAGGGAAGGTGTCTGGATGCCCATCGCGAGCAGCGCGGATAATGCGCGCTCTTCGGCGCCGGTCAGGATTCACGCGGATGTCAATGTTTACGCGACGCTCGTTCATCCGGGGAAATCTCTGGAATTTCCTGTTCCGGAGGGCCGCCAGGCGTATCTCGTCATGATTGAGGGGCGCGCGGCGATCAACGGCATTCCCGTTCTGACGCGGGACGCCATGGAAATCGTGGAGGAAACAATTGCCGTCGTCCCGGAAGAATCCGCGCACATGCTGATCATCGAAATGGCCAAGGGGTGAGTATAGTTTATGCGCATAGCCTGGAAAACCGCCCTGAGGAGGAATGGCAAACGCTGGAATGTCATTCTCTCTCTGTGGGAAACAAGGCAAGTGAATTTGCCGCCACTTTTTTCTCTGGCGAATGGGCGCGGCTGGCCGGGCTATTGCACGATCTTGGCAAGGCCCGAATATCGTTCCGGGATTATCTGAAACGTGTTAATGGCTTGCTGGATGCCGGCTACGATGCTTCCGACCATTCCCATTCGGGCGCAGGGGCAGTCTGGGCGGTACAGAATCTAAAAATCGGGCGCATCCTCGCGTATTGCGTGGCAGGACATCACGCGGGACTTCCGGACTGGATTGATGGCGTGACACCGGGTGGCGCGCTCGCTGTCAGATTGCAGGAAGATGCGGATATTCTTCAGGAAGCGGCGGTCGCGGCCTGGCTTGAAGGACAAGAAGCTGGCTTGAAAGCTGTTTCGCTTCGTCCTCCATGGCCGTTCAAGAACGACAACATGTCTGACGTCAGTTTTTGGATTCGAATGCTGTACTCCTGCCTGGTGGACGCCGATTTTCTGGATACCGAAGCGTTTATGGCCCCGGACAAAACTGCTGTCCGCTCCCACTATCCAATGCTTCCGGAATTGGCAAAGCGTTTTTTCGAGAAGCTGGACGCGAAGCAGAAATCGGCGAAAGACACCAAGGTCAACCGCATCCGCGCTGAAATTCGGGTGGCCTGCGAACAGGCGGCAATTTTACCGCCCGGTCTATTCTCATTGACGGTACCCACCGGCGGAGGAAAGACGCTTTCCAGCACGGCTTTTGCGCTGAAGCACGCGCTTTTGCATGGGCATCAGCGCGTCATCTATGTGATTCCCTACACGTCGATCATCGAACAGACCGCCGATGTCTTGCGTGACTTCTTCGGCAAGGACAATGTCGTCGAACATCACTCAAACCTTGATCCGGACAAGGAAACGCAGCAGTCCCGGCTGGCTGCGGAAAATTGGGATGCGCCCGTCATCGTGACCACCAACGTGCAGTTTTTCGAATCGCTCCATGCTTGCCGTTCCAGCCGTTGCCGCAAGCTGCACAATATCGCCAACAGCGTGGTGATCCTGGATGAAGCGCAACTCTTGCCGCCGCACCTGCTGTTGCCTTGCGTGGAGGCCATCAAACAACTGGTCGCGCATTACAAGGTCAGCATGGTTCTCTCTACCGCGACGCAACCGGCGTTGCCGGGTTTGAACAATGTCCGGGAAATCATCCCGCCGGAGATGGATTTGTACCGCCGTCTCAAGCGGACGGATATTGTGATTCCAGAAGACCGGCAGACTCGCCAAACATGGGAAGAAATCGCGGAAAAGATCAAACGGCATACACAGGTGCTTTGCATCGTGAATACGCGGCGAGACTGTCGCGATCTTTACAAGCGGATACCGGAAGGGACGATTCATCTTTCCGCCACTATGTGCGGCGAGCATCGTTCGCGGGTTATTGCGGCCATCAAGGCAATGCTTTTTGCCGGGCTTCCCGTTCGTGTTGTCAGTACTCAATTGGTCGAAGCGGGCGTGGACATTGATTTCCCCGTGGTCTATCGCGCCTTCACCGGCCTGTCGTCCATCGCGCAGGCGGCTGGGCGATGCAACCGCGAAGGATTGACTGAAGAACCTCTGGGGAAAGTGATTGTTTTCATGCCGCCGAAACCCGCGCCGCAAGGCGAACTGCGCAAGGCGGAAGATACATTGATCGACCTGCTCGCTACCGACGATTTTGACGTAGAGTCCCCAAGAAGCTATCCAAGGTTTTTTGAGAATTTTTATGCGGCAATCAATGATTTGGGAACCCCATTCCGCGATTGGCTTGAAAAGGATGCGCGAGATTTTCAATTCCAGTTTCGTGAAGCGGCGGCAGCTTTCAAAATGATCGATGACCAGGCTTCGGCAACGGTGATCGTGCATTACGGCGGAAACGGCTTGTTAATCGACAAACTGAGAGAAGGCGGCCCGAAACGGGACGTCATGCGCCATTTGCAGCGTTTTACGGTCAACGTCCCGCGCCATGTGCTGATGAAATTGAAGGAAAGCGGGCTTGTGGAAGAACCGTATCCTGGAATCTACATCCAGGCGAGCCTGCCGTCCCTGTACAGCCAAATATTTGGTCTGGATATCTATCGCAACTTGCCGGACGTCGAGGACTTGATAGTGTAAAAAGTTGACACGGCATGTCGTCAGCGGTATCGTTTAAACATTCAGTGGATTTTAAAGTGAAGGTTTTCATACGGTCGTGCCATGCGGGCATGTGGATTGAAACAGTGGGTTTTAGAGTGTGGAAATACCTGTCGCGCCCCGATAGGGGCGTGTGTCTGAAACGAAACAGGACAAGGAGCGCTCATGAGAGGGTTTTGTTTGGAAGTGGCAGGGGATTTCGCCTGCTTCACGCGACCTGAGATGAAAGTCGAGCGTGTCAGCTACGATGTCATTACACCATCGGCGGCGCGGGCGATTTTCGAGGCCATCCTGTGGAAACCGGCGATCTGCTGGCGTGTCACGCGGATTGAAGTGCTCAACCCTATCCGTTGGTCATCCATCCGGCGCAATGAAGTCGCCAAAGTCGCCAGTCCGCAAAGCAAAGGCATTTTGATTGAAGACGCTCGCCGGCAACGCGCCGGACTGATTTTGCGGGATGTGAAATATCGGATTTTTGCTGAATTCGAATTCATTCCTGTCGAGAAACGTAGCGAGGTTCTCAATCCCGCGCCGGAATGGTTGACGGATGATGAGGAAAAAGAGTTGTATCGGCAAGCCGAAGCGCGCCCGGACGAAAAAGAAGCGAAATACGCCGCGATGTTCGACCGTCGCGCCTCAAAAGGCCAGCATTTTGCGCAGCCTTATCTGGGATGCCGCGAGTTCGCCTGTTCTGTCCGTCTTGTCAAGGATGCCAAGGCTGAACCGGTCAAGCCGATTCCGGACAGCCGGGATTTGGGATTCATGCTCTACGACATGGACTACTCCGATCCCAAGGACATCAAGCCCATGTTTTTTCGCGCAAACATGGTCAATGGCGTGATCGCCGTGCCAGATGCGGACTCGCGGGAGGTGCTCAAATGATCCTCCAGGCGTTGAAAGAGTATTACGACCGCAAGGCCGCCGATCCGGAGTCAAATATTGCGCCATTCGGATGGGAGTGGAAAGAAATTCCTTTTATTATTGTCCTCAATAATAACGGAGTGCCAGTCGACATTAAACCGACAGTCGAAGGAACTGGAAAGAATAAAAAAACGCAGTGGTTTCTTGTCCCGCAGTCTGTCATTCGAACAGGGGAAAAGACGGAAACCCGGGAATACAAATCAAATCTACTATGGGACACCATTGATTATACAATTGGGTTTCCCAGCGGGGACAATAAAAATATTGCAATTTGCAATAAGCAACATCAAGCGTTTAAAGAAAAGATTGCCGCATTGGATACAATTGACGACCCTGGTTTCATTGCACTGCAGAAATTTCTTGAGTTATCCGACAAAGAAAATAAACTTAAAAAATATGACAAGTGGGAAGAATTGAAAAAAAAAGGATTGGCGCATGTTTTTAAGTTGGCGGGAATAGAAGGTATTTTGACTGACACACAGAAAGTTAGACAAGCTATTAATGAATTTATAAAAAAAGTTTCAGAAAGTTCGAGCAATAAAATTTGTTGTCTTGTTTCAGGCGAACCTGATGAGATTGAGTTAACTCATGCAAAAATAAAAGGTGTCTTGGGCTGCAAATCGACAGGCGGTAGTATCGTCAGTGTCAACTTCTCAGCGGGGGAATCTTTTGGAAGAAGACAAGGGTCTGTTTCTCCAATTGGAAAACATGCTGCGTTTTTCTTTGCAACGGCATTGAACACATTATTGAGCAGAGATTCCAAACAGAAACTTCAGGTAGGCGACGCGACAACTGTTTTCTGGGCGGAGAAACGGGATAAGTTTGAAGAGGATTTTGGTGACTTCTGGGCAGAACCCCCGGGGGACAATCCAGACCGGCTGACTAATGCCGTCAAATCTTTATATAAATCGGTCGATACCGGCGCATTTGTAACGGATTCTGATAACACACGATTTTATGTGTTGGGCCTATCGCCCAACGCTGCCCGTATTTCCGTGCGTTTCTGGCATGTTGGAACAATTTCTGAATTCGCCAGCCGTTTCCGTGAGTATTTCGATGATTTGCGTATCGTCCATGGATCGAAGGACAAAGACCATCTTCCGCTTTGGCGTTATCTGATTTCATTGGCGGCTTTGGGAAAAACTGAAAACATTCCTCACGGCCTCGCCGGAAACATCATGCGGGCTATTCTGGAGGGCTTGCCTCTTCCATTGTCGCTCCTGCAGGTAGCGATTCTTCGCAATCGTGCCGAACAGGATGTCACTTATCCACGGGCGGCGCTCATCAAAGCCGCACTCAACCGTTCAATCAAAAACAGCAAATCAACCACTGAAAGGAAACTAAAAATGAGCCTTGACACAGAAAACGACAACGTCGGTTATCGTTTGGGACGGCTTTTTGCTGTATTGGGAAACGTTCAGCATGCTGCGCTTGGCGGACAAACTAATACAACCATCCGTGACCGCTATTACAGCGCGGCGTCTACGGCACCCGCGTCAGTTTTCCCGACCTTGCTACGCAACACGAAAAACCACCTTGGAAAATTGCGTAAGGAGAAGTCAGGACTTGCGGTAAAGTTGGAGAAGGAAATTCAGGAAATATTATGGGGACGAGACAATGAAATAAAGTCTGGCGTCCCTGATTTTCCTGCACATCTTTTTCTGAAAGATCAAGGGCGCTTCGCCATTGGCTACTATCATCAACGCCAGGATTTTTTCACAAAACACAACACTGTAAAGGAATAACATCATGTCCGATTCGATCAAAAGCCGCTATGATTTTGTCCTCGTCTTTGATGTCAAGGATGGTAACCCCAATGGCGACCCGGACGCCGGCAATCTCCCGCGCGTTGATGCCGAAACAGGGCAGGGGCTTGTCACGGATGTTTGCCTCAAACGCAAAATCCGCAACTTTGTGCAGCTTACCCAGACAGGGGCTGGGTATGACATGTTTATCAAGGAAAAAGCGATCTTAAATAACTTGATCGCTGACACTTATAAAGAACTTAATGTCGCCACAGGTCAAGAAAGCCGAAAAGACATTCCATCTGATTTTGTAGAGGAATTTCGGGAAGCTGAATTTTGTAATGGGCTTTCTATTTCCGAGGAAGATGATGAGACGGTCGCGCTAGTTGTTGCAGAGGACGCGGATAAACCTGAAATCAAAAAATGGATCAAAGAATCTGCTCTATCGAAAGGTGCCGAGAAATTCATCGATGCGGTCCTTAAAGACGCAAAATCAAGAAAAACCACTCCCCAAGAAAGAGATAAAGGCAAAGCGAAGATGTGTGAAAAATATTACGACATCCGCACATTCGGCGCGGTAATGAGCACGGGCGCCAATGCCGGGCAGGTTCGCGGCCCGGTTCAATTGACTTTTGCGCGTTCGATCGATCCCATCGTGACTTTGGAGCATTCGATTACCCGCATGGCAGTGACAACAGAGGCAGATGCGGTAAAACAGAGTGGGGACAATCGAACAATGGGACGTAAAAACACAGTGCCTTACGGCGTGTACGTCGCTTATGGCTTTATTTCTCCCGCATTGGCGAACCTGACAGGTTTTTTACAGAATGACCTCGATCTTCTGTGGAAAGCGCTCAAGGAAATGTTCGAGCATGACCGTTCTGCCGCGCGCGGTCTCATGGCCACACAAAAGCTCATCGTATTCAAACACGATTCCGCCTTGGGTAACGCGCCCGCCCATGAACTCTTCAAGAGAGTGAAAGTCGAAAAGAAAAAAGACGTGGAGATTGCCCGCGATTTCGATGACTACGAGTTTTCAATCAATAAAAATACCCTGCCGGAAGGCATCACGGTCGAAGAAAAGCTGTGAGCAAACTCTCATTCAAGCTCTTCTGCATCGAAAAATATGCGGACATGAAAGGGATGCCCAGCAACGAAGTATTCCGCTTGTTTGAAAAAAACGGAATTCTTCGGATGCTGGACGAGGATTACGATCTGCTTCATGGGCATGGTTTCGAGTACATCGTGAATGATATCGGCAAGATGCTGGAGCGCCGGGCATGATGCTCTACCACGGGGGAACGGACATCATCGAAACGCCAGGTATCGTCCGCTCTGTCATCGGGCGCGATTTCGGTGCGGGATTTTATCTGACGGGCATTCCGGATCAGGCAGAAAAATGGGCGCGCCGTCAAGCGAGGTTCCGAAAGAAGGATGCCTTCCTGAATAGCTATGCCTTTGATGAGCCGTCCGTGCAGAAGAACTTGCGAATCAAAAGATTTGCGGATTATTCCCTGGAATGGCTGGAGTGGGTGCTGGCCTGTCGGCAGCACGCGGATTTCAAGCATGGATACGATATCGTATTCGGCAAGATCGCCAATGACGACGTTGGAGAAACGGTGCAGGCGGTGCTGGATGGCTTGATGCCAAAGGATTT
>JAITGN010000077.1 GCA_031280565.1 Accumulibacter sp. | reverse complement strand
TGAGTAAATCAGCCGCTGCTCGCGCCGTCACTTCCAGAACAAAATACTCAAGCAACTTTCGCTGGATACTTTTCTTTAATTTACAGTGAGTTATCGCCATGTTCTAGATTAACATCATCGCCAATCTAGGACAGCTCCCATTTTTTTGTTATCCTGAATGCGTTATAGGGGAGGATTGACATGGCGGACAAAAATGATTTTCCTTGGGGCGCGGTCGCGCTTGGCGCGCTTTATCTGTCTTCCAAGAACCATCGGGGTGTCAAGGAAAAATCAGTAAAAAAGAGGGTAAAAGAGCGTAGGGAGATAGAAAAAATTCTTAACAACCCTTCTACCTCTTGGATTGATCGGTTAGTCCTCACTCTTTTTCCCTGATTTTTCTCCATCGCCCTCGGGCAGCAGCGCGTGCGGCCCGAAGCGGACAACCTCTTCACCGAGCCATTCATTCACTTCCGTGAACCGCGCCTCCAGCGGCAGAATCTCGTTGGCGAGAAACACGGCGGCGGCTTTTTCGACATCGCCAAAACCGCCTGTATTCGTTGGCACGATGCCCATCAGTTGCGGCGGTACGCGATGCGCGGCCAGTTGATCGTCGCGCGTCGTATTCTTTATGTTTAAAAAATCGTCCTTCGCCGCCACTTCGGAAACCGGAATCACCTGCAGCCCGTCTTTTTTGCCGTTCGGCGCGTACATAAACACGTTCCTGAAATTGCCCGGCCCCTTTGATTCTTTGAGTGCCGTCCGGAAATCGTCGATGTCCTCCTGATTGTGTGCCGCGTCGGTCATGTAAAAAATACAGCCCGCATGACTGCCGTTTTTAAAATACCGGCGGCGGAACAAGGTTGCCGCCTCGTTTAAAAACGCGGAATTCAGCGCCGCGAGGTACTGCGGCAAGCCATAGACTTCCTGATGCAAATCCGGCTCGATCAGGTGAAAAATTGTCCCTTTTTTAAACTTGTGCTCAACCCTGAACATCGGCACAAAAAAGTACTCGTCCAGATCGAGCGCGCGCCGGACATACTTGGCCAGCGGCGGCACCAGCGACAGCAGTCCGCCCAGGCGGTTCTCCTTTTTTTCGAGATAGGCGTTTCCGAAAACGAGAAATTCCCAGCAGAAGCGGTTGAAATCCGCGCGGCTCAGGTATTTGGACGGAATGAAGGCGTGACTCAGGATGTTACGCTTGACGAACATCGCGCTGGCGTGGAAAACCGAGGCATTGGCGGCGCGGGCCAGCCCGTCCAGACTCAAGGGCGGCTCGTACCACTTTGAGAGCCGCGCGCATTCCAGGTAATCGAGCAGGCCGCGCGGGGAGAGCACCGGCTCCGGATCGCCGAAAGTAAACAGCTCAGGATGCTCACTCATTTTTTGTCCTTTTTCAGATCATTTTCGTTCGGCTCGCCGGGCCGAAGCTCCAGCTCAAGCTCGGTCGTAAGGCCGCTGCCACTCAAATGATGCGCGACGCGCCGGATCAGCCAGTCCGCCTCATCGATCGCGGGCTTCCAGCCGGAAACAGTGACGGGGTATTCCGGAACGATATCCGGCCGCCCGCGCGCGAGGGTTATGGCGAACGTGGCGATGCCGCGTTTTGCTTTCCGAAGTTCGCCGCGGCAGGCGCGGAGCGCGTTCAGGCGGCTTGCGTAGGTGTGCCGGAGTGCCCGCGTATCCCTGGCGCTCACGGCCAGCCGTGGCGGAATCTTTTTAAGATGCGTCCGCCGATCGGCGATGTCCAGATCTTCCATTCGCAGAATCACCTTCTGTTTCTTGCCGGTGGCCCGATCGTAATACGCCGCGCTCACGCTTTCGCAGCCTTCCCGATCGGCCACCGAAAAACGGTGGCGGTCTCCCTCGGCCCGCGTGATTCGAACCACCGGAAAATCCTTTCCGGAGAGACTTTTCCCGCGACCGATCCGGAAAAACAACAAATGCCCGGACTTCACCGCCGCTACCGCGTCAAACATCTCCGACAAGCGCGTGAGCAGATTCGCGTCCGACTCGTTCTGCTGGTCAAGATGCGCGACGGGTTCTTTCTCCAGTTCGCCGGAAACGGCAGGTTCGAGGCCGTTTTCCCTGGCGATCTTTTTAACGATTGATCCTGCTGTCGTCGCGTGCCAGCTTCGTTCTTTTTTTGTCGCCAGGCCCTCGCGCAAGTCCGCCGAACGCGCGCGCAGCGTCAACTGGTCGGGGGTGCCCGAGTACTCGATTTCATCGACCGTGTAGATTCCCTTGTCAACCAGCCCTGAATCGTCCCAGCCAAGAAAAAGATGGAGCTTCACACCTCGAATCGGAATGTCGAGTTTTCCATCGGCGTCAGAGAGCGTCACGTCGAGCTGGTCGGCCTCCATGCCGCGATTGTCGGCCAGCGACAGCGACATCAGGCGCGGATCCAGCGCCCCGGTCAAATCTTCCTCGCGGGCTGGCCCGTCCTCCGCCTTTTTGATCAGCTTCAACTTCCAGATTGGACGCGGGTACAAGGCGCGCGGCGAAGGCGAGCCATGCGCCCCTAGGCTCACACCATCCACCCTGTATTCATTGTCCCATCGGATTGAGTGGTGCCATTCCAGAACGAATCGTCGTCGACGCGTTTCAAGGCCAGCGAGAATTCAATTTTGCGGGCCGCGCCGTCGGCGAAAAACAGACTTCCGGTCTTGTCGGCTGACTCAATGACGAACATCCCGTAAAAGGTGCCGTTGCCATCGATCAGTACAAACGACTTGCCCGAATCGGCCATCTCGCGCAGCCGCGTCAGCGACAACGGCCCGCCGGTAAATTCCGGCAGGAGAACGCCCGCAAGCGTCACTTTTTCTTCGTCCGGGCCGATGTATTGCGGCGCGGGCCGCAGACCGACACGCGCGTTTGATGGGTGTCTCCAGCTCGTTTGATGCTGGAAAGTCTGAAAAGGCGCGGTCTTGAGCGAAAAAACAAAGCCACCGAGGCATAACAGGCTCATTGCTTAGCCGCCCTCCCCCGTCACCGGCCCCTCGAAGGGCGGCACATCGTCGCTGCGCACCAATTCGCCCCCAATGTAAAGGTGCCATCGAGTAACACGCGGCCACGGGTCGACCGGCGGTTCGGCCACATGCCGGATCGTCGCGATCGTCGCGGGGGCGGTCAGCCCTTCCGGAATCGGTACTTCAAGATTTTCACCTTCTCCCGCTTCTTCCGTCTTTCCGCCTTCCGCGAGTTTTTGTGTGACGATCACGCGCTCGGTGATGCCAGAGAATTTGATTTCAATATCGTACTTTTCGTTATCGAGCGCGTCCGCCTGGAACGTGATTCCGTTGTCCTGCCGGTCATGATTGAGCAGCATATCCGGCTGGGCGGCGCGCAGCCACGCAAGCGCGGAGGTGAATAAAAAATCAGCGTGTCCGGCGTAATCGGTGACGAGCGCGATCAGGTCGTAGACGTACTCATACGACAATCCGCCCGCCATCGTCGCGCGGATGTGACCGGCCTCGACGCGCACGAGCAGGGATTCCGGATTCCGCGCCAGCCAAGGGACGGCGGCGGTCAGGGCCGCGCGGAGTAAGGCCGGTTTCAGCATGGCATAACGAGGTCGGGTCGCATCGCACACGACCGAGCAGGCGTGTTGCGGGAGTTTCCGTGTCCCGCTGGACGTTTGGGGTCAATGCTCATTTTTCGGCCACGCGGCGATCAGGGCGTCTCTATCGGCCACGCATCGCGCAGCTTCGCCCGCCATCCATCGATATTCGTCCGCGCACGCTCCAGATACGTCGAGGGCGGCGGCCGCAATCCGCTCACGGGCGGCGGCGGCTGAGGACAATGCGCCGCGGAGTTGATCGGCGTCGCCGCGCAAGCGGTCAGCGTCAGCGCGAGCGGAATCAAGCAGAATCTCAAAATGCTGGAGTGTTTCATCACGTTCCTTCAGGGCGTTTTGGTAGGACTGGTTCCATCGCGTTTCCACGGCGCGGGCGTCGATTTCAGCCTGTCGCGCGGCCTGCGCCGCGTCGCGCTCGATGCGGAGGATTTTTTCGTTGAGGCGGCAGCCGTTGGTTGTCCATCCGGCGGCAAGGCCGATAACAAGCGCAACAGCCAGCGTCAGACTTTTTTCGCCGTCGAAAAAGGAAAGTAATGCCTTAAGCATGGCTAGTCCCAGAGCTGGATGAGTTCGCGCGGCGCGGCGCTAGCCGTGTCGGGCAGGGTGACGGGCTGGCCTTCGGCAAGTATCAGATCGAGCGCAAGGCCGGGATTGAGTTCGAGCGCCGCTTCGGTGACGCCGCCGGTGCGGTTCAGGACGCGCCAGCACAGCGCGTCGAGCGTTTCGCCCTGCCGCGCGGCGGTGATCATCATATCAGCTCCACCGTCGACCTCGGCTTGCCAAGAATGTCGCGCACCGCCCAGAACGCGTTACGGCGGTGATCGTCGATGGCGGGTTCCTGTTCCGCCGCGCGTTTTTGCCCATCGCCGGTCGAGTCGAAGCGGATGAAACGTTCCATCAGATCCGCCGCTGCCGTCTCATAGACCGCGCGACGGTAGAGGAAAGGCAAACGGCCCGTTTCTTCATCCGGCACCGCATCAAGGCTTGCGTAGCCCGCCGCTTCCTGTTCCTTTCGCCAGCGCGCGAGATCGCGATTGACGGCGGTGACGGCCTCGGTCAGCGCAAAAATCAGACGTGGCGTCGTGATGCTCCCGTCGAGCTGCATCACTTCGCGGGCTTGCGCAGGAGCGATCGCGGGCCAGAACGGATGATGCGGAAGCTCAGGCTCCGTCGCGACGGGGGCGGCGGCGATGAAGGACACAAATCACCTCAGAAAAACGGCATAACGAGGCCCTGTCGGGAAACACAGGGCCGAGCAGAGGCGTTGAAAGAGCGTTCGGTTCATTACTCACCGCCAGCCTCAGGACGGTGGAGGGGGATTGGAAGGCTTGCTGCCTTCGTCTCCCTCTGCCGTCGGGTGCGTGGAAACGCCCGGGACGGGCGGCGGGGGATTCTCCTCATTTCCGGAATCCCTTGAATTCTCCGCGCCCTTGTTCTTTATCGCGCGCTCAAGGCGCCCAATATCCTTTTTCACGCCCGCGGCCGAGTGCAGCGAAAACGCCCGTTTGAGCCAGGCAAGCGCCACCTTCGGATGCGTCGGCTCCAGCGTCAGGCCGATGGCCTTGGCGAGCTTCGCGCGCGCCTCGTCCGGCATGTCGTAATCGTTCGTCAGGCGGGCGATTTCGGCCAACTCGTAAAAATTCACGTCGCGCTTTTCGACGAGCGCTTTCAGCGCGTTGTCGGCAAACTCATCCGCGAGCAGACAGGCCAGCGTCCGCGTGTACGGGGCGGGCGGCTTCAGATCGTGTTTCAGGGCGTATTCGCCAATCTTCAACGCCCCGCCCGCGTCGCCGGTGTCGATGCACCAGACAAGGATCGTCATCAGCACGTCGTCCTGCACGCCGGAATCGGCCTCCAGCGCCCCGTCAATCCACGCTTCATACTCCGGCAGCAATTCGCGCTTGAGTTCAATCTTTTTCTGGATCGACTGAAGCTGATGCAGGCGGCGTTTATCGGCGTCGAGCCTGGCCAGCATCAGCTCGTAAGGCGGGACGTTCTCAAGCGATTTCTTCTGAGCTGCGGCTTCTTTCGAGGCCGCAAGCGCAAGCGCGCGCTCGCGGTGGCGGCGGGCGGGCGAACTCATGGTGCTTCTGCCGGCGCTTCTGTCACAATGTTTTCGATCAGGGCGGCGCAGCCGTAATCCTCGATGACGTAGGCGTCGTTCGACGATTCGTAATTTTCGATCTGGTCGCGGCGGGCGTTATCGATGATCGTCCGCCTGCGCGCGCCGTCCTGATAATAACGCGACAGGTTATCCAGCCGCGTTATCAGAATCTTGTTCTCGGGGAAATAGGGTGCGCGGACGGCGGGAAGTCCGCCGACACGCTTCTGGCTCACGATCAGGTCGAGAACGGCCTTGTCGACAGCCCGCTCCGCCGTGTTGATGATCGGGAAATATTTGTCCGCGAACAGGGCGCGGCCAAGGACAGCGACGAGGCCGGTATCCTCGCGGTACCACGGATCGAGCAATTCATTGACCGCGTCAAATACGAGCGCGTCAAGGTTTTCGTAATCGCCTTCCTTGTGGACGCGCACTTCGTTGGAACCCGGGACGGCTTCTTTCATGACGCGTTCGGGCGCGTCGGCGCGGATTTTTTGCAGCCAGCCGATGTTGACGTCCTGCAGGAGCGGATTCGTCGCGCGGTTTGAGGTTGCGGCGCGCGTGATGCCGTGGAAGCCGATGATGATGATGTCAAGCGCCTGACGCCGCAGAATCGCGTCGCGCAGGCGCGTCTGGAAATCGGGGAATTTTGCCCAGGCGTCCAATTTTGCATACTTGATCGCCGTGTCAAAATTGGTCTGTTGGCAGAGATAGGATTTTCCGGTGAGCGCGCCCGGATCGTTCGGCGCGCGGTCGTTTATGGCCGTGTCCGTTGTACTGGCAACCGTCGTGCCGATGCCGAGGCCTACTTTTTCTCCAGCCTGTTCGCGGACGCCGATGTTGTTAATCTTCGTCAGGAAATCACTGGATTCCTGAATTTTGGTTTCGAGGGTTTGCTGGACGCTTGGATCGACGCTAAAACAATCGAGCGCGTTGGCGATGCCATTCAGGCGCGCGATGCGCGAAAGGTAGGTATTGTAAAGACGGCGGGTTTCGTTTCTCATGGTGGTTCCTTCGTAAAAATCAGCAATCAGTTTCAGCGCCGCCCCCCGCGCCGGTGGCGGCGGGGCGCGACACGCCGGATTCCTGCGCGGCAAGCGCGGTTTTAAGGGCGGTCAGTTCGGCAGCGAGCGCGGCAATTTGTTCGTTATCTTTTTTCGTTTGCGCGGCGAGCGTTTCAAGGCCCGCGACGATCGCTTGCGCGGCGGCGTTTGACTGGTCGAGCCGCGCGAGCCGTTCGGCGTCGGAAACCGTTTCCACGCTCAGGCCGGTTTTCTGTTCTTTCGTTTCATCCCGCGCCGCTTCGTTTTTCCTGGACGCGAGCAGTTCCTTGATTTGCGAAAACAGCACGGCAAACGCGCCCTCGTTCTCGCCTTTTCCGGCGGCGGAGTTTTTGCCATTGCTGTCGCCCTCATCGATTTCAATCTCGATTTCGCCGGGGAAGGCAAATTTTTCTCCTTGCGAAAAGGCCGAGAATTTCATGCTTTCCGTTCCCAGCGAAGCGGGCCGGTCAGTCAGCGCGAGACCGGTCAGGTAAGAGATTCCCTTGCCCGTGAAATTCGGAATGAACTCGATTGAGGCAAAGGCTTTCTGTTTCTTTTTCTAGAGTTCGGCCGCGGCGGCGGAGACGTCGGCAACGGCGGTCAACTGGAGGTGCTTTTCGCCGAGGATTTCCGTTTCGCGCGTGCCGAGCGATATTACTTTGCCATACGCTGAAAACGGGGAGTCCGGCAGGAAAGAAAGATAGTGCTCAAGATTGATGATGGCGGTATAGGCTTTCGGGTCGTAGCTCTCGGCCATGTCGCGTATCTGCTGCCGCGTAATCAAGCGGCCATCAACGGTCGGCCCTTCGGTGTAGACGGCAAAAGGTTTGGTCTGGGGCATGTTCGCTTCCTTTGAAAAAGACGCTTGTATGATTTTCTTTTTGGGGAGGGCGGACAATCTCTTCGTGGTGTTGTTCGCCGATTGACAACATTTAGCACTTCCCCCCCTTCGCCCGTGCACGAAAAATCGGCGCAGCAAGAAATTAGCGACAGCCCGGAAGGCGCTGTCGCTCTAACATCATTGGCAAGGGGTTTGCATCCCCTTGCCAATGGCTACGGTCGAAACCCCGGCCTTCAGGCCGGGGTTTC
>JAITGN010000068.1 GCA_031280565.1 Accumulibacter sp. | reverse complement strand
TCCGTCCTGAGCCTGTCGAAGGAAGCTTGTCGAAGGGTAAGGATTGAAAAACGATTCGAAGAAAGAGTCAGGATCGGGAAGAGCATTTACGGCCCGGAGCGTCCGTTCATACTTCGACAAGCTCAGTACGAACGGAAATAGGCGTTGTCGATGCTTCGGCAGACTTAGCGCAAGCGGATTGGAAAGGCCATTTATGATCTGGAGCGTCCGTTCATACTTCGACAGGCTCAGTACGAACGGAGATAGACGTTGTCGAAGAGTTCGGATTGAAAAACGATTCGAAGAAAGAATCAGGATTGGAAAGACCATTTACAGTCCAGAGCGTCCGTTCATATGGTTCGACAAAGCTCACCACAGGCTTCGACAAGCTCAACACGAACGGAAACAGGCGTTGCCGAAGGAGGCTCGTCGAAGGGTTTTGTGAGAAAATCGAGGCGGTTTCGATGGGAGGGGTCACGATGACAGGAACGTATAGCCCGGATTCCGGGCGGGAAGAGATGCTGAAACAGGCGCTTGCGCATTGCGAATCCGGCGATTTCCAGGAAGCCGAAACGCTCGCGCGGCGGCTTCATGAGGCGGATCCGGACGACGAAAACGCCTTGCGGCTGCTGGCGCAGGCCGTCTATGGTCAAAAACGCTTCGAGGAAGCGGTTCTTCTGATGAACGGCGTTCTTCGCCTGAATCCGATGCGGGCCGCGCACCACAACGACCTCGGCGCGATGCTCGCGGCCATGAAACGCTGGCCCGAGGCCGAGGCCGCGTACCGGATGGCGAAAGCGCTCGACCCGCGCGACGCCAACGCCGCGTTCAATCTGGCGTTGGCGCTCTTTCGTCAGAAAAGAACAGAAGCGGCCTTGCGGGAAATCGAAACGCTCGAAAAATCACACCCGGATCTCGCGGATACATACGCGCTGCGCGGTGAAATCCTGCTTGACGAAGAGCGTTTCGATGAAGCCTTCGATATGTTCTCAAACGCGCTGGAGCGGGGTCTCAACACGCCCGAAACGGATGCGAATCTGGCGTTCGCCCTCTTCAAGGCCGGAAAGCGCAAAGAGGCTTTCGAGAGGCTGTACAAGTCAGGAAAGCTCGACCAGGGAAACGCGCGGAACAATTACTGCATGGGCTATCTGCTGCGGGAAAAAGGCGAGCTTGACGAAGCGCGACGTTTTCTTGAAAAAGCGATCGAGATCGACCCGAAATTTGCCGAAGCGCATCACTGTCTTGGTCTGGTTCTGACCGATCAAAGCGACTTTTCCGGCGCCGAGGACGCGTATTCACGCGCCCTGGAACTCGCGCCTGAAAACGCCAATGCTTACCTCAATCTGGGGAATCTTTATAGCAAGCAACGCAAAGGGGACGCGGCGCGCGCCTGCTTTGAACAGGCGATTGCGATCGCGCCGGACAGCGGCGTGGCGTGGAACAACCTGGCGTTGCTCTACAACGCCGAACACCGTTTCGACGAAGCGGAGGAAGCCTTTGGAAAAGCGCTGTCGAAGGATCCGGATGCCCCTTTGTTCCGGTTCAATTACGGAGTCTGCCGCCTCGCGCAGGGCGATTTTGAAACGGGCTGGAAAGACTACGAAAAACGTTTCGAGATGAAACAAGACGGGCAGCGCGCCAAAACAAATCTTCCTCGATGGAATGGCGAACCGCTCGACGGAAAAAGCCTGCTGATTGAGTACGAGCAAGGTCTGGGAGACGCCATCCAGTTCGTTCGTTACCTTGGCATTTTGCGCGCCCGCTATCCATCGGCGCGCATTGCCTTTCAGTGTTATTCCCCTCTTGTCCGCCTTTTTTCAATCGTCGCGGCGAAATACGGCGTTACGCTCTTGACACAATTTGGGCTGCCGGATGAAACATCGTGGGACTTTTCGATTCCCCTTTTATCGATCCCGATGCATATCGCGGGCGCTCGAATGACGATCCCCTCCGATACGCCGTATCTCAATTTACCCGCGAGCTTCGTTTCGTTCTGGAAGCAGCGCTTGTCCGGCCTGGCCGGAAAAAAGGCGGGCCTCGTCTGGTCAGGCGGCGAACAGTATAAAGCGGCGGACCGGCGGAACATGACGCTGAAACATTTTTTGCCCCTGTTCGACATCCCCGGAATTTCCTGGGTTTCGCTGCAAAAACTCCAGAAAGGCAAAGCGGGCGAAGAAATCGCGGCGGAAGGGCTGCCGGAGAAGATTTTCGACCCGATGGCGGAAGTCAAGGACTTCGCGGATACGGCAGCGATCATCGCGAATCTCGACCTCGTGATCAGCGTCGATACGTCGGTCGCGCACCTGGCCGGCGCGATGGGCGTTCCCGTCTGGCTCATGAACCGTTTCGACACCGACTGGCGCTGGCTGTATGACCGTTCGGACAGCCTGTGGTACCCGACGATGCGGATATTCCGGCAAAAGCGCTTTGGCGACTGGGCACCGGTCGTCGAGGAAGCCGCGGGCGCGCTAAAGGAATGGCTCGGCGCGGATGAAGCGCGGCGGATGTGGACGCTCCTTGCCCCGCCAAGACCGGACGCCGCGTTCAGCCTGGCGCTCGCCTTGTTCCGGGGTGGCAAAGCGGACGAGGCGCTGCGCGTTCTCGACGCGCTGGAAGAAAAAAATCCCGAATTCGCCTGGCAATTCCTCCTGCGAGGGAAAATCCTGCGCGCGGAAGGGCGCGATGAAGAAGCCGTTGACGTCTTGTCAAAAGCCGTGACGCTTGGAATCGAAACGCCCGACGCGGTTTCGCATCTCGGCATGGCGCTTGCCGGCGCGGGGTTCAGGGACGAGGCGCACAAAGTGCTGGCCGGGTCCGGCAAAGCGGATTCCGGTGACCCGAACGTTAATTACTGCCTCGGCACTCTCTTGCGCGAAAAGGGGGATATCGATGGCGCGCGCCATTGCTTCGAACAAGCCGTCGGCGCGAACCCGAGGTTTTCCCAGGCGTTCGAAGCGCTCGCTTTGGTATCACGGGAATTGGGAGATACGGCGGGCGCGGAAGCCGCGCTTGAGCGCGTCACGGAAATTTCCGGAGAATTCGAGCGCGTCCGTGCGGCGTTCGACGAATTCGCGCGCGGCGTTTTCGGCGCGGGCCAATAATGGCGTCGGACCCGGCGCGCGCGCGACAATTCTTCAACGCGGGGCTGGAACATCACCGCGCCGGGCGTTTCGCCAAAGCGCGGGCGTGTTACGAGCGCGGCCTGCGCTTCGATCCCGGCCAGCCCGACGCGCTTTTTCTGCTGGGAGAAGCGCATTTTTGCGCGGGAAACGCGCCCGAAGGCGAGCGCCTGGCGCGGCGGGCGATAGCGGCCAGCCCGCGCAATGACGCCTATCGCCGTTCTTTGGCCATCCGCCTTTTCAATGCCGGGCATTTTTCCGGCGCGCTGACACTTCTTGAAGAGGCAGTTCGCCTGAATCCTTCCGAAGCAGCGAATCACAGCGCGTTGGCGTCGACACTCGAAAGGCTGGACCGGGCCGACAAGGCAATTGCGCGGTGGCATACATTGCTGGAGCTGGCTCCGGATTCGCTGGAAGCCTTGCGCCGCCTGGCCGCTCTGCTCACCGCCGAAAAGCGCGTTCCCGAAGCCCTGGAAGTTATCGAACGCTGGCTGAAAATCACGCCGGAAGCTTCGGCATATGCCTTGCGCGCCGATTTGAACGAGAGCGCCGGAAACGATATAGACTCGATTTTGTCCGACCGGATTGAAGCGGCGGCGCGCGCGCCGAACGACGCACTGTCGCATGGAAAGCTCGCGCTGGCCCTGTTGAAAGCAGGGCGGGACAGCGAAGCGCTCGAACACTTTGACGAATCCGTCCGGCTCGCGCCGGAAAGCGCCCTCCTGCATTTCAACCGCGGGCGGGCTTACGCGCGACTGGGCGACCCGGAAAAGGCGCTTCCGGCTTACGAGGCGGCGGTCAGGCTTTCTCCGGAATCGGCGGGATCCATGCTCAATCTGGCGAATCTTTACTCGGACATCGGGCGGGAAGACGCGGCGCGGACGCTGTACGCGCGGATTCTCGCCGCCTCCCCGAAACACGTGCCGGCGCTGTTCAACCTCGGGATGCTGCATCTTTCCGCCGGACGGCGAAAGGAGGCAGCCGAAACGTTCGAAACCGCGCTGGCGGCCTCGCTGGAAAGCGAGGAGAACGAAAACAGCGGCCTGATCGCGGCGCATCTTTTATTCCAGAAAATGCACCTGTGCGAATGGGACGGGCTGGAAGCCCTGACACAGCGCGTCATCCGCGCGATTGAGACCGCCGCGTCGGATATTCCGCCGTTCATCGCGCTGTCGATCCCCGGAACAACGCCTGAACTCCAGCGCAAATGCGCCGCCACCCACAGTTCGCGGCTGGGCGGCGGACGGTTTCTGGAATGCCCTGAAAAAACCGCTTCCCGCCCCTCGGAAAACCGCCGCCTGCGCGTGGGGTATTTGTCGTCCGACTTCAAGGCGCACGCGACATCCTGGCTCATGATCGAAATGCTTGAAGCGCACGACCGCTCGCGTTTCGAGATTTTCGCCTTGTCGCACGGAACCGGCGACGGCAGCGCGATGCGTGACCGCGTTGAGCGGGCCGTCGAGCATTTCATTGATCTGGCAAAATTGCCGGAGCACGAAGCCGTCGCGCGTATCGCCGCGCTGGAACTCGACATGCTGATTGATCTCAAGGGATATACCGATGACAACCGCGCCGGGTGGCTACGATACCGCCTCGCGCCGGTTCAGGCCACCTGGCTTGGCTATCCCGGAACGCTGGGCGCGCCCTGGGTGGACTGCCTGATTGCCGACGCGCGCGTCGCACCGCCGGAAAACGCCTGGATGTTCAGCGAGCGCCTCGTCCATCTGCCGGGCAGTTACCAGCCGAACTGCCGCGCGCGTGACTGTGCTCCCGCGCCGGAACGCGCGGCGGAAGGGCTTCCGGAAAACGCGCTTGTTCTGTGCTCGTTCAACCAGGCTTATAAAATCACGCCGGAAATTTTCGCCGTCTGGCTCGATGTCCTGCGCGAGTTTCCGGAAACGGCGCTCTGGCTTTGGGAATCGAACCGCTGGGCCGCGGATTCGCTGCGGCGCGCGGCGGAAACTTCGGGTGTCGTTGCGGCGCGCCTTGTTTTCGCGGAAGGCCGCCCGCAAGCGGAACATCTGGCACGTTTGCGCCTCGCCAGCCTCGCGCTCGACACATTTCCCTGCAATGGGCACACGACGACCTCCGACGCGCTCTGGGCGGGCGTTCCCGTCGTCACGCTCCAGGGCGAAGCATTCGCCAGCCGCGTGGCGGGAAGCCTGCTGCACGCCGCTGGCCTGCCGGAACTGGTTGCGGCGAACAGAACGGATTACGGAAACATCATCCGCCGTTTTTGCCGGGACGCCGGATTCAGGGCGAGCGTTTCCACGAAGGCGGGCGCATTGCGCGAAAATTCGGACATTTTCGACAGCCGGAAATTCGCCCGCAAACTGGAAACGTGTTTTGAAGAGCTTTGCCGTAAGCCGTAACCCCACCCGGGCGCTTTTTTCCAACAAGTCGCGTACCTATCCGAGCGTGCCGAATCATCGACAACGCCTATCTCCGTTCGTGCTGAGCCTGTCGAAGTATGAGCGGACGCTCCAAGCCGTAAATGGTCTTTTCAAATCCTGACCCCTTCGACAACACCTATCTCCGTTCGTACTGAGTCTGTCGAAGTATGAGCGGACGCTCCGGGCCGTAAATACTCTTTCCGATCCTGACTCTTTCTTCGAATCGTTTTTCAATCCTTACCCTTCGACAAGCTCAGGGCGAACGGATTGAAAAACAGGCTTTTAGAACGTTTTTCGTTCAAATGACCGCAAAATCCCGCAGGTGATGAAGTGGCGCTGTTTCCTTTCACCGCCGTTCGTGGTGATTTTGCCGGGACACATCGACGGCATCTATTTCCGTTCGTACTGATTTTGTCGGAACGCATTGACGGCATCTATCTCCGTTCGTACTGAGCTTGTCGAAGTATGAACGGACGCTCTGGGGCGTAAATGGCCTTTCCAATCCGCTTGCGCTAAGTCTGCCGAAGCATCGACAACGCCTATCTCCGTTCGTGCTGAGCCTGTCGAAGTATGAACGGACGCCCCCTCTTTCCAGTCCTTACCCTTCGACAAGCTCAGGGCGAACGGACTGGAAAGGCGTTCTCCGGACAAAGCTCCTTCGACAGGCTCAGGACGGAGCAGAGCAAACGGATTGAAAAACAGGTTTTTAACACTCCTCATTCCTCAAGCTCAGAACAGGAGGGGGCGGATTGGAAAGAATGTCTCCGGAAATCCCGAGAGATTAAAAATGCCTTAAGGACGTTGTTTTATCTTCTGCCCTGTTTTTTGCCATTCGTGACAAGCGTGTCAAAACCCCGTTTGCGTCAAACTTGCCGAATCATCAACGGCGCCTATCTCCGTTCGTGCTGAGCCTGTCGAAGTATGAACGGACGCTCCCTCTTTCCAGTCCTTACCCTTCGACAAGCTTCCTTCGTCAGGCTCAGGACGGAGCAGGGCGAACGGACTGGAAAGGCGTTCTCCGACACGCTTCCTTCGTCAAGCTCAGGACGGACAAGATGAACGGAAAAAAAGAGGAACATCCTTTGAGTTCCCAGGACAGAGCAGAGCGTGATCGGGAAAGTATTAAAATAGCTTAAGGGCGTTATTTTTGTCTGCAATTCGTGCTAAGTCTGCCGAATCGTCCAACAGCGCGTATCTCCATTTGTACCAAGCCTGCCGAATCATCAACGGTGCCCTATTTCCGTTCGTGCTGAGCTTGTCGAAGCCTGTGGTGAGCTTTGTCGAACCATATGAACGGACGCTCCAGGTCGTAAATACTCTTTCCAACCCTGATTCTTTCTTCGAATGGTTTTTCAATCCTTACCCTTCGACAAGCTCAGGGCGAACGGACTGGAAAGGCGTTCTCCAGACAAGGCTTCTTCGACAGGCTCAAGACAGGCAGGGCAAACGGATTGAAAAACGAGCTTCTGACAAGCATCTTTCGAGTCACTCAGAACGGAGCAAGGCGGACAGCGGAAAAAAAAGCGCGTTCATCCCTGTATTTCCGCCGCCGCGCCGCCGTAAAACAGGCTGCAGCCAGCCGCTTCACGGGAAAGGCGCTTGATCTGGGCGAGCGTATTCACTCCCAGGGCGTCGAGAATCAGGTCTTCGGTTTCCCGGGCAAGTCCGCGTTTCGCCGCTTCAAGGTAGAAGTCGAACAGAGCGGCCAGATCATTGCCGTCCGCCGGACACAGGAATGCGAAAACATGGAAGGTTTCCAGCGCGTGGAGCGCCGCCGCGTCTCTTTCTCCGCGTTTCCAGCGGCGTTTTTTTCCGCCCGTTCCGTCGATTCCGGCCAGCGTTCGCAGTTCTGTTCCTCTTTCGCGGCAGGCTTTTTCCGCGAGCCGCGCGAGTTTTTGGAGCGAATGGCATGATACTTTGCCGCTGTCCAGGACGAAATAGTCAATGCAGGACAAGCGCATCAAACCGGGGAGTTTACAGACATGTAGGCATCCCTGCTTGCCACGCCTTTTCCCGCAGGGGGAGAAGGGAACCCACACCATTGCTCCTCAATCGCGCAGGCAATCGCCAGGATATTCCCGCAAGCGTGACGGGGAAACGTCATCGCTCTCCTCTCCCGCTTGCGGGAGAGGGAATGTCGCGGCACGCATGTTTCAATCCACACCCGCAAGCGGGCGACCGTTTGGAAGAGCTTACGCCTCTCCCAAACAAGATTATCCCCCTGAAGGGGGAGGTTTCCAACCGGAGTGAGTTTCTGATGAATCAAGGTTTCCGCAAGTCCATGACTGGATTCGTTCCGGTTTGACACAAAGCGTCCAGCCATAAATCCAGCGTGCTTTCGAGAAGATGGTTTTTTTCAACCCATTCGCGCAGCGCCTTCCCCTCGCGCGCGAGCGCGTCCGGCTCGCCCACGCGCTCGCGTATCGCCGCGATCCATTTGTCCGGATCGTTCGGCAGGCGAAGCGCTGGCGGGTTGCCGGTTTGGTAGGGGAGTATATCCGTGCAGACGACCGGCCATCCGAGCATGCCGTATTCGAGCAAACGCCGATTGCTTTTCGCCTCGTTGACGGGATGGATTTCAAGTGGGGCGAGCGCGAGATCAAGGTTGAGCGAGGCGAGCTTTTGCGGCCAAGTTTCAAAATCAGGGGGATATTCGTGGAATTCATGGCGCTCGGCAAGGCAAGGGCGCAATTCAGACAACAGTTCATCGGGCAGCGCGCCGAGAAAAACCCAATCCACTTCGCGATGCGTGGCCTTGACGATCTCCCGCATGAGATGCGAATCTCCCGCACCCGCCTGCCCACATGTCCAGCCGACACGCGGTTTGCGCTTCTGCTCATGTTCCAGGGAAAGGCCGTCCCATATCCGCCGTTCCAGCGCGTCCGGCACGACGCGGATATCGCCGATCATTTCGCGAAACGCTTCTTTCAGCGGCCCGGTTCCGACGATCAGGCGACGTGAGACCGAAAGCGCGATCTGTAGCCTGATTTCGTCCGATGGCGAACCTGGGTGTTCGTCGATCGAGCAGATGAGCGAAATCTCCGGATTGTGCTTCTGGTACCTTAAAAGCGCGTTCAAGCTGGCATCATCAACCGGCAAATGTATGAACAGCGTATCGGGCGCCAGCCGATCCAGTTCGACAGGCTTGATAACGCGCCGCGATCCGTCCGCGTTCGGCCGGCCTGCCGCGGCATGATGCAAACGCCCGCCCGCATTCAGCGCGCGCAAGGCCGCGCCGCCGCGATAGTCCCCGGAGACAGGCGCGCGCCCAGGCAGGAACAGGACGCGCGGCCGGTCATGAAAATCCGGATTCCAGGGAACGGCCAATTCCATTTCGAGCGTTGGTTTTCTATCCTGGTACTGCGGGAAATCAAAACCCAGATGACGGTTCCAGGCCGGATCGCGGAAAAGACGGTGTTTCCAGCGGGAAATGAAGTTTTCGGTTTCCTCGCCAATAGAGTCCATGACTTTCTTGTCGACCACCGAATGCCTCAACGAAGCGGAACTGCGATGGATCAAGGTGGCAAAAGGCGTCCAGATAACACGGTAGCCCAGCTCAACGACCTTCAGGCACAGGTCGACGTCCTGATGCTGGATTTTGAACAACGGGTCAAGGCCGGCGACCTGATGGTAGATCGAAGCCCGGATCAAGAGGCACGCGCCGGTAACGGCGGAGTATTCCTGGTCTAGCAGCGCGCGGTTCATATATCCCGGGACATCATGCGGCTGAAGGAAAAAAACGTGACCCGCTGTTCCATTGCCATCCGCCCCGAGAATCATGCCCGCATGCTGGAGTTGCAGGTTTTCCGGAAAGAGCAGGCGCGCGCCGACGATGCCGACGTCGGGCCGCTGGGCGTAACTCATCATCGCGTCAAGCCATTCGCCGTGGAGGCATTCGGTGTCGTTGTTGAGCAGCAGCAAATAGTCGCCCCGCGCCTGCCTTGCCGCGCGGTTGTTCATCGCGGAAAAATCAAAATCTTCCGGAACGGAAATGATTTTCACGCGCTCCGGCAAAAGCTCGCGCAGCTTGTCGAAATAGGCGAGAATCGCCGGATCGTCGCTGTCGTTATCGACGATCAGCAGTTCCCAATCCGGCCAGGCGGTCTTTTTGACAAGGCTCTCGACGCAGGGGCCAAGCAGGTCGAGCCGGTTGCGCGTCGGAACGATGATCGAGACTTTCGGCTTTTCTTCGTGGAGGTAAACGACGCGGCGCGTTTCGCCCGC
>JAITGN010000029.1 GCA_031280565.1 Accumulibacter sp. | reverse complement strand
AGAAGCTGAGGCTTCTTTGTGCACAAATACAGCTATGGATTCTGGAGTATCTATCGCAAACCAACCAACTGCGAATGGCTGCCTGATGAAAAATCAAGTTGTTCAGCGCGGACTAATTATCGCGGCCCAGGAGGTTTTTACCTCGGTTTACGGGAAAGACCATCCGGCGCTTTCTGTCGCCACCGGGCTGGCCGTGTTTGCCGGGGCCGTGCTGGTCTGGCTGCTCGGCCGCAAGCTGAACGGACAGCCGGGGAAAATCCTGCTCGATCCTGAAACCGGCCAAACGGTGGAAATCAGGAAACGCCACACGCTCTTCTGGATTCCAATGCAATGGATATCCCTGTTTTGGATAGCCGCGTTTGTGGCCTGGTCCGTGGGTTTGTTCTGATCGGAGCGTCGTTCGATATTCCGGAATCCTCCGGGAGATATCAATGCACGCCAAAGCGGTTTTCTGGATCAATGGCCGATAAAATCGCTTGAGAACGTATGTTTTATCATCTGCCCAATTCATTTTCCCGCTTGCCGTTTCATTGGCCGATCGCCTGAATACCTCAAAATGAGCCGAAGCCGGACAAGCAAAGCCTGGATGCGCGAGCATGTCAGCGATCATTTTGTGCATCGCGCCAAAGCTGAGGGCTACCGCTCGCGCGCCGCGTTCAAACTGATGGAAATCGACGACAAGGATCGCCTGATTTGCCCGGGAGAGACCATCGTCGATCTGGGAGCTTCCCCCGGCGGATGGTCGCAGGTGGCGGCAGAACGCCTCAAAGGCAGGGGCCGGATTGTCGCGCTGGACATGCTCGAAATGGAACCGCTCGAAGGCGTCGATTTTATCCAGGGCGATTTTGATGAAGATGCGACGCTCGAAAAACTCGAAAATCTTTTGAGCGGCGGGAAACCTGGCCTTGTTCTTTCGGACATGGCGCCCAATATTTCAGGTATCCCGCTCTCCGATCAGGCGCGGATGATGCATCTTGCCGGACTCGGGCTTGATTTCGCGCGTCGTTGGCTGAAACCGGACGGCGCATTTCTCGTCAAGGTTTTTCAGGGGAGTGATTTCGACGCGTTTGTCAAGGCGATGCGCGCGGCATTTGCTGCGGTAGCGACGAGAAAACCCGGCGCTTCACGTGATCGAAGCGCTGAATTGTATCTGCTTGGCCGCGGAGTCAGATCAAGGGATTGACCGGCAAACGGCCTTTTATTTGATCCGGCGCAATGCAGCGGTTTTTGAATTGTCCGATACGGGTTAGAATCGGGCGTACATAAATGAGTTTCCGGGATTTTCCGGAACGTTGTTTGACGAGGTACGGCATTGAATAACAATCTGTTCAGAAATCTGGTCATGTGGCTGGCAGTTCTTTTGTTGCTGATGACGTTGTTTGACCAGGTCGTTTCCCGTCCACCGTCTACGGCATCGATGGAATATTCGGAATTCATGGACGAAGTCAGCCGTGGAAACATCGAAAAGGTTCGCATCGACGGCCATCAGCTTGAAGCGATGGCGCGGGATGGGCGCAAACTGACTTCCTATGCGCCTTCCGATCTCTGGATGGTTTCCGATTTGTTGAAAAACGGCGTCAAGGTGGAAGCCAAACCGGAAAAAGAGCGCTCTTTCCTGCTGGATATATTCATCAGCTGGTTTCCGATTCTGTTGCTGATTGGCGCGTGGTTTTTCATCATGCGCCAAATGCAGGGCGGAGGCAAAGGCGGCGCATTCTCTTTCGGTAAAAGCAAGGCGCGTCTGCTGGACGAATCGAACAACAGCATTACATTCGCGGACGTGGCGGGGTGCGACGAGGCCAAGGAAGAAGTCTCCGAACTGGTTGATTTTCTGAAGGATCCATCGAAATTCCAGAAGCTCGGCGGCCGGATTCCCAAAGGCGTTCTTCTTGTTGGTAGCCCGGGCACTGGCAAAACCTTGCTGGCGAAAGCGATCGCGGGTGAAGCCAAGGTTCCGTTTTTTTCGATTTCAGGTTCTGATTTCGTCGAAATGTTCGTTGGCGTCGGCGCGGCGCGCGTCCGTGACATGTTCGAGAATGCAAAAAAACACGCACCCTGCATTATCTTTATCGACGAACTCGACGCCGTCGGGCGCCAGCGCGGTGCCGGACTTGGCGGTGGCAATGACGAGCGCGAACAGACATTGAATCAGATGCTCGTTGAAATGGACGGTTTCGAAGGCGTAGCTGGCGTGATCGTCATCGCGGCGACCAACCGTCCGGATGTGCTCGACCCCGCGTTGATGCGGCCAGGCCGCTTCGACAGGCAAGTCGTCGTGCCTTTGCCCGACATTCGCGGCCGCGAGCAGATTCTCGTCGTTCATATGCGAAAGGTTCCACTGGCGCCGGATGTCAAGGCCGACATTATCGCGCGCGGAACGCCGGGCTTTTCCGGGGCCGATCTGGCTAACCTCGTCAACGAGGCAGCCCTTTTCGCCGCGCGCGCTGACAAGCGGCTCGTCGATATGGAGGATTTCGAAAAAGCCAAGGACAAGATCATGATGGGTTCCGAGCGCCGGAGCATGGTCATGAGCGAAGAGGAAAAGCGCAATACGGCCTACCATGAAGCCGGACACGCCGTCGTCGCGCGGCTTGTCCCGAAATCCGACCCTGTCCACAAAGTCACGATCATTCCGCGCGGCCGCGCGCTTGGCCTGACCATGCAGTTGCCGGAAGAAGACCATTACTGTCATGACAGAATCTATCTTCTGAGCCGCGTCGCCGTCATGTTCGGTGGCCGCATCGCCGAGGAAGTGTTCATGAACCAGATGACGACGGGCGCTTCCAGTGATTTTGAGCGCGCGACTCAAATCGCCCGCGATATGGTAACGCGCTACGGCATGTCGGACATGCTCGGCCCGATGGTCTATGGCGAAAACGAAAGCGAGGTTTTTCTTGGCCGCTCGGTGACAACGCACAAGAATCTTTCGGAAAAAACAATGCAGCAGGTCGATCAGGAAATCCGCCGGATCATCGACGAGCAATACGCGCTTGCGAAAAAACTGATTGAGGAAAACCGGGACAAGGTTGAAGCGATGGCGACTGCCCTGCTTGAGATGGAAACCATCGATTCCGATCAGGTTGATGACATCATGCAGGGAAAACCGCCCAGGCCGCCCAAACAACCCTCTTCAAGGACGGATGTTCCGGAAGCGCTGCCTTCTGGCGCGGAATCTGGCGCGCCCGCGCCGGCCTGACGAAAAACCGTCAGAGTTTTAACGCATGAGAGCGCTTCAGTGTGGACGCTTTCGCGTCTCTTTTGACCGTCCCCGCCTGATGGGGATCATCAACCTTACCGACGATTCCTTTTCCGGCGACGGCCTGGCAAACAACCGCGAAGCGGCCATACGGCGCGCTTTTTACCAAATCGAGGCGGGGGCCGACATGCTCGATATCGGCGCGGAATCTTCCCGTCCCGGCGCGTCTCCCGTGGCTCCCGAAGAGGAGAAAGCGCGGATACTTCCGGTGCTCGACGCGCTGCGCGATTGCGGCGTTCCGCTTTCTGTCGATACTTACAGGCCGGAAGTCATGCGGGCGGCGATTGATCACGGCGCGTCGATGATCAACGATATTTATGCGCTGCGAATGCCGGGTGCGTTCGATGCTGTCGCCGGGTCCGGCTGCGCTATCTGTTTGATGCACATGCGGGGCGAACCGGCGAGCATGCAGGAAAAGCCCGAGTATGATGACGTTGTTTCCGGGGTGCGCCGTTTTCTCGCCGAACGCGCAGATGCGGCCGTTTCCGCTGGAATTCGCGAAGAACGCCTGCTTCTTGATCCTGGGTTTGGTTTTGGAAAAACTGTCGCGCACAACATCGAATTGCTGAAAAATCTCGGCGCGTTTTCTGTCGAGGGCCTGCCTGTTCTGGCCGGCCTTTCGAGAAAATCGATACTCGGCGCGATTACTGGCCGCCTGGTCGACAATCGCGTATCCGCCAGTGTTGCCGCGGCTTTGGTCGCGGCGTTGAAGGGCGCGAATGTGCTGCGCGTACACGATGTCGCCGAAACGCGTGACGCGCTGCGGGTACTGGAAGCTGTATTCTGAAAGAATATATTCTGAAGTAATTCATGCGAAAACTCCTCCATCTGGAAAAATATGACCGGTTTTTCAAGAAAAAGTGGAGTTCAGTAAAATAAAAGCAACGTTTTCAAGGGATTTCAATGAAATACGGCGTCAGAGACAATGAATGTTTTCTAACAGACTGACACGGTTTTAAGCGATTTTATAAGAGAAAACAGAAAGAATCGCCTGAAAACGAAGATAAATTGATAATGCCGTTCCTGGTGGATTTCCTTCCTCACCGTTCGTGCTGAGCGTGCCGAAGTATGAATGGCTTCCAGCAGCCCGCCCCGCTTTCAGCAAAAACAGCTTGGTGTAACAGCGAAGAGACGAAACATGAACCCGCCCGAAAATATTCCAAAAGAGGTGTGGGCTGGCTGGCGCACGACGCCGCTGCTTGTTATATTCAGCGGTCGTTTGGAGAAAACGATGTGAAAATGGACGGGAGGCGGAAGAATGGAAAATGGCCAGGAAGTCATACGAAATTAAATAGAAGACATTGATACAAGAGACAATGGCTTGCAGGGTCGAATATAGAGGAGGATTTCATGAGAAGAAAAGACAAGGAAATCGTGAATATCAGGGACAGGATAAAAATTATAAACCGATGCAAGGTTTGCAGGCTTGGTTTGTCGGAAAATAATCAGCCATATGTTGTGCCATTGAATTATGGGTATAGCTTTGAAGAAGGCGTGTTGACATTGTTTTTTCATGGCGCAAGGAATGGAAAGAAAGTTGAAGTCATGAAAAATAATAACAGGGCATGCTTTGAGATTGACTGTGATAATGAGTTGATTGAGGGAGAAATACCATGTAAATCAAGTTATGTATTTAAAAGTGTAATTGGATTTGGAGAGATTGTGATATTTAAAAATGAAGAAGAGAAGAATGATGCCTTGAAAAAAATAATGAAGCATCAGACAGGGAGGGAAATGGAAGATGATTTCACGGGAGAGGAATTAAAAAATGTGATGGTCTATAAAATGGAAGTAAAAGAATTCACTGGGAAGCAAAAGGAGTTTCCGATGAGAAGCAAGAAGTAAAAAATCGAAAAAACAACGATAAAAACCTGCCTGACAGGGCGGTTGACGCTTCGCTGTCCGCCGCTGGTTTTGGAGTTCCTGCTGCAAAACTTGCCTTGCCTGGATTCCCTTCGACAACCTCGAAAGAAGTAGGGCGAAGACGTTTCTCTCCGCTGTTCGCACCGAGAGTCTGTCGAAGCATGAATGGACGCTCCAGCGGCCTTCCGGTTGCCTTTGGGGGTTAGTATCCTTCGGCAGGCTCAGGATGAGCGGGTAACTTCCTCGGCAGATTTAGAGCCTGGGGACGACATCAAATCTTATTTAGAGTAAAAATGGCTTGAGAACGTCATTTTTCGTCGTTCATGGTGAGCTTGTCACGTTTCCGCGTTGGCGAGAATGCAAATGAATGCCCCTTCTCAGCCCGCCATCAGACCGCTTTCGACAGAACCTTGGATCGCCGTTGCAGGTTATAGACAAGCCGTTTTTCTTCAGGCAACAGATCGACGGACTGTTCGATGAAACCGCGTTCCTTGAACCATTGATAGGTTACGGTCGTCAGGACAAACAAGCGTTCGATTCCAACGGCGCGCGCCTGGTTTTCGATGCGCTTCATCAGTTGTTCGCCGTACCCGTAACGCCGGTAGTTCGCATGAACGGCCAGACATGCGAGTTCGGCCTGATTTTCGCCGTAGGGGTAAAGCGCGGCGCAGCCCACGATCATGCCATCGTGTTCAATGACGGAGAAGCGGCTGATTTCGCGTTCGAGCAGCTCGCGCGAACGGCGGACAAGAATTCCCTGCGCTTCCAAAGGCTCAATCAGCCCGACGAGGCCGCCAATATCGTCCGGGCGCGCGCCGCGCAAGATTTCCAGAGACTCGCGGGTGATGATCGTGCCCACGCCTTCGCGTGAAAAAAGTTCGCGCAACAACGCGCCGTCTTCCTGGAATCCGATCATGTGAACGCGCCCGACCCCAAAACGGCTGGCGCGAATGGCGTTTGGCAGGTAACGCCGGATATCCGGCGACAGCCAATCGCTTTCCGCAATCAGGCGATCAGCCGAGTCAGCGGTCAGTTCGCTCAGCAATGCGCCGTCGCGGCCGGAAACGCCCTGGCTGTCCGAGAGGAAAATCAGCTTGTCCGCGTTGATCGCAATCGCGGTCGCCTCGGCGACTTCCTCCATGGCGAGGTTGAATATCTCCCCCGTCGGACTCGCGCCGAGGCATGAAAGAAGCACGATATTGTTGATCTGCAGTTGTGCCCTGATCCCTTCGGCGTCGATTTTCCGGATATTTCCGGCGTACTGCATGTCGATGCCGTCAAGAATGCCAAGCGGTTTCGCCGTGATGAAATTTCCTCCGATCACCCGAATCCGGCTGTTTGCCATCGGCGTATCCTGAAGTCCTTGCGAAAGCAGCGCTTCGATTTCGAGATAGACACTGCCGACGGCGTCGATCACACAGTCGAGCGCCGCCGCATCCGTAACGCGATAACCGTTGTGAATGACCGAAGGAAGACCTTTTTCACGCAATTCTTCCTCAATCTGCGGACGCGCGCCATGAACGAGAACCAGACGGACGCCCAGCGCGGCGAGAAGGTTGGCGTCGTAGGCCAATGTCCGCGCGAGCGGGCCGGCGATCGCCTTGCCGCCGAACGCGATAACGAAAGTTTTGTTCCGGAACAGGTTGATATACGGCGCAACCGAACGGAAGAGCGAGACGAACTGGACGGAATTCAACTCTTCGGACATTATGGTCTACCTCTGTCTTTTTCTGGCTTCCGGAGCATTCAGGATAGTCTCCAGGCGCTCACAGACCGCGCTCAGAACGCGAATCCGCGCATAATTTTTATCTTCCGCCTCAATCAGTATCCACGGTGATTTTCCCGTACTTGTCCGGTCGACCATGTCGCATACGGCGGTGTGGTAGTCCTTGCTTTTTTCCCGGTTGCGCCAGTCTTCTTCGGTAATCTTGAAACGCTTGAATTCGACCTTCTCGCGTTCCTTGAAACGCCGGAGCTGTTCCTGGGCACTGATTTGCAGCCAGAATTTTATGACAATTACTCCATCGTCGTACAATTCATTTTCGAAATCGTTGATTTCCGCGTAGGCGCGCAGCCAGTCCGCGTTGGAACAGAATTCCTCGACCCGTTCGACGAGGACGCGGCCATACCAGGTACGGTCGAAAATCGTGATCCGGCCGACGTGCGGGACATGGCGCCAGAACCGCCAGAGATAAGGCTGTACCCGTTCTTCCTCGGTAGGCGCGGCGATCGGGACAATCTGGTATTGGCGCGCGTCGAGCGCGGCGGTGATCCGCCGGATTGCTCCGCCTTTTCCGGCGGCGTCCATGCCCTCGAAAGCGAGAATCAGGGCGTGTCTGGCGAATGCCGGATGGCGCGCGAGTTCCGAAAGACGTCCCTGCCATTTTGCCAGCTGCGTTTTGTAATCGTCCTTTTCCAGCTTCTTCGTCAGGTCGAGCGCGGTCAACACATCGAGAGAATCCGTTGTCTTGAGCGTTATCGGCGGCGCAACCGGAAAATTCTGATCAAGCGTTTCGGCGAATCGTTTGCGCATCGCATCAAGGATGATTTTCCCGACCGTCAGCGAACGGTAGCGGTCATCTGTCCCTTCGACGACGATCCACGGTGCCCAGGGGGTGTTTGTCACCCGAAGCACATGCCCCGCGGTTTGCTGGAGCTTGTCGTAGGTTTTTGTTCTGGCCCAGCTTTCCTTCGTTACGCGCCAGGCGGTGCGCGGGTCTTTTTCCAGCGCTTTCAGGCGCTTGCGTTGTCCATCTTTTGGCAGGTGAAACCAGAATTTCAGGATGAGCGCGCCTTCGTTGACCAGCATCGCCTCAAAACGGTTGATTTGATCCATGTGCTGGCTCAGCGCTTCGTCCGGCTGATCGTCCGCGACCTGCCGCGCGATTGGCTCGGAATACCACGAGCCGGAAAAAATACCAACGCGCCCCCTGGGGGGCAACGCATGCCAGAATCGCCACATGAACGGATATTCACGTTCGTCCCCCGAAGGGGCTGCGAACGCGCACGTCATTATGAAACGCGGGTCCATCCATTCGTGGAGGATATTGATCGTCTCCCCCTTTCCCGCGCCGTCAAGCCCGCTTATCAGGATAATGACGGGGAAGGCGGCTTTCTGCAAAAGTTCGAGCTGCGTTTCGAGGAGGGCGGCCCGCAAGCGCGGAACTTCTTCGTTGAACGCTTTTTTGTCGATCTTGTGTCCAAGTTCAGCCGATTCAAACATATCAGTTTCCTTTTAAAAATCTCCCCACAAGAGCTGTATCGCCGCCACGGCGGCCATTCCCGCCGTCTCCGTCCGCAATATCCGCGGCCCGAGGCGGATGGAAACAAAACCCTTCGATTGCGCGAGGCGGATTTCCTCTGGATCGAAACCGCCTTCCGCGCCAATCAATAATTCGATGTTGCCGGCCGGTCGACCAGCCAGGGACAAGGCGCTTCCGTCGGGGTGCAGTATCCAGCGGGCGCCGGTCTCACTATTTGGACTCAAGGTACGCAGGCAGCCGATCAGGTCAAGCGGCGCTTCGATTTCCGGCAGGCGGTTGCGGCCGCATTGCTCGCAGGCGGAAAGCGCCACGCCACGCCAGTGTTCAAGCCGCCGCCGCGCCCGGTCGCCGTCGAGCCGCTGTACGCTGCGGCGTGAAGCGACGGGCACGACCCGGGAAACGCCGAGTTCAACTGCCTTTTGAATTGTCATATCCATTTTTTCGCCGGACTGGAGCGCCTGAATCAGTGTGATTGCAAGGGGCGATTCGCGCTCGATATCGCGTTTTTCTTCCACGTCGACCGTGATTCGCGCTGATTCGATACATACAATTTTTCCAGCGTACTCTCCGCCTTGCCCGTTGAAAAGAGTCAAAGTGCTGCCTGTTTTCAGGCGGCGGGCTTTCACGGCATGGCGCGCCGCGCTTTCCGGAAGCTCCATGCGGCTGCCTGCCGCCAGGGGGCAGGGGCAGAAAAAACGTGGAAGATCGCTCATGGCATTTGCGTCCGAAAACCGGTGTGTGAACGGCGGTGCGGGCAATTCCGGAGATTTTTCTGTTTTCTTGGCACGGGAATCTATTCCGTTTGGCGGGCTGAAGTTTTCCACGCCGGGATTTTCGGTCAAGTCGAAGAAAGGACAATACGCCTAATCGATAAAAAGGCAAGCGCGTTACCCCATATAATGCCGCCGCCGCGAGTCAGGTTTTTATGGCCTGGATGCGCGGCGTATCCGTTCCGCCGGAAAATTGCCCGAAACTCGCCGAGAAACAATTCACCATGTCTGGGGCGGTATCTCCGCGCCCAAGGCAGTATATGCAAATATATTTTCATGCACATTTTCAAGCGATATTTCATCATTATCGATATATAATCGCTTGAAAACGTAAAATATTACATATATTTTTATTTGAATTTTTTTGTTCATCTTGTAAAACACCTTGAAAACGTTGGTAAATTTCCATATTCTGTTTGTTTTTACGTGAAAATTTATGTAATATTCCCTTGTTTCAAAGTCTGCGAAGTGCGTCATATAATATCACTTTGCAGCCGGTTTCTGGCTGGAAAGAAAAGTGCCGGCGCGGATCATTCGCCCGTCTTGAGCGATTCGCTATAGAATTGACATTGTGGAAAAATCCCGGAAAAAAAATATTTATCTGGTCGGCCTGATGGGAGCGGGCAAGACGGTCATTGGAAAAAACCTTGCAAAACGCCTGAAACTGAATTTCAGGGATTCCGACCATGTGATTGAGGAGCACACGGGCGTCAGAATCTCGACCATTTTCGAGATTGAGGGCGAAGACGGCTTTCGCAGGCGTGAGGCGCAAACGATTGCCGAGCTTTCCGAACTGGAAGAAACCGTTGTCTCGACCGGCGGCGGCGCGGTGTTGTATGAGGAAAACCGTCTGAAAATGAAATCGAGCGGTTTCGTGATCTATCTCAATGTACCGCCCCGTGTGCTCTGGGAACGTTTGCGCTATGACAGGGAGCGTCCTTTGTTGAATGTGCCGGATCCATTGCTCAAGCTCCAGGAACTTTTCAGGGCGCGCGACGCGTTGTATCGCGACGCGGCCGATCTTGTCGTAAACGGCGAGCGGATGAAAATGCAGACGATTCTTTTGCGGCTCATAAGCGAAATGGGAGAGCGATGGAAACCCTGAATGTCCAGCTCGCGGAGCGGACTTATCCTATCCATATTGGTCAGGGGCTTTTGGAGCGGGCTGACCTCATGACATTCGCGCTCCGGCAGCGCCGCGTCGCCGTTGTAACCAATGATGTCGTGGCGCCGCTGTATCTGCGGCGTTTTACGGATTCGCTTGATGCCGCGGGAATCACCTCTGTCAAGATCATCCTGCCCGACGGGGAGGGCAATAAAAACTGGCAGACGCTAAACCGGATTTTCGATGAACTGCTGACACAGCACTGTGAGCGCTCGACCGCGCTTGTGGCGCTCGGTGGCGGCGTGACCGGCGACATGGCCGGTTTTGCCGCCGCCTGCTATCAGCGCGGCATGCCGTTCATCCAGGTTCCAACGACCCTGCTGGCGCAAGTCGATTCCTCCGTCGGCGGAAAGACAGCGATCAATCACCCGCGCGGAAAAAACATGATCGGCGCGTTTTATCAGCCCAGCCTGGTGCTGGCCGATACCGATACGCTGAAAACCTTGCCGGACAGGGAATTGCGTTCCGGTTTGGCCGAAATCGTCAAATACGGCTTGATACGCGACCTGCCCTTTCTGGAATGGCTTGAAGCGCATTTGGAACGCCTGCTGCGCCGCGAGCCGGACGCGCTGGAATACGCAATTTACCGTTCCTGTTCAAACAAGGCGGAAATCGTTGGCGCGGACGAGCGTGAGACCGGTGAGCGCGCTTTGCTGAATCTGGGCCATACTTTCGCGCACGCGATTGAAACCGGAGCCGGATATGGCGTGTGGCTGCACGGCGAAGCGGTTTCGGCCGGTTGTCTGATGGCGGCGGAGCTGTCTTGCCGGATGGGGCTGATGTCGGCAGACGATGCCCAGCGAATTGAGGCTCTGTTTTCGCGCGCGGGAACGCCGGTGTTGGGGCCGAAAGAATTGCCGCCGGAACGCTATCTCGATCTCATGCGGAATGACAAGAAAGTCGAAAACGGGAAAATTCGCCTTGTGCTGTTGAAAAAACCGGGGGATGCGTTTGTTTGCGATTACGCGCCGCCTTCCGAAATCGCGCAGGCAATTGCATCAAGGACAGGAGGGGCGTTTCCCGCCGTGCCTGAAGCGCCGGACAGCCGCTGATTCCGCAAGCGGGACGCCTGTCGCGGGCGGTTGAACGAAAAGTTGGCTGGCCGGAAAAGCACGCCGGCAGTGATTTGCCCCGGAGGTTCAAAAGGCTTGAAGGCGCGTGGATTCGCGTTATACTTACAGACTCTCCCATATATTTGCACAAGCTGGCCGTGGCCGGCTTTTTTGATGCGCTGCCGATGGGAAGCTTTGTCACTTATTGTATGAGGGTCTGATCTGATGAATTCGGCTTTGCCAGAGCAGCAGGGGTTGTATCACCCCGCGAGAGAACATGATGCTTGCGGCGTTGGTTTTGTGGCGCATATCAAAGGACAAAAAAGCCATTCGATCATCGAGCAGGGATTGCAGATACTGAAAAGTCTGGATCATCGCGGCGCCGTTGGCGCGGATCCACTGATGGGCGACGGAGCGGGAATCCTGATTCAGATCCCCGACGCCTATTTTCGCGCCGTCATGGCCGAACAGGGCGTGACTCTTCCACGCGCCGGCGATTATGGCGTCGGGATGGTCTTTTTGCCTAAAGAGTCGGCCTCCCGCCTGGCGTGTCAGGAAGAAATCGAACGCGCCGTGTGCGCGGAAGGGCAGATCGTTCTCGGCTGGCGCGATGTTTCCGTCAATCACGATATGCCGATGTCCCCGACGGTGCGCGCCCGTGAGCCGGTTATGCGGCAGGTTTTCATCGGACGCGGCTCCGATATCATGGTGACAGACGCGCTTGAGCGCAAGCTGTATATCATTCGCCGCCGTGCGGCCAATGCCATCCGCGCGCTTGGCCTCGAACATGGCAAGGAGTTTTATCAGCCGTCAATGTCGGCGCGGACGATTGTTTATAAAGGCTTGCTGCTTGCCAGCCAGGTCGGGCAATATTACGCTGACCTCCAGGACCCGCGCTGCGTTTCGGCGCTTGCGCTCGTACACCAGCGCTTTTCGACGAATACCTTTCCGACCTGGGCGTTGGCGCATCCTTTCCGGATGATCGCGCACAACGGCGAAATCAATACCTTGCGCGGTAATTACAACTGGATGCGCGCGCGCGAAAAAGGGACGCTGTCGCCGCTTCTTGGCGGCGATCTGGAGAAAATCTGGCCGCTCATTTATCCGAACCAGTCGGATTCGGCGTCATTCGACAATGCGCTTGAGCTTTTGGTGATGGGCGGATATTCGCTCGCGCACGCGATGATGATGCTGATTCCCGAAGCCTGGGAATCCCATACGCTGATGGACGAAAAACGCCGCGCTTTCTATGAATACCATGCCGCGATGATGGAGCCTTGGGACGGCCCGGCGGCCGTGGCGTTTACCGACGGGCGTCAGATTGGCGCGACGCTCGACCGGAACGGCCTGCGTCCCGCGCGTTATCTTGTGACGGACGACGATCTTGTCGTGATGTCTTCGGAATCAGGCGTACTGCCGATCGCCGAAAAAAGAATCGTCAAGAAATGGCGCTTGCAGCCGGGCAAGATGTTCTTGATCGATATCGATCAGGGCCGCATTATCGACGATTGTGAGCTGAAGGATTCGCTTTCGCGGCAAAAGCCCTATCAGGACTGGATCGCGCGAATCAATATCAAACTGAATAGCCTTCCGGAGCCGGAGGACGCGCGCCCCCCCGAATGCCCGGCCTTGCTGCCGGATCGCCAGAAAGCATTCGGCTTTACCCGGGAAGACATCAAATTCATCCTTGAGCCGATGGCCAGAACGGGCGAGGAAGCGACGGGATCGATGGGGAACGATACCTCGCTGGCTGTCCTTTCGAACAAAAACAAGTCGCTGTTCAACTATTTTCGCCAGCTTTTCGCCCAGGTAACCAATCCGCCGATTGATCCGATACGGGAACAGCTTGTCATGTCGCTCGTTTCTTTCATCGGCCCCAAGCCGAATCTGCTTGGCATCAATGAAATCAACCCGCCCTGCCGGCTGGAAGTGACCCAGCCCGTCCTGACTTTTTCCGATATGGCCAAATTGCGTCATATCGCCGCTTTTACAGAGGGCAAGTTTCTTTCGGCTGAACTTGATCTTTGTTATCCGCTGGCCTGGGGAAAAGAAGGTGTCGAAGCCCGCCTGGCCTCGCTGTGCGCCGAGGCGGAAGATGCCGTGCATCGCGGATGCAGCATTCTGATTGTCTCGGATCGCAAACTTGACCGGGATCATGTCGCGATTCCCGCTTTGCTGGCGACTTCGGCTGTGCACCAGCATCTCGTAACCCAGGGGCTGCGTACCCGGGTCGGGCTGGTCGTTGAAACCGGCAGTGTGCGCGAGACGCATCATTTCGCGGTTCTGGCGGGATACGGAGCGGAAGCGGTTCATCCCTACCTGACGCTCGAAACTCTCCAGAAACTCGGCGGCGCTGACGGCGATAAATATGTCGGGAATTTTATCAAGGCGGTTGGCAAAGGACTGCTGAAAGTCATGTCGAAAATGGGTATTTCGACTTACATGTCCTATACGGGCGCGCAGATTTTCGAAGCGGTTGGCCTGCAGCGAAAAATGATCGAAAAATATTTCGCCGGCACCTCCTCGCAGGTCGACGGGATCGACGTTTTTACCGTGATGGAAGAATCGATTCGTCTTCACAGCCAGGCTTTCAACGCCTTTCCCGCGCAGGCGGATCTGCTCGACGCGGGAGGAGACTATGCTTTCCGGGCGAATGGAGAAGAGCATATGTGGACGCCCGACGCGATTGCGAAACTTCAGCACTCGACGCGCTCGGGGAAATTTGAAACATACAGGGAATACGCGAACATCATCAATGATCAGAGCCGGCGTCACATGACGCTGCGCGGTCTTTTTGAAATTCATCCGGCCGGACCGCCGGTTTCCCTGGATGAAGTGGAACCCGCCAGGGAAATCGTCAAGCGTTTCGCTACTGGCGCCATGTCCCTTGGATCAATCTCGACCGAGGCGCATACGACGATGGCCATAGCGATGAACCGTATCGGCGGCCGATCGAATACCGGCGAGGGTGGAGAAGACCCCGCGCGTTTCAAGCCGGTCAGCGAAGGACAGATGGTTTCGGAAATCGTCGGCAAGAAGCGTATCGAGCGCGATTACAGACTCAAGGAAGGCGACAGCCTGCGCTCGTCCATCAAACAGGTCGCCTCGGGACGTTTTGGCGTCACGGTCGAATACCTGTCCAATTCCGATCAGATCCAGATCAAGATGGCTCAGGGAGCGAAACCCGGAGAAGGCGGACAGCTGCCCGGGCACAAAGTCTCGGAATATATCGGCTTTTTGCGCCATTCCGTGCCGGGAGTCGGCTTGATTTCGCCTCCGCCGCATCACGATATCTATTCGATCGAAGATTTGGCGCAATTGATTCACGATCTCAAGAATTCGAACCCCGAAGCGTCGATCAGCGTCAAGCTCGTATCGGAAGTCGGCGTGGGCACCATTGCCGCCGGTGTGGCCAAAGCAAAGGCCGATCATGTGGTAATCAGCGGTCATGACGGGGGGACGGGCGCGAGTCCGCTTTCTTCGGTCAAATACGCCGGTTCCCCGTGGGAACTGGGGCTTGCCGAAACGCAACAGACGCTGGTGCTGAACCGTTTGCGCGGCCGCATCCGCGTACAGGTCGATGGCCAGATCAAAACCGGACGCGATATCGTGATTGGCGCCTTGCTGGGCGCCGACGAATTCGGTTTCGCTACCGCGCCGCTGGTTGTTCAGGGCTGCATCATGATGCGTAAATGTCATCTGAACACCTGTCCGGTCGGTGTCGCGACGCAGGATCCTGTTTTACGCCGCCGTTTTTCCGGACAGCCGGAGCATCTCGTCAATTTCTTTTTCTTCGTCGCCGAAGAAGTCCGCGAATTGATGGCGCGGCTCGGCATTCGACGTTTCGATGACCTGATCGGACGTTCCGATCTGCTTGACATGCGCAAGGGAATCGAGCACTGGAAGGCCAGGGGGCTTGATTACAGCGGAATTTTTTATCGTCCGGAAAGGATTTTTCCGGACGATCCGGAATATAACTGCGAAACACAGGATCATGGCCTGGCGAAGGCGCTCGACAACAAAATCATCGCGCTGGCCGGGCCGGCGATCGAAAATGGCGCGCCGGTCAGGTTCGAGCTGCCGATCATCAATTCGAACCGCACGGTTGGCGCGATGCTTTCCGGAAAAATCGCCAGGAAATATGGCCATGCCGGCTTGCCGGACGATACCATTCAAATCATGTTCAAGGGTTCTGCCGGACAGAGTTTCGGCGCGATGCTGGCTCATGGCGTCACGCTTGATCTGACAGGCGAGGGTAATGACTATGTCGGCAAGGGGCTTTCCGGAGGCCGTCTGATCGTCAGGCCCGATCCGGATTTCCGCGGGGATGCGCTCTCGAATATCATTATCGGGAATACGGTTCTCTACGGCGCTACCGAAGGCGAAGCCTTTTTTTCCGGCGTGGCGGGAGAACGCTTCGCCGTCCGCAATTCGGGCGCGACAGCCGTCGTCGAAGGCGTCGGCGATCATGGCTGCGAGTATATGACGGGCGGTACCGTTGTCGTTCTCGGAACCACGGGAAGAAACTTTGCCGCCGGCATGTCGGGCGGCGTAGCCTACGTGTATGACGAGGACGGAACATTTGGTTCGCGCTGCAATCTGGCGCAGGTCGACCTTGAGCCGGTCGAAACGGAAAAAAGCGCGGCTGCCTGCCGGGGCGAGGAAGCGCGGAAAAAAGCGGCCGTCCGTCATCTGGGACGTATCGATGAAACGCTTCTAAAAGAATTGCTCGAAAAACATTTCAGGTACACAGGCAGCCGGCAGGCGCGGAAAATTCTCGACGACTGGAAAAACAGTTTGCGGCGCTTCGTCAAGATAATGCCGCATGAATACCGCCGCGCGCTGAACGAGATTGCCGCTGCTTCGGCTTCGGAGAAACAACAGGAGACCGCTTAAATGGGAAAACCGACAGGCTTCATGGAATACCAGCGTCTTTCGGATGTGTATGAAACTCCCGAACAGCGAGTGAAACACTATCGTGAATTCACGGCCACGCTCACGGATGCACAGGCCAATATACAAGCCGCGCGCTGTATGGATTGCGGGACGCCATTTTGCAATAACGGCTGTCCGCTCAACAATATCGTGCCAGACTGGAACGACCTCGTTTACCGTGGCGACTGGAAACGCGCGCTGGAAATTCTGCATTCGACCAACAATTTTCCCGAGTTTACAGGCAGGGTTTGTCCCGCGCTGTGCGAGGCCGCGTGTTCTCTCAATGTCAATGACGAAGCTGTCGGGATCAAATCGATTGAGCGTGCGGTCATCGACAAGGGCTGGGAAAGCGCCAGCGTTGTTCCTCGGCCGTCCAGGACGCGGACGGAAAAAAAGGTTGCTGTCATCGGCTCCGGCCCGGCCGGACTGGCCGCGGCCCAGCAACTGGCGCGCGTTGGTCACGACGTGACGGTCTTTGAAAAGAACGACCATCCCGGCGGCCTGATGCGGTACGGCATTCCGAATTTCAAGCTTGAAAAATCCCTGCTTGACCGCCGGATCGAACAGATGGAAGCCGAAGGCGTTGTTTTTCGCATGCGCGCGCTGGTCGGCGTAAAGGAACTGCCGCCGGTTATAGCGAACGACGCGGCCGAATTTGTTTCAGCGGAAAACATCATGAGCGCGTTTGACGCGGTCATTCTCGCGGCGGGATCGGAGATGCCGCGTGATTTGACGCTTCCAGGGCGTGACCTTGAGGGAGTCCATCTGGCGCTTCAGTTCCTCATTCCCCAGACGAAAGAGGTCTGCGGCGGTAAACCCAATCCGATCAGCGCAGAGGGGAAGCATGTCGTCGTCATTGGCGGCGGCGATACGGGGGCGGACTGCGTTGGAACGAGTTTTCGCCACGGCGCGGCGTCGGTAACGCAATTCGAGGTCATGCCGCGTCCGCCCGAAACGGAAAACAAAATGTTGACCTGGCCTTATTGGCCAATGAAGTTCCGCACGTCGACCTCGCATCTGGAAGGCGCTATAGAGAGGGTTTTCTCCATATCGACCAAGGAATTCGCTGGTGAAGGCGGCGTTCTCAAAGCCTTGAAAACGGTCGGTTTGGACTGGAAGGACGGGAAAATGACGGAAATTCCAGGGAGCGAGAAAATGTATCCTGCCGATCTGGTTTTTTTGGCGATGGGATTTCTTCATCCCGTTGGCGGGTTGCTGGAAGCGTTTGGCGTGAAAAAAGACGCGCGCGGAAACGCCGAAGCGCCTGCCAGTGGCATTGGAAGTTACGCGACGAACGTGGAAAAGGTTTTTGCAGCGGGCGATACACGCCGCGGCCAGTCGCTCGTTGTTTGGGCCATCCGCGAAGGGCGTCAATGCGCCAGAGCGGTCGATGTGTTTCTGACGGGAACAAGCCTTTTGCCTCCGGACTAAGCGCCGGGATTCCTTTAATGCTGTAGTTTGAGCGTGGCAAGGCGTTTTCCTTCAGAAGAAGGCCGGGAGTCCGGACGCTGCTTCGGTACAGGGCTATGGCATAATACCGGCTTGCTCCAGGGGGAAGACAACATGAATCCGGAATCGCGGAAAGCGCTGCAAATGCACATGCCGCCGGGTGGGGGGGACAGAATGGGCAGTGCGGCCAATTATTCCAATGCCCGGCCAGTCAGCCAGGCTGTCGACAGTTGCTGTGAATTCCTTTCAAACCGGAAGGAAGGCTGAAATGTCTGGGAGCGTCGGCAATATTCTGGACGTCGTTATTTTGGCGGCGGGGCAAGGGAAACGGATGAATTCCACTCTTCCCAAGGTATTGCATCCGCTTGCGGGAAAACCGCTCATTTCACATGTGATTTTTGCGGCGCAAAGCCTTTCTCCGCGGGATATATGCGTTGTTTATGGCCACGGCGGAAACGCGGTACGCGATGCGCTTTGCATGCCCGGTCTGCTTTGGGCTTTGCAGGAGCCGCAGCTGGGCACGGCCCACGCCGTCCGGCAGGCGCTGCCCCATCTGCGCGGGGATGGAACGGTGCTGATCGTATATGGAGACGTTCCGCTGATTCAGACGGCGACGCTCGAAAACCTTGTGCATGCCGCCAAGGACGCGCTGGCGATTTTGACCGTCGAGCTTTCCGACCCGACGGGTTATGGGCGGATTTTGCGCGGCGCGGGGGGGCGGATTGTCCGGATTGTCGAACAGAAGGACGCGACGGACGAAGAACGGCGCGTCCGCGAGGTCAATACCGGCATCATGGCGGTTCCGGTGGAACGTCTTGGCGGCTGGCTGGCGCGTCTGTCGAATGACAATGCGCAAAAAGAATACTATCTGACCGACATTGTGGCGGCCGCGGTCGGTGACGGAGCGCCGGTTTCTTCGGTATCCCCAGGGCATGACTGGGAGGCGCTCGGCGTCAACAGCCAGGAACAGCTGGCGGAACTGGAACGAATCGTTCAGCGGCGGATGGCCGGAAAACTGATGGAACAGGGTGTCCGGCTGGCCGATCCAGCGCGCCTGGACATTCGCGGCGAACTGCTCTGTGGACGCAATGTGTTCATCGACGTCAATAACGTATTCGAGGGCCGGGTCGAGCTTGGTGAAAATGTCGAAATCGAGCCAAATTGCGTTATTCGTGATTCACGCATTGGCGCGGGTTCGCGTATCGCCGCCTTTACGCATATCGAAGACGCCGTTGTCGGGGCGGATGGCGTGATCGGGCCGTATGCCCGCCTGCGTCCGGGCGCGGAGCTTGCGGAAAATGTCCATATCGGCAATTTCGTTGAAATCAAGAAGAGCCGCGTCGACGCGGGATCGAAAGCCAACCATCTGGCCTATATCGGCGATGCTATCGTCGGGCGGCGCGTCAATATCGGCGCGGGAACAATTACCTGCAACTACGATGGAGCCAATAAATTCCAGACCATTATTGAGGATGACGCCTTCATTGGTTCGGACACGCAGCTCGTCGCGCCGGTGAAAATCGGACGAGGCGCGACGCTGGGCGCGGGCACCACGTTGACGAAAGACGCCCCGCCGGATTCCCTGACTGTTACGCGTCAAAAACCGGTGTTCATTCCAGGCTGGAAACGGCCGGTCAAAAAAGGAAATTGATCCATGTGTGGCATTGTCGCGGCTGTAACGAACAGCGATACCGTCCCCATTCTTCTGGAAGGGCTGCGCCGGCTTGAGTACAGAGGATACGATTCGGCCGGCCTGGCGCTCGTCAATGAAAAAGGCATGCAATGCCTGCGCGCTGTGGGGCGCGTCGCCGAGCTTGAAGCGCAGGTCGAGTCGACGGGGATTTCGGGAACGACCGGAATTGCGCATACCCGGTGGGCGACGCACGGCGTGCCTTGTGAACGCAATGCGCATCCGCATGTTTCGGGCGGAATCGCCGTTGTGCATAACGGCATCATCGAAAATCACGATGAGCTTCGTCAGCGCCTGAAGAAAGAAGGATTTGTGTTCGCTTCGGACACGGATACCGAAGTCATCGGCCACCTGATCGCGTTTGAATTGAAAAACGAGCCGTTCTTCTTTGCGGCGGTGCGCAAAGCGATTGCGCGATTGCGGGGTGCTTTCGCCTTGGCCGTGTTATACGACGCCATGCCCGGGCGCGTCATTGTCGCGCGCGAAGGCGCACCTCTGCTGCTGGGCATCGGCGACAGCGGAAATTACGCGGCGTCTGACATTTCCGCGCTTTTGCAGGTCACGCGCCGCGTGATTCATCTGGAAAACGGCGATTGCGCCGAAATATCGCCCGATGGATTTTCCATTACGCATTTTGACGGGACGCCGGTCAAGCGCGACGAAACCGAATCGCGGCTGTCGGCTGAAGCCATCCAGCTCGGCCCATACCGTCATTACATGCAAAAAGAAATATTCGAACAGCCCTCGGCCATTTCAAATACGCTGGAAATGCTTGGCGCGGCGTCGAGCATCCAGCCGGGACTTTTTGGCGCGACGGCTCTGGAGACGCTCGACAACGTCCGGCAGGCCCTCATTCTCGCGTGCGGCACAAGCTATCACGCCGGCCTGGTGGCGCGCTACTGGCTTGAATCAATCGCCGGACTTCCGTGTTCCGTCGAAATGGCGAGCGAATACCGTTACCGCGATCCCGTTCCGGATCCGCAAACGCTGGTTATCACCCTGTCGCAGTCGGGCGAAACGGCCGACACGCTGGCGGCCCTTTGCCACGCGAAATCGCTTGGAATGACAAAGACGTTATGCATCTGCAATGTTCCCGAATCATCGCTCGTGCGGGAAAACGTCCTGCGCTTCATCACGCGCGCCGGCCCCGAGATCGGCGTGGCTTCGACAAAGGCCTTCACGACCCAGCTGGCCGCGCTCTACCTGTTGACGCTCATCGCCGCGAAATTGCGCGGACGGCTGTCCGGAACGGATGAAGTGGCGGGACTGCGCTCGATACGCCATCTTCCGGTCGCCGTTTCCAGAGTGCTCGGGCTTGAAGAGGAAATCCAGCGCTGGGCCGAACGTTTTGCCATGAAAGAGCATGCGCTTTTTCTGGGACGGGGAAGACACTACCCGATAGCGATGGAAGGCGCGCTCAAACTCAAGGAAATCACTTATATTCATGCCGAGGCTTACGCGGCGGGTGAATTGAAACACGGGCCGCTCGCGCTTGTTGACGAAGGAATGCCCGTTATTGCCGTCGCGCCGAACGACGCCTTGCTCGAAAAGCTCAAATCCAACCTTCACGAGGTTCGCGCGCGGGGCGGAGAGCTTTACGTATTCGCCGATCTGGACAGTGAAATCACCGTGTCGGAGAACCTGAACGTCATCCGCCTGCCTGAGCATTACGGACAGCTTTCAGCGCTGCTCCACGTCATTCCGTTGCAGCTTCTTGCCTACCATGTCGCGCTTGTGCGCGGAACCGACGTCGACAAGCCGAGGAATTTGGCCAAATCCGTTACGGTCGAATAACAGGCGGCGGAGAGGAAAACCGGTTTTTTTCCGGTGATCGTTAAAATTCCGCTGTTTCTGTAGAATAAAAAACTTTCCATTCTGCCGGTTGGCAGGGGTTTCGCGCGATGATGCCATCGTATTTTCAGGATATGGTTTTTCCCTCGCTCAGCGATTTTATTTATTGGGCCGGCGTGGTGGCGGTCGTTGTAAGCGCCATTTCAGGGACGCTGGAATCCGGCGCGCGCCAAATGGATGTCGTCGGCGTGACGGTTGTCGCGCTTGCCACGGCGCTTGGCGGCGGAACGATACGCGATATGCTGCTTAACCGTCCGGTTTTCTGGATCGCTGACCCGTTTTACCTCCATATCGCGTTTCTTGGAGCGCTTGTGACTTTTATCGTGGCGCGGGCCGTTTCCCTGCCGGTCAAGCTCTTTGTGATACCCGACGCTATCGGGCTGGCAATCTTTACCGTCGTTGGCGCGCAGATAGCGCTCGACATGCAGGTTTCCTGGTTCGTCGCCGTCGTCATGGGCGTTGTGACGGCCGTGTTCGGCGGCGTCGCGCGCGATATTTTCTGCAATACGATTCCGATGGTCTTTCTGCCAGGGTATTTGTACGCGGCCGCTTCGTTTTTTGGTGCACTGGTTTTTATCTCCCTGCAAGAATGGGCCAGCGTTGGCCATGTCATGGCGGGCTGGGCCGGGATATGCGTTGCCCTTGCCCTGCGCCTGCTCGGTATTTATCTGAGAATCGGGCTTCCCACCTTCAAAAGCCGCGGCTGACCAGTCAAGACAGTGGTTCCCGGACGTTTTCCCCAACGATTTCCGGATTGTCGATCAAGCCGGCCGGCGCGCCACGGCGCGCGCGCCGGCCCAAATGCCGGTTATCGGACAAGATTTCTTTTGGGCGGCTGCGAAAACTTCCACGGATGCGCGCCGTTTCTCCCGTAATGGTGAGCGCCGAAGCGAGCGTTTCACCGCTTTTCAGATCGATGATCTGAACGCCCTTGCCGCCCGAAAGCCGTTTCATCTGATCAAGCGGAAAGATGAGCAGGCGGGCATCGCTCGATAGCGCGGCGATATGGCTTTTCCCACGGATTTGGGAAGGCGGCAGGATGACAGCTCCCTCCTCCATCGTCAGAAAAGCCTTGCCGGCTTTTTGACGCGAAAGCAGATCGCCCAAAACGCAAATGAAACCGTAACCGGAAGATTTTGCGATGAGCCATTCATCCTCGGGATTGCCCGCCAGAACATGCGCGATTTTTCCGCCGCCGAGTTCGACGAACGAAGCGAGCGGCGCGCCCATTCCGCGGCCGTCGGGCAAGGCGGCGAGCGGCACGGTAAAAGCGCGCCCGGCGGTCGAGAGAATGACAAGCGAATCAATCGAGCGGCGCTCCCACACCGATCCCGGCGAATCGCCTTCTTTATAGGCGACGTTGGAAAGATTGACGCCGTGCCCCTGGCGCACGCGCGCCCAGCCCTTGGCGGAGACGATCAAGGTCACCGGCTCGTCCGTAACCGCAGCGATTTCCTGCCGCGTGATCATTAAAGCGGGCTTGATAAGCGTTCGCCGCGCGTCGCCATATTTTGCCGTATCGGAGTGGATTTCGCGCACGACAAGCTGGCGGAGCAAACGGTCACTAGCAAGCAGTTTTTCGAGTTCGGATTTTTCGGCGCGTAATTTTTCGAGTTCCCGCTCGATTTTGATCCCCTCAAGCCGGGCAAGCTGGCGCAGCCGGATTTCGAGGATATCGTCGGCCTGGCGCCCGGAAAGGCCGAAGCGTTCAATCAGGCGGGGGCCGGGTTCGTCCGAGGCGCGGATGATACGAATGACCTCGTCGATATTCAGAAAGACGATATGACGCCCTTCATTGATATGGATGCGGTCTTCCGTGCGCGCGAGGCAGTGCGCGCTGCGGCGGCGGACAGTTTCCAGACGGAAGCGGCACCACTCGTCGAGCAGTTCATGAAGCGTTTTCTGGCACGGACGGCCATCGAGTCCGACAGCGACGAGATTGAGCGGGGCGGTGATTTCAAGACTCGTATGCGCAAGCAGAAGCGCCGCGAATTCCTCGCGGTCGATGCGCGAACTGACCGGCTCAAAAACGAGGCGAACCGCGTCATCCTTGCCGGATTCGTCGCGCGCGCGTTCGATTTGCGAAGCGAACAGGGCTTTGAGCTGTGCCGCGGACTGTTCAATCGTTTTTTTCCCGGAGCGGGGCTGCGGATTCAAAATCGCGCCGATTTCGGAAAGCACGCGCGCGGCCGAAACGCCAGGCGGCAATTCAGTGACGGCAAGCTGCCACGCGCCGCGTGCCATTTCCTCGAACGCATAACGGGCGCGAACGCGCAGACCACCGCGTCCTGTTCCGTAAGCGGAAGCGATTTCGGCGGCGGTTGAAATGATCTGTCCGCCGCCGGGGTAATCCGGGCCGGGAAGGAGCGCGAGCAGTTCTTCAGGGGAAAGATAGGGATTCTCGATCAGCGCGATGGCAGCCTGAGCGATTTCCCGGAGATTGTGCGGCGGCATTTCGGTCGCCATTCCAACGGCGATTCCCGACGCGCCGTTCAAAAGCGAGAAAGGCAGCCGCGCGGGCAAAAACGCTGGCTCATCGAAAGAACCGTCGTAATTGGGCTGGAAATCGGCCGTGCCTTCGTCGATTTCACCAAGCAGCAATTCGGCGATAGGTGTAAGGCGCGCCTCGGTATAACGCATGGCGGCCGCGTTATCGCCATCGCGCGAACCGAAATTGCCGTGGCCGTCGACAAGCGGGTAGCGCAGCGAGAAAGGCTGCGCGATACGTACCATTGCCTCATAAGCCGAGCTGTCGCCGTGAGGATGAAATTTGCCGATCACATCGCCGACGACACGCGCGGATTTCACCGGTTTCGCGCCCGCCGAAAGGCCGAGTTCACGCATGGCGAAAAGCACACGGCGCTGCACGGGTTTCTGTCCGTCGCGGACATCCGGCAAAGCGCGTCCCTTGACGACGGCGACGGCATATTCGAGGTAATCCCGCGCGGCTGACTCATGCAGCAAGACACTGCCGTCCTCTGGCGGAGGCGTTTCGGATTCAAAAAGATCGAGGGAATTGTTTATCATAAATTGTTCCGTGCCGGGAAAGCGTTTTTTTCAGGAAAATGAATTGCGCGAAGGAAACGCGCCGTTCTTGCCCTGTCGTCCGGTTGTGCCGGGGATAGATCGAAAGACCGGAAATCCTGGCTCCGTAAAACCGGAAAAGCGGCAGTTTACCCCAATCGCCGTGGATGGCGTTCCCGATCATCGTTTCCCGCGTTATGCGTTTGCCGGAAACTTCATCGCGATTTTTTCCTCTCCCGCTTGCGGGAGAGAATGACCTGCGGGAGCGGCGCCAATAAATTACAGGAGAGTATTCATTTAAATCGAAAACGCCCTGAAAAACTGTCATGACATCTCCTGTCAGGCTTGAAAATACAGGGTATATCGAAGTTATTTCGTTAAAATCAAGGAAAGCCTGATAGATAGAACGCGTTCTTAAGCCATTTTTATTAAATTCGTTTCTTTATGGCCGTTTATTTTAAGGAAAGAATCACGTTTTAAAGTGATTTTAATCAAATATATAAAAAATAAGGCTAAAGAACGCGGGTTATTTTCCCGAATCTTCCGGAGCCTGGGAAGCAGCGGTGGTGATACGGTGGATACGTTCGTCGCTGCCGGGATGCGAAGAAAGCCAGCCAGAGACGATCGCTCTGAAATCTTTTCGTTTTTCTTTGTTTTCATGGGCGGCATCTCTTTTTTCATGGGCGGCGCTCAGTTTTTTCAGCGCGTTCGCCAGCGCGATGGGCGATATCCCCTGGCGGCGCAGCGCGGCGATGGCGTAATCATCTGCTTCGCGCTCCATATCACGGGAATAGCTCAATTCGAGGAGGATGGTCGTCAGACCGGAGAGCAGCGATGAAATATCGCCGAAATAGACAGCGGCAATCACGCCGACAACCGAAGACTGGATCAGTCGCCGCACGGCGTGCCGCTCGCGGAAATGGCCGATTTCGTGGGCGAGAACGGCGATGATTTCGTCGTTGTTCGCGGAGAGTTCAACGAGTTTGTCGAGCAGGACGATCTGTCCTCCGGGCAGGCAAAACGCGTTGGGCTGTGAAAAATCGCGGAAATACAGGCGCAGATAAGACTGGCGCGACGCGAGTTCCGGGTCGGCCACGGCCAGTTTTTTGAAACCTTCGGAAATTTCCTTTTGGCGCGCGCCGTCAAGGCGGGATTTTTTGAGCAATTGCCCATCCAGCATCATGATCACTTCGGCGGAAAGACGGTCCATGAAGGACAGCGACACATGCGGCGCGGCGATTTTTGCGCCCCAGGGAAGCAGCCACCGGTGGGCCGCGCCGGTGGTCAGAGCCAGGAAGACGAAAGCGAAAACTGCCCAGCGCCAGCGGCTTTGCAGGCGCACGGCGACAGACTGGCGGTATCCTATTGTGTTCAGCAGGGCCAGGAGTTCCGCGTTCTGGGGAGCTTCGCAAAAATCGCCGCCGGAGAAACGCAAGGTGCGCGGCGCTTTGCCCAGGGGTTCCGATACACGGATATCCGCAAGCGGGACGCGCCGTTGTTCTCCCGACGGCAGGGTCAGCGACAGGCAGCCCGGCAGCGCGTCGAGACGCGCCGCATGCCGCCGCGAACTACGTCCATCGAAATAGAAAGCATCCATTTCCGGAAACCGCCTAGAGCGCGATGTCGAAATCGAAAAAATCGGTGGTCTCTTCGCCAATGGCGTTCTGGTCTTTTATCGCTTCGCCGATGAAATTGTCCAGACCGCCCGAGGCGATCAGCGTGGTATGCCGGGCGCGGTACACGGCAAGACGGACTTTCCACCATGGCCAGTAAAGCCCCAGTGTCAACAGGGTGAGCAGCCAATTGCTCACGGCGATCCAGAAAAGTTCTTTGAATGTCTGGTTGCTGGTAAAGCGATGCCGGCCCAGGGCGGTGGAATTCCATACCAGATTGGTGACGCGCACCTGGAAATATATCCAGGGGGCTAAGAAAAGAACCAGCATTATGAAAGGCATGGTTATGAGAGTAGCGAATATTAATGTGAACGAGAAAGAAATGACGCAGATGACAGCAGCCACTATCAGGAATGTGCGAAAGCCGATCAGGTAAAACGCTTTTAGCGCCGGCGCGCAATCGAACCGTGAATCGCCAAAGGAAAGGTTGTTGATCTGAAAACGTTTGAAAGCGCGAATAAAGGCGGGAGCGGCAAGCGCGTAAGCCAGCACCGGGAAGATGAGTGTACAAAGTAGATAGGAAATATCACGCTTTATCTGTGCCGCGGCGATCTTTTCAGAAGGGAACATCCGCGTTTGAAAGAGGACGATGGCGAGAACAAGCAGAATGTACGGCCAGAAAGCGCGGAAAAAATCCGTGTATCCCGCATGGAAATCAAAACGCAGGCCGCGATAGGATGTATTGCGGGCGCGGAAACGGAAAGAGCGGACGACAAGCCAGGGAATCGCCGGAGAAACGATGAAGAGGGCGATCAGGTAAAACTGGGGAAAAAAGTACTCTATGATGCTCAGCGCGATCCACAGGCCCGTCGCGATCAAACGCCCCTTGAGAATGGCGATCGGGTTGCCGTGGTAATCGAAGCTGCTGCCGTCAAGGAGCGTATTGCGGTGAAAATACTGTTCGCGGCGCACTTTGGCCCATGCCGAATAGATGCCGAGAGTAAGGATGGTCAGCGCCAGATTGACGATCCAGATACGGAAATATTCCCCGCCGGAACCGGTAAATTCAAGCGTGTGATGAACCGGTGTTTCTTCCGGCACGCTGGCGGCGGCCTCTGTATCCGGGAACGTTTTCAGCGGCGGCTCGCCATAAAGCGCGCGGTCATACTCCGCTTTCTTTTCCGGGTCACCGAGCGTGGCATACGCGTTTTCCAGCGCGTCGAAATCCTCTCTGGAGACGGGCTGTCCCGCTTTATGACGTTGAACGAATTGCCGCAATAGTTTTTTATGAGCGGCGTGAACTTCTTCCAGCGTTGCGTCGTTTGACAGGCCGAGGGCGCTGTAATGGCCGGTTTGCATGACCCATCCCGTTCGATTTATGGCATTTATAGACGGCCTATTCTAGATGAAGCAGCGAGGGTATTCAATCCGGATTCTGGCGGCGCGCCTCCCGGAAAGCTGTTCCGAAACGCGACTCTATACCAGCGTCAAATTTTCGGAGGGCAGTATCGGGCGAATGACCGCAGAAAAAAAAGAACAGGCAAGAAATTAGCGATAGGCATTTGTGCAAAGTCGCTCAAAACAAACATGGAAAAGGTTGGCGTCTTATCTCAAGCGGGTACGATCGAAACACTGGCTGATTGAGCGTGTTTCCGTTCGTGCCGAATCTGTCGAAACACATCAACGGCATTTATTTCCGTTCGTACTGAGCTTGTCGAAGTATGAACGGACGCTCCAGGTCGTTAAATACTCTTTCCAATCCTGATTCTTTCTTCGAATCGTTTTTCAATCCTTACCCTTCGACAGCACCTATCTCCGTTCGTGCTGAGCCTGTCGAAGCATGAACGGACGCTCCAGCCTTTTCAATCCTTACCCTTCGACAGACTTCCTTCGACAAGCTCAGGACAGGCAAAGCGGGTAGATTGGAAAGTGGGGTCCGGAAACTCAAAGAGATTAAAAATAGCTTAAGAACGTCATTTTAATTAGTATCCTTCGACAAGCTCAGGATGAACGGGATTGGAAAACCCCGCCTGCGCTGAGTCTTCCGAGCCATCGACAGCACGTATTGCCGTTTGCGCTGATTGTGTCGGAACACATCGACAAAATCTATCTCCGTTCGTGCTGAGCTTGTCGAAGTATGAACGGACGCTCCAGCCTTTCCCGTCCGTGTTCTTCGAATCGTTTTTCAATCCTTACCCTTCGATAAACTCAGGGCGAACGGACTGGAAAGGTGTTCTTCGACAACGCCTGTCTCCGTTCGTGCTGAGCCTGTCGAAGTATGAACGGACGCTCCAGCCTTTCCAATCCTTACCCTTCGACAGGCTCAGGGCGAACGGATTGGAAAGGTGCCTCCGGACAGGCTTCCTTCGACAAGCTCAGGACGGAGCAGGGCGAACGTTTGGAAGAGGCTACGCTTCTCCCGAGTATCCCTCTATGGGAGAGACGGCTGGAGCTGGTTGCCGATGAACCGCCGGGAGATATTCAATCCGGTTTTCAGCGCCGCGCGTTCCGGAATGCGATTCTATGCCGGTGTCAGATTGGCGTAGGCCAGCGACAACCATTTCGGGCCGGACTGGCTGAATTTCACCTGGACGCGCGCGTCACTTCCGTAACCTTCTGCGGACAGGATAACGCCCGGGCCAAACTTGGCGTGCGTGACATTCTGGCCAATACGGAATCCATTGACTTCCTTGTTTTCGAGGAAGGCTGCTGTTTTTCCGGAAGCTTCCATTTTGCTCTTCCGGAGAGTCAGCGCGCTCGTCATATTCAGGACGCCTGGGCGAAGGTCCGAGGGATTCCAGCGTTCGGGCGATTTGCCGTAGGTTTTCGCCCAGGCCGAGATGCTTTTTCGCAGCAGATTTTCCGGGATTTCGTCGAGAAACGATGACGGCATGCAGTAGCGCGTCTGTCCGTGCAGCATGCGCGTGTAGGCTGTGGTGAGGTAAAGCCGTTTGCGCGCGCGGGTTATTGCCACGTACATCAGACGGCGTTCCTCTTCCAGTCCTTCGTGTTTTTCCTTCGAATTTTCGTGCGGGAAAAGCCCCTCTTCGAGGCCGGTGATGAAAACCGTATCGAATTCCAGTCCCTTGGCGGCATGCACGGTCATCAATTGCACGGCGTCCCCCTTTTCGTCCGCCTGGTGCTCGCCGGATTCGAGCGAGGCATGCGCCAGGAAGGAGGCGAGAGGGTCGTCCATCGCCGTTTCATTCTCTTCGGGTGTCGCTTCATCGAGAAAGGCCGTGGCGGCGCTGATGAGTTCGTCGAGATTCTCAAGACGCTCGCGGCCCTCTTTTTCGTTGAGATAATGCTGTTTCAAACCGCTTTGGACGATCATGCGCTCGATGGCTTCCGGCAATGGCGCATCGCGCGTTTCGGAACGAAGGCGTTCCATCAGGCGGATGAAATTTCCAACGGCCGCGCTCGCTTGCCCGGCGAGACTGGACGCCGTGTTATAAAGGCTGGAGTTTGCGCGGAGCGCGGCGTCCTTGAGCGCGTCGAGGCTTTTGCTGCCGATCCCGCGCGTCGGAAAATTGACGATGCGGATGAACGCGGTATCGTCGTCCGGATTGGCGATGAGCCGGAGGTATGCGAGCGCGTGCCGGATTTCCTGACGGTCGAAAAAGCGCTGGCCGCCATAGACGCGGTAGGATACGCCAGCGGAAAAAAGCTGGTGTTCGAGCACGCGCGACTGCGCGTTGGAGCGGTAAAGCAGGGCGATCTGCGAACGCGGAACGCCAGAAGCGATGCACTTGCGCGCTTCGTCGACGACGCAGTGCGCCTCGTCGACATCCGAAACGCATTCGAGTACGGAAATCGGCTCGCCCGCGCCGGAGGCCGTCCAAAGATTCTTTCCGAGACGGCCATGATTGTTTTTTATCAGCGCGTTGGCGGCATCGAGGATATTTCCGAAAGAGCGGTAATTCTGTTCGAGCCGAATGACGCTGGCGATGGCGAATTCGCGCTCCAGGTCGCGCATGTTGCCGACATCGGCGCCACGGAAGGCGTAGATTGACTGGTCGTCGTCGCCGACAGCGAAAAGGCACGCGCCCTCTGGCGTTTCAGCCGCGCCGGTCTCTTGCCCCTCCGTGGAATCCGGCGTTCCCGGTGTTTCCGGCGAAGCCGTTCGCGGCCCGGCCAGCAGTTTCAGCCAGGCGTATTGCAGGTGGTTGGTATCCTGGAATTCATCGACGAGAATGTGCCGGAAACGCGCCTGGTAATGTTTTCTCAGCGGCTCGTTGCGAAGCAGAACTTCATAGGTGCGCAACAGAAGTTCCGCGAAATCGACAACGCCCTCGCGCTGGCATTGCGCTTCATACTCGGTGAAAACGGCGACACGCTTTTTCGTGTGCTCGTCATATGCCTTGGCATCCGCGGCGCGGCACCCCTCTTCCTTGTGAGCGTTGATGAAGCTGGCCAGCTCGCGCGGCGGGAATTTTTCCTCGTCGAGGTTGAAACTTTTCAGCAGGCGCTTGATTATCGAGAGCTGGTCGGAGACATCAAGGATTTGAAAAGATTGTGGCAGGCCCGCTTCGCGGTAATGGGCGCGTAAAAAGCGGTTACACAGGCCGTGAAATGTGCCGATCCACATCCCGTGCATGTTGACTGGCAGCATGGCCGACAGGCGAACCCGCATTTCTTTCGCGGCTTTGTTGGTAAATGTGACCGCCATGATTTCATGCGGCGCGGCTTTGCTGGTCGTGAGCAGCCACGCGATGCGGGCCGTCAGCACGCGTGTTTTGCCGCTGCCCGCGCCGGCAAGAATCAGCGCATGCTGTTCCGGCAGCGTTACGGCGGCGCGTTGTTCGGGGTTCAGTTGGGCGAGAAAGTCAGGCATGAGGCGAAACGAGAGGTCGATTAAACACTGGATTATACCGGCCTATAACGTCCGGGCCTTCGTAATGCGCCAGCGAGTTCGTTCTTGAGGCATTTTTGGCGCGTTTAGGGCATTTTCGGTTTAACCGCCTGGGTGCAGCGCTCCTGCCCTCTCCGCGAGCGGGAGAGAGAGGGGGCGCAAGGCTGGGCAAGGGGGCGGAGGCAGGAAATTGCAGGGGAGTGTATTCATCGTAAAACTAACTCCGGTTTGAAACCCCGCCCTTCAGGGCGGTGCGGAGGTTGGAACCCCGGCCTGAAGGCCGGGGTTTCGACCGTAGCCATTGGCAAGGGGATGCAAAC
>JAITGN010000060.1 GCA_031280565.1 Accumulibacter sp. | reverse complement strand
GATCTGGCCGCAGATGCTGAAGCTATCCCTGTGGGGTGAGCTATCCCGCCGGAATTCGTGGCCTCAGATCGCCGAATATCCGGCTTGATGTGCCAAAAATGAATTCTTCAGGGACGACTCTTTAATTTACAGTGAGTTATCGCCATGTTCTAGATTAACATCAGTGCCAATCTAGGACAGCTCCTTTTTCAAATACGATATCCCATGTGAGACCCGCCTCTTGGAGGAACACTATCTTAATTGTGTAAGAGGTGAGGACGCCATTTTTAACATAGCTAAAACACATGGCAACTAAATAAGAGTAGCTGCCGCGCATCATCTAAACTGTAATGACCCGCGGCGCCGTGAAATCGCGAGAACCGATCCCGATTGGCGCGTGCGGGAAGAATTGATACCCTATACTTTTCACCTGCATCGGGACTGGGAGATTATATATGAGATCATAAAAACCGATCCCGATGAGCGAGTGCGTTTAGCGGCACGTGATGATACCTGGGACTGGTATTACAGTGACCCTTATTCGGAACCTTGGTGAATCGGAATTTCATGGCGGATCATATATGATAAAATTATAATAAATATGGGGCACGGCTCTGTTTACGCCGCGTGGCGCGGCAAGGGGAGCCGCCGTCATCGGCTTTTCGCCGGGCGGGTATAATCGGGTTTTCATCCATCTTCATGGACAAAAGAAATGAGCCAGACTTCCTGCCATAGCCGTTTGCTGATTCTGGGTTCCGGCCCTGCCGGCTATACGGCCGCTATTTATGCCGCGCGCGCCAATCTTTCACCTGTCCTGGTTACGGGACTTGCCCAGGGCGGTCAGCTCATGACGACCACCGAAATAGACAACTGGCCCGCCAGTCCGTCGGGCATTCAAGGGCCGGAACTTATGGGCCGTTTCGAGGAACACGCGCTCCGTTTCAATGCCAGCATCGTTTTTGATCATATCCGGACGGCGTGTCTGACAGAGCGCCCCTTCACGCTGGCCGGCGACGAGGGCGTCTACACCTGCGACGCGCTGATTATCGCGACGGGCGCTTCCGCCCGGTATCTCGGCTTGCCCTCCGAAAAAGAGTTTGCGGGGCGCGGCGTTTCGGCCTGCGCCATTTGCGACGGTTTCTTCTATAAAAACAAACCCGTCGCCATCATCGGCGGCGGTAACGTAGCGGTAGGCGAGGCGCTTTATTTGAGCAATATAGCGAGCCATGTAACCCTTGTGCACCGGCGCGGCATTCTCCGCGGCGAGAAAATTCTGCATGATCAGCTCTTCGAAAAAGAAAAAGCCGGGAAAGTGACAATCAAGTGGAATTCGGTTCTCCAGGAGGTTCTTGGCGACAAGACCGGCGTTACCGGGATTCGTATCGCAAACACTGGAACGGGCGCCGCCGAGGATATTTCGCTGAGCGGCGTTTTCATCGCGATTGGCCATAAACCTGACACGGAGCTTTTCGCCGGTCAGCTTGAAATGGAAAACGGCTATATCGTCACGCGGGGCGGGCGCCACGGAAACGCGACTCAGACGAGCATTCCGGGGGTTTTCGCGGCAGGCGACGTGCAGGACACGATTTATCGCCAGGCGTGCACTTCCGCCGCGTCGGGCTGCATGGCCGCGCTGGACGCCGAACGTTACCTCGAAACGCTGCGGAATTGAAACGCGCTATTTCGACCGGAGAGTTTTCATCCAAAACACTCTTCGGCCGGAAACCTTTTCCTTCAGGGGAATAATCATGCGCGGGAAAGGCGTAACCTCTTCCGCACCCGCGTTTTGCCGCCCGGTCACGGGCATGGGTTGAAACATGGAGAGCAGAAAACCGGCACCGGAAGAAATAGCTGATTTTCATGCCGCCGTCGAGGGCGTTATCCCGTTGCGCGCGCCGGATCGCGTTATCACCGAGCGTCCCAAACCTGGTTTCCGCCCGAGACAACGCGAACTTGACGACGCGGCCGTTGTTGAATCGCTGCGCGGTCCGTTTGAAATCGATGACATCTCCGGAGATATGGACGCTTTTTTGCGCGTTGGCCTGCGCCGAAGTGTATTGCGCGACTTGCGGCGCGGGCGTTGGACAATCCAGAACCACATCGATTTGCATGGACTCAATCGCCATGAGGCGCATGAAGCGGTCGGTCTTTTTATCGCGGAATCGCTTGGCGCGGACAAGCGTTGCGTTCGCATCGTTCACGGGCGCGGGCATGGCTCGCCCGGGCGGCAAGGTGTTCTGCGGCAATTCGTGAAAGCCTGGCTGATTCGGCATAAAGACGTTCTGGCTTTTTGCCACGCCCCGTCTTTCGACGGCGGCGAAGGCGTCCTGTGGATACTGTTGAGATCAGGGAAAAAAGCGGCGCGATGACCGCGTGGAAATGTCCGCGCATTCGTCCACCGGGCGGGTCGTTCGTGGGGAGCCTGTCGAAGTGGGAACGGACGCTCCAAGCTGTAAATGGCCTTTTCAATCTCCAAGCCGTAAATGGGCTTTTCAATCCTTGCCTTCCGACAACATCTATTTCCGTTCGTGCTGAGCCTGTCGAAGTATGAACGGACGCTCAAGCTGTTAAATACTCTTTCCAACCCTGATTCTTTCTTCGAATCGTTTTTCAATCCTCACCCTTCGACAGGCTCAGGGCGAACGGATTGAAAAACATGCTTCCGACACGTTTCGTTCCCCTCAGCAAGCTCAGGACAGGCAAGGCATTGGAAAGAAAGTCTCCGGAAACCCAAAGAGATTAAAAATGGCTTAAGGACGTTGTTTTTGTCCGTTGCCCTGTTTTTTGCTATTCGCGGTGAGCATGTTAAAAACCCGTTCGTCCTGACTCTGCCAAACTATCGACAGCGCCTATCTCCGTTCGTGCTGAGCTTGTCGAAGTATGAACGGACGCTCCAGCCTTTCCAGTCCTTACCCTTCGACAGGCTCAGGACAGGAATGGCGAGCGGATTGAGAAGGAGGTTCTCCTGCGGAGCTATTTGCAGGAGCCGTCTTTTGATTCTGGTTGGGAATGCGTTCCAGGCGTTTTTTCCGCTGACCCGGTGCGCGGCAAGCCTCGCCATTCAGGGCGGGGAAGGATAGCGCGGACGGCGTAGCTGTCCTTGCCTTTGTCTTTCAGTGGGGTATCCTGCTGCTGTTCGATGTACTGGCGCACGATGGAGATCGGCGTACCGCCGCAGCTAGTGTTCTGTCCTAAACAAAATGCGGCACATCTCAGGAGCTTCTCCATGAAGGATTTGCCTCAGTTCCTATATTTAACGCATATCATAAGGTTTTCTTCTTGTCTATATCTGTATTGGACAGAACACTAGAGGCGAAGTAGGACGGCGACCACAGCACGCCTTTCCAGTAGTGTTTTTCAATGTTGGGCCGCGCCTTGCGCAGCAGGCGGCTGGACACACCCTTGAGGCTGTTCACCAGATTCGAGACAGGCACCTTCGGCGGGTACTCTACCAACAGGTGGACGTGGTCGTCTTCGCCGTCCATCTCAATCAAGTTCGCCTCGAAGTCGGCGCAGACCTTGGCGAAGATGCCGCGCAGGGCATCAATAGCCGGGCCGTCAAACACTCAGCGGCGGTATTTAGCCACAAAGACCAAGTGGACGTGCATCTTGAAAACGCAGTGCCGTCCATGTCGAATATCATTGTCATCGCTCATAGACCAAGAGTATGATTGAGCCATGCAACGATTTCAAGCCTTCAAGTACGAACTCATGCCCAACGTGGAACAGGCACAGGCCACGATGAACAATCTCACGCAAGCGACCAATACCCTGAACATGTACAACCAACAGCTCGGCAGCCTTGAAGCCTACCTGTCGAAATTTCAGGACATCAACCACTACACGTCCGCGTCCTGCCTTGCGCCGGGCAAGGGATGTTCGGCGGCCGAAATTGAAGCCTTGAAACAATCGCGCGACTTCTCAAGCGAGGCGCAGAAAAAGGCGAACGATGGCGTTATTCGCGGTCTGGAGAAACAGTTCGCCAATCTCAGCAAGGATGCCGCCACCTTGCAGCAGTTGCAATCGGCCGCAACTTCCGCCGGGGGCCGGATGCAGGCCCTCCAGTACGCCAACCAGCTCGCCAGCCACCAGTCGCACCAACTGCTCCAGATTCGCGCGATGCTGGCCGCGCAGCACAATGCCGCGATGACGAGACAGCAAGCCGAACTTAACAAGGAAGCACAGCAGGAAGCGGCGTCCCGGCAATTCCGTCGCAGTAACTTCAAACCCAGTCCAGAAGTTGTGTGGTGAGACGTTCACCCATCATTTATTCATTTATCGTAGGATGTTTTGATGAAAAAAAACTTGGTTCTAATCCTCCTCCTGTCCGCCTTCGCGTTCGCGGGATGTGACAACAAATCCGCCGTCAAGCTGGAAGTCAATAGAGAAAACTGTACCCCTAGCAAAGGGCGCATAAGAGAAATAGAAGACAAGGACAAACGGTTGGCATTTATCGAACAATGCAAGCAAGCAGGTCTCTGGCCGTTCAAACCCAGTCCAGAAGTTGTGTGGTGAGACGTTCATCCATCATTTATTCATTTATCGTAGGATGTTTTAATGAAAACAAACCTGGTTCTAATCGTCCTCCTGTCCGCCTTCGCGTTCGCGGGATGCGGCAACAAGCTGGAAGTCAATGCAGAAAACTGTAACCCTTACAATGGACGCATAAGGGAAATAGAAGACAAGGACAAACGGGTAGCATTTATCGAACAATGCAAGCAAGCAGGTCATACCGCCGGGTGGTCCAAACCCAGTTCAGGAATTGGATGGTGAGACGCTAAATGAGACGGCACGCCCTTTTGTTCGCTGTCGCCGTCGCGGCGCTCCTGCTGTTTTCGCTGGACGCGCACGCCCAACTCGGAACTCACGACGTATTCGATACCGTATTGGAACGCTATCAAGCGGCCACAGGAACGTGGGCAGCCTATATGCGCGGGCGCGCCACCTTCCTGTTCTGGGCGCTCGCCACGATCTCGATGGTCTGGACGTTCGGGCTGATGCTTCTCCGCAAGGCCGACCTTGGCGAATTCTTTGCCGAATTCATCCGGTTCATCATGTTTACCGGCTTCTTCTGGGCGCTTTTATACAAAGCGCCAGAGCTGCCGGACATGCTTATTGAATCATTTCGCAAAATGGGTAACGCGGCGGCTGGACTTGGCGAGGACGCGGCGATGAGCGCGGCGGCGGGCGCGGCCGGGTCTATGGCGCTTTCGGGCCTGAAAGCGCTGGCCGGAGGCGAGGGCGGAAGCGGTATGTTCCCCGCCATGTCTTTGCACCCGTTGGCGAAACGGACAAATGCAGGCCACCACCGTCGAGAAGCCTGTAAGGCCGCGCCACAGATTTTGCGCTGCGGCATTGGGCGTCTTTGAGTTGATTTGCAGGCATCGTGAACTCAATCAATGGTAGACGATCCCCATCATTCTACCTGCGGATTTTGTGTGTTCAACCGTTTTTTATCGCGGGAAATGCGACGGAGGAAGCCGAACAGTTCGCTACAGCCAGCATGGTTAAGCGGTTTTCAAAATCGATTTTCTGAAGATACCCCCAAAAATACCCCCGCCAGAGTGTTGCTGCCCACGTGAGAGACGCCACAACCATTGCTGTTTCCCCTTGGCAAATTTTGCGAAACA
>JAITGN010000049.1 GCA_031280565.1 Accumulibacter sp. | reverse complement strand
TTCGTCCTGCTCCGTCCTGAGCCTGACGAAGGAAGCACGTCAGAGGCGTGTTTTTCAATCCGTTCGCCCTGAGTTTATCGAAGGGTAAGGATTGAAAAACCATTCGAAGAAAGAATCAGGATTGGAAAGAGTATTTGCGACTTGGAGCGTCCGTTCCTGCTTCGACAGGCTCAGCACGAACGGAGATAGGCGTTGTCAATAGTTCGGCAGATTCGGCACGAGCAGAAACAGGCGTCGTCGATGTGTTCCGGCAAAATCAGTATGAACGGCGGTGAAAGGAAACAGCGCCACTTCACCACCTGCGGGATTTTGCAGTCATTTGAACGAAAAACGCTCTATATCATGCTTTCGAGAATCACGTTTTTTAAGCATTTCTTTACGCTATTTTTATAAACACCCTTTAAAACGTCTATTTTTATCGATTTTTGAAGTATATCGTCGACAGCATTTTCAATAAAACTGCTTGAAAACGTAATATGTTTTCCGGAATTTTCCGGATTTTCACTGAAAACTTCTTTTACAACCGGATATTCACTTGCCTACAGCGGGTGTCATACTTGTTTTTTCAGCGGCGTTCCCGCGCCGGTCAGACGTTATCTTCCGTTTTTTTCTCTGGCGACCCGAAAATCAGGCTGACCGACGCGCCTTTCAAGGCGCTGGATTCACCGATGACGGACGCCGCTCCGTGCTGGCGGGCAATCTGCCGGACGATGGCAAGGCCCAGCCCGCTTCCGTCGCCCGCGCTTCCGGACAAACGGTAAAAACGGTCGAAAACCTTTTTGCGCTCCTCTTCGGGAATTCCCGGGCCGCTGTCTTCCACGCGCAAAACGGCGCCGCCGGAATCCGGATGGCAGCTGACTGTAATGCGGCCATTTTCCGGCGTGTAGCAAATGGCATTGTCGATGAGGTTACTGATGGCTTCCCGAAGCAGTACGTCCGACCCGCGGATTTCGGCAGGTTCCAGGTCGAAGCCGATATCAATGCTCCTGGCAATCGCCCGCGACAGCATGCTATCGGCGAGATCGCGGATGATTGATGAAAGATCGACCGGCTGGCGCTTGATTTCATCCGCTGGTTCAGCGCGCGCGAGCGCCAGCAACTGATGAATCAAGCGCGCGAGCCGCCGTAACGCGGGAATCACATGGGCGATCTGCGCGCGATGCGGGTTTCCGGACTCTCTCAACATCGCCTCGAACTGTGCGTGAAGCGCGGCAATCGGCGTTCTCAGCTGATGAGCGGCATTGGAAACAAAAGCGTCCTGGGCAAGCCGCGATTCATCCAGCTGCCCAAGCAGATGGTTGAGCTGCCGGATAAAGGGCTGGATTTCGTAAGCCATTTCCGAAGCCTCGATAGGACGGAGGTCGCCGCGCGAGCGGCTGGCCAGCTTCCGCCGCAAATCTTCGAGCGGTTTCAGGCCCGCCCGAATGCCGAACCAAACCAAAACGGGCGCGGCGCAAAGAAGGATTAATTCGGGAAACAGCATGCCAATCAGAATCTCGCGGACGAGATTGTCGCGTTTGATCTGTGTTTCCGCAGACAGAATCATCAAAGACATCTGCGCTTTTTCGGTCAATAACGCGGCCACGCGGACCGGCATGCCATCGATTTTGGCATTGTAAAAATACCCTCTGTTTTTCGGAGGTTTTTCGTTCGGAAGCGGAATCGGGCGGTTGCCGCCGATTTCGTTGCCGCGCGCGTCGAAAACGCGAAAAAAAATCTGGTCGAAATTATCCGTCAGCAGGACTTCCTCAGCCTCGTCGATAAGATTCAGCGTCTGCTTGCCATCGACGATATGAACCTGCTCCCGGATCGCCAGCGCCGTGTCGAAAAGCGTCCTGTCATACGCCCGGACAGCGCTCCGGAACGCGATGGAATAACCGACAAACGCGCTGCTGACCATTATCAGCAGCACCAGCGAAAGAAGCATCCGCAGCAGTTTTCTATGGAGGCTGTTTGACGGACTCATTCGGCGCTTCAAGATAGTAACCGAGACCGCGTACCGTCCGGATCGTCGTTCCCGAGGGCGCAAGCTTGATGCGCAGCCGGGAAATGTATTTCTCCACCGCGTTGGGCGTAATCGCGTGATCCATGCTGCACAAGGAATCCATGAACTGCTCCTTGCTGACAATCTTGTTGGCACGCAAGGCAAGGTATTCCAGAACCTCCCACTCTTTGGCGGTCAGATCGACAGACGACGAATCAATCCATGCGCGCTTTCCGCTCATGTCGAGCCGCAGGCGGCCAAGCTGCACAACCGATTCCGAAACGGCGGTCCCGCGCCGGATCAGGGCGCGGATTCTGGCTTCGAGTTCGTCAATGGAAATCGGTTTGACAAGGTAGTCATCCGCGCCGAGATCAAGCAGACGGACGCGTTCGTTCACCGCCTCGCGCGCCGTGATGATGAGCGCCGGAATCTGCTGTCCACGCTCGCGGAGCCGGCGCAGAACCTCGCTGCCGCCCATTCCGGGCAGGCCCAGATCGAGAATCGCGAGATCGGGGTTCCGTTCACCCAGGCAAGCGTCCGCCTCAATGCCGTCGCGCGCCCAGTCGACAACGTAACCGGATTGACGCAACGCGCGCGCCAATCCGTCCGCAAGCAAGCTGTCGTCTTCCGCCAATAAAATATGCATGATTCCATTATTTTCCGTCATTTGCCGTTCCGGGAAAAGATGAATCCAGAAATTGTCAGGAAAACAGAAGGCGGCCGTCAGGTAAATAGCAGTATCGCTCAATATAATTTGAAACAAATTAATTCACGCGATTGATAGCCATGAAATCGTTTAGCCGTAACGGCATTTTTTTTCTTGCGTTCGCGTCATTCCTGTTATCTTTTCACGCTACGGCCGAAATCAGGCCACCCCAGCCCTATACCCTGGCTGAACTTTCCGCGATGCTCAATGCGGAAAACCCGCGAATTCTCCAGTTACGGCAGGAACAAAAAGCCGCCGAGGCCGTCGTCCCGCAAATGCTGGCCTTTGACAATCCCGAATTCGGTTTTACCCACAGCCCCATCCGCAACCATCCGTTTCGCGCCGGCGCGGCGCGGGGTGTCAGTTATACGCTGAAGCAGTCGTTTTCCTTCCCCGGAAAAAAACGGCTGGCTGCCGATATCGCCCAAAATCAGGCGGACTTCATCGGAACCGAAGCCGAATCGCTCAAACAAGAGTTGCTCGCGGAACTCAAAACCGGTTTCTGGACGCTGTTATCCCTCCAGCGCGAAGTCCGCGTCAGCGAGGAAAATCTCGCGCGGCTCGAACAGATCAAGCAGATTTCAAAAATCCAGTACGCGAACAACGCGACGGCCTATGTCGATTACCTGAATGCGCAAGTCGCGCAAAGCAGCGCCCAGAACGAGCTTTTTTCGCTTCGCCGCCGGATCGACACAACCGCTCAAAACCTGAACCGGATCGTCGGGCGCGACCCTGGATCGCCTCTCGAAGTTCGCGGCGAAATCCCCGCCTTGCGCGAAAAAATTCCGGAAAGGGAATATTTCACCGGGATCGCCCTGAAAAACAGCCCGAAAATCCGCGGGTCGGCGCTCTTGACCAACGCGGCTGAAAAAGGCGTCGAGTACGCAAAAAAATCATATCTGCCGGATTTTGAAATCGCCGTGACGAAAACAAGCGACAACCCGCCTTGGGGAATGAGTGGAAACGAATACGCGACGGAATTCAATTTCATTCTGCCGACATGGGGCTTTTTCAAGGAAAGAGCCGCTGTCGACCAGGCACGCGCTTCGCTGATCGCCTCACGCGCCAACGAACAGGCCGTCCGCCAGCAGATTCTGCTCGACCTCGCGGCGCATTACAACCTGCTCCTGCAAACCCGGGAGCAAATACGCTTGCTCCGGACAAGGCAGCTCGAACAGGCCCAGGTCGCCTGGCGTCTTGCCCGCCAGAATTACTCGACGAACAACGGCGGGCGCGGGTTTACCGAGCTTCTTCTCGCGCAGACGAACCTGCGATCAACCGAACTCGCGCTGCTGCAAGCCGAGTCGTCCGCCGCCCAGGCATGGAGCGGAATGGAATCGGTCATCGGCCTATCAATCGAGTAAAGGACAACGCATACTTTCGGGGAAGTCCATGGATAAACTGAAAAAATTTCTTCCGGTTATTGTTACCCTGTTCCTTGGAACGGCCATTGGCTGGTTTGCCGGAAACCGCGGCCAGCGTGAAGTCATCGAGGAAGAAGACTCCCCCCCCATCACGAAAAAAGCGGTCGAGAAAATGGTCAGGGATTCGATACGCGCTCCTGAAGACGGATTCAATCCCGATTTTGTCAAAGTAACCCGGATCACGCTGACCGACATTCCCGACGCGGTGCTTATCTCCGGGAAACTGGCGACCGACGCGGAACGCGTTCATCTGGTTTCCTCGCGCGTCGCGGGCCGTCTGGATCGCATTCTGTTTTTTGAAGGCGTGAAAGTCGCGCGCGGCCAGGCCATCGCGGAACTGTTCAGCCCGGACTGGATTTCGGTGCAAAACGAATACCTGCTCGCCCGCAATGCCGTTCGCGCGCTGCGCGCCACTTCGCAGAAAGACCTGATTGAGGAAGCGAAATTCACCGAACAGTCGGTTATCAGCCGAATGAAAGTTCTGGGCGCGCTGGACGGCGACATCGCCCATCTCGATAAGACGGGCAAGGTCAGCACGCATCTGCGCCTGCGCGCGCCAATTGCCGGAACAATCGTGCGGCGGGCCATGGACCCCGGCGCCTTCCTGAATGTCGGCGACGATTTCATGACCATCGCCGATACATCGAAGGTGTGGTTCATCGGCAATTTCTATGAAAAAGACTATGCAAAAGTCAAGCTCGGACAAACGCTGCGCCTGCGGGTTCCCGCGCTCCCCGAAAAAGACTTCCAGGGCACGGTGAATTACATCGGCACGACGGTCGACCCCGACACACACGTTCTGCCGGTACGCTGCACGGTCGACAATCCCGGCGGCGAACTGCGCCCGGAACTGTTCGCCACGGCACAATTGATCACAGGAGTCCAGAAAGCCATCGTCGTCCCGAAATCGGCGATCATTTCGATCCGTGAGGACTCTTTTGTCATCATTGAGGCCGAAACGAACCTTTTCCGCCGCATTCCCGTAACGACAAAAACCCTGGGAGACGGACGAATCGCGGTAACTTCCGGCCTTTCGGATGGAGAGCGCGTCGTAACCGAAGGCGCGACGCTGGTTAACGAAGCGATTATCCGAGGCTGAGTTCCCGTCATGACAGTTCCTTCTTCCTCCATCAATACCGTCCTGAAAGGCCGCGCCATCGTTTTTCTGATGTGCATCGGCCTGTTCGCTCTGGGTATCTGGTCTTTCAAACAGCTTCCCATCGAGCCTTATCCCAACATTTCGCCGCTCAACATTCAAGTCATCACCCAGTGGCCGGGGCGAAGCACGCTGGAAATCGAACGGCAGTTAACGATCCCCATCGAAACTTCCCTGGCCGGCGTTCCGGATATCCGTTCCTTTCGCTCGGTTTCGCTTTTCGGACTGTCGGTCGTCACTCTCCAGTTCCGCGAAGGTTCCGACCCGTTCAAGGCGCGGCACAATGTCCAACTTTACCTGGGCAATGCAAGCCTTCCCACAGGCGTCCAGCCCCGTTTGAGTCCGGATGCCGACGCGCTCGGCGAGGTTTTGCGTTTCCGTCTTGAAAGCGACCGGCACGACTTGATCACGCTGAAAACCTATCAGGACTGGGACATCTACAAACTGCTCAAAATCGTTCCGGGCGTCGCCGAAGTAACGGGGTTCGGCGGACAGGTCAAACAGTATCAGGTGCGGCCGCTCCCCGGAAAACTTCAGGCGCATGGCATTTCACTTGAACAGCTTGTCACAGCGCTTTCCAACGCGAACGCGAATGTCGGCGGTGATGTTCTGAACAATGGCGAACAACGTTACGTTGTCCGCGGCGTCGGCCTGATCCAGTCGGAAGACGACATCCGCGATATCGTCGTCGCCGAAAACAAAGCGATCCCGATCCGCGTCGGTGACGTGGCCGATGTCGGCGTTGGTTACGCGCCAAGGCTTGGGCAGGTGCAATTCAACGATATGGATGACATCGTCGAAGGCATCGTCCTGATGCGGCGCGGCGGAAACGCGACCGAAATGCTTAACCGCGTCCGCGCCCGCATTGATGAAATCAATCTGCGCGGACTGTTGCCCGAAGGCCTGAAAATCATCCCTTTCTACGACCGCCAAAGCCTGCTCGACTTGACGACCAATACGGTGAAGCATTCGCTGTTTTTCGGAATTTCCCTGGTTCTGGCGGTTTTGTATCTCTTTCTCGGAAGTTTCCGCGCGGCGCTCGTGGTTGCCGCGATTATCCCTCTGGCGTTATGCGCTTCATTCATAGGGATGAACCTGTTCGGCGTTCCCGCCAACCTGATCTCGCTCGGCGCAATCGATTTCGGATTGATCGTCAATGCCGCAGTCATTGTCATCGAAAATATCATGCGGCGTCTTGAGGAAAACCCCAGAGAGGGCGCATGGAGTTCCGTCGTCATAGCGACCGAAGAAATCCAGCGCGCGATGATCTTTTCCACGCTGATCGTCATCGTCGCTTATTCGCCGCTCTTCATCATGGGAGGCGTCGAAGGCAAGATATTCCGCCCGATGGCCTACACGATGGGAATCGCGCTCATGGCGTCCATCATTCTTTCATTGACGGTAATCCCCTCTTCTTCCTACATGTTTTTCAGGGGTGGCAGCAAGGCGCATCTTCCCGGATTCGTCAACTGGATGCTCAAAATCTACCGTCCGCTGCTCACCTGGCTGATGGCCCGCCCGATAAGCGTATTGTGCGCGTCGGTATTCGTTTTCTGTTTCTCGCTTTGGGTCGGTGCCAACCTGGGAACCAGCTTTTTGCCCGCCCTTGAAGAAAACAACCTGTGGATACGGATTACGCTTCCAAACACGGTCGACCTTTCCTATTCATCCCAGGTGGCAAAAAAAATCCGCACTTATCTTTACAAGCAGCCTGAAGTCAATACCGTCGCCACGCAGATCGGCCGCCCCGATGACGGGACAGATGCGACAGGCGTATTTAATCTGGAATTCGCCACCTATTTCAAACATCCCGACCAGTGGCCCGCCGGTTCCACGCGTCCTGCGATCGTTCAGCGCGTCGAAAAAGAACTCAAACGTATCCCCGGCATCAATTACAGCTTTTCCCAATATATTCAGGACAACGTCAATGAAGCGCTCTCCGGCGTAAAAGGAGAAAACTCGCTCAAGCTGTTCGGCGACGATCTGGAAGTATTGAACGACAAAGCGCTGGAATTTCAGGAAATTCTGAAAAGCATTCAGGGAGTTGAAGAGGTCGGCATTTTCAGAGAACTCGGGCAGCCGACGCTGAACATCTCCATCGACCGCGCCGCCGCCGCGCGTTTCGGCGTTAACGTGGCGGATATCAGCAATCTGGTGCAAAACGGACTGGGCGGCAACGCGGCCACGTCGATTCTCGAGGGCGAGCGCGTTTTCGATCTGACTGTCCGTTATACCGAATCCACGCGCGAGAGCGTCGAACGAATCCGGAATCTCCTGGTCGATACGCCCGGCGGCCAGCGCATCCCGTTATCGATGGTCGCCAGCGTCGAAGTGACCGATGGACCTTTCTTCATCTACCGTGAGCGGGCGCGGCGTTATATCGCGATCAAATTCAGCGTGCGCGGACGTGATCTCGGATCGGCCGTTGCCGAAGCGCAGAAAAAAGTCCAGAAAGCAGTCGAACTTCCGCGTGGCTACAGAATGACATGGGACGGGCAATTCAACCAGATGAAAGAGGCCCAGAAAAAACTGGCCGTCATCATTCCGATCACGCTGCTCGTGATTTTCCTGTTGCTCTATTCGACTTTCGGCAATGGACGGGACGCGGGACTCGTTCTGCTCAACGTGCCGTTTGCCGCGATCGGCGGGATTTTCACGCTTTTCGTTGCCGGCGAGGAACTCAGCATTTCAGCGGGGATCGGATTCCTTTCGCTTTTCGGAATCGCTATCCAGGACGGTGTAATTCTCTTTTCTTATATAACCAAAGTACTGGATGAGACGACCAACAATTTCCACGATTCCGTCATCGAAGGTTCATCGCTTTGTCTTCGCCCCGTGCTCATGACCGCTCTGCTGGCGAGTTTCGGCCTCTTGCCGGCCGCTCTCTCCCATGCGATCGGTTCTCAGGCGCAGCGTCCGCTCGCGCTCGTCATCGTCGGCGGAATGGTGACGACCACCCTCCTGACCCTGCTTGTCCTGCCGGTTATCTATGCGTGGGTGCGCGGCGACACAAAAACCGGGCTGGTCGAGCGGCTTGACGAATTCAACGAAGGCTGATCCGCGGGAAAATTTATAGCGATTCCGAGCTTTCGTGCCGTTACGCGCGCGCTGTGTTATCGTCGGGTTTTCTGGCGAGGATGTTGTTTTCGTGTCCGGGCAGGTAGCAAGAAATTAGCGACAGCCCGGAAGTCGCTGTCGCTCTAACATCATTGGCAAGGGGTTTGCATCCCCTTGCCAATGGCTACGGTCGAAACCCCGGCCTTCAGGCCGGGGTTCCAACCTCCACACCGCCCTGAAAGGCGGGGTTTCAAACCGGAGTTAGTTTTACGATGAACCGCTTTCGCGTTGCCGCCTATTTTTCTTCTTCTTGCCGTGCTTTAAACTATCCGGATGCCCGTTGACCATTACGAGAATTTCCCCGTCGCTTCGCTGCTTCTGCCGAAACGTCTGCGCCGTCCAATTGAGGCAATTTACCGCTTCGCCCGCAGCGCCGACGATATCGCCGATGAAGGCGACGCGCGCGATGAGGAGCGCTTGCAAGGTCTGGCCGCTTTCAACGCCGAACTTGACCGGATTGAACGCGGCGAAACACCGTTGACGCCTGATTTCAGAACGCTCGCGCCCCTCATCGCCGAATGGCGCTTGCCGATACCGTTATTCCGCGATCTGCTCGACGCTTTCGCGCAGGATGTCGTCAAGAAACGCTATGCCGACTACGACGAAGTACTTGATTATTCGCGGCGATCCGCCAATCCGGTTGGCCGCTTGTTGCTTCATCTCGTCGACCGCGCCAGCGGCGAAAACCTGTACCGTTCCGACTGTATCTGCTCGGCGCTTCAAATCATCAATTTCTGGCAGGACATCGCCATCGACTGGCGGAAAAACCGCGTTTATATTCCACAAAGTGATCTAAAGCGTTTCTGTATTGATGAAACCCAGATCGCGGAAGAGCGCTGGTCGCCCGAATGGGCAAGGCTGATGGACTTTTTGATTGAGCGCGTGCGCGGCCAGATGCTTGAAGGCGCGCCGCTCGTCCGGCATTTGCCGGGGCGTATGGGCATCGAAATCCGTTTTACGGTACAGGGCGGTTTGCGTATTCTTGAGCGCCTGCGGGCGATACGCGGCGACGTTTTTCGCCGCCGGCCCGTTCTCGGCCCATTCGACTGGTTTCGCATGGCGCTCCGAACACCTTTCATGTAACGCCATGACGCCCGAAGACTATTGCCAGCGTCGTACCGCCGCGAGCGGATCAAGTTTTTATTACAGCTTTTTTTTCTTGCCGCCGGAACGCCGCAAAGCGATTACGGCGCTTTACGCCTATTGCCGCGAAGTCGACGACGCCGTCGATGAATGTCCCGATCCGCGCCTTGCCGCATCGCAGCTCGCGGAATGGCGCGATGAAATCGCCCGCCTGTATTCCGGCGCGCCGGAACACCCCGTTACGCGGGCATTGCTTCCGTTTCTTCCGAAATTCGATTTACCTCAGGCGCATTTTCTCGAAATCATTGACGGGATGGAAATGGATCTCTGTCAGGCGCGTTACGCGGATTTCGACGCGCTTTCGCTTTATTGCTATCGCGTCGCCAGCGCGGTCGGACTGCTCGCCGCCAGGATTTTTGGACAAACGGACGTAAAAACGCGCGATTACGCCAATACGCTTGGCATGGCACTGCAACTGACGAACATTCTCCGCGATGTCGCTGAAGACGCCGCCCGCGGCCGCGTCTATTTTCCCCGAAATGAGCTTGAGCGTTTCGGCGTGGCCGAAAAGGATGTTCTCGAATTGCGCGATTCAGAAAATTTCCGCCGGTTGATGGCGTTTCAGATCGAACGCGCCGGGGATTTCTACGCGCGCGCGATAAACACGCTCCCCGCCGCCGACCGTAAAGCGCAGCGCCCCGGACTCATCATGGCGGCGGTCTACCGCGCCTTGCTCAATGAGATAAAGCGCGATCCCGGACAGGTGTTGAGCCGCCGGATATCTCTTTCGCCGTGGCGCAAGCTCCGAATCGCCGCGCTTGCCTGGCTTTACGCCTGAAGTGATGCGCGCGGGAGCCGGAAACACGCGCATCGCGATCATCGGCGCTGGCTGGGCCGGGCTTGCCGCCGCTGTCGAACTCTGCGATTCGGGATTTCGTCCCGTCGTGTTCGAGGCGGCAAAACAGCCCGGCGGACGTGCGCGCTGCGTCGACATTCACGGCCATCCGCTCGACAACGGACAGCATATTCTGATCGGCGCGTACCGCGAAACCCTGCGCCTCATGAAACGCGTGGGCGCGGATCCCGAACGCCTCTTCCACCGCTTTCCGCTCGAACTCGAACATGCGCTCGCCGGTTTTCGCTTCGCCTTGCCAAAACTTGGAAAACCGCTGAATCTCGCTCTCGGCCTGTTTATGGCGAAAGGCGTTCCGCTTGGGGAAAAAATCGCGGCCGCGCGTTTTATCCAGGATTTGAAACGCCGCCGTTTTCAACTTGCCGAAGATTGCGCGGCAAGCGTTTTGTATGACCGCCACGCACTGCGCGGCCGGATGCGCCGCTATTTCTGGAACCCAATCTGTCTTTCAGCGCTCAATACGCCGCCCGAAAACGCTTCCGCCCGGATTCTTGTCAATGTCCTGCGCGACAGTTTCAACGGAACGCGTTCCGATACAGACTTTCTGCTTCCCGCCACGGACTTGAACACGCTTTTCCCCGACGCGGCAGCAGCGTTTATCATCTCAAAGGGCGGCGCGCTTCGTCTCGCGGCCCGTGTCGAATCTTTCAAACAGGAATCAAACGGTATCTTTATCGGCGAAGAGCGTTTCGATCATGTCATCATCGCCGCCGCGCCGCAGCATGCGCATTCTCTGCTGAAAGATCACGCGGCGGCGGAACCGGCGGCCAGCATGCTTTCCATGTATGCCTATGAGCCGATGGGAACCGTTTATGCGGCCTACCCTCCCGAAACCGGCCTGTCCGCTTTCATGCGCGGAATGGAGTGCGACGCGCCGGAGTGGATTGGTCAATGGGCGTTCGACCGCGGCCGTCTCGACGGAAGAAACCGCGGCATCCTGAGTTTTGTCTTGAGTTCCAGCGCAAACGGGTGGACTGCCTACGACAATGACGCGCTGGCAGCGCGGCTGCATCTCGAACTCGAAAGCGTTCTGGGCCGCGCGCTTCCGAAACCGCGCTGGACGCGGGTTATCCGCGAACACCGCGCAACGCTTTCCTGCCGCCCGGATATTCCCCGGCCGGCGGCAAAAACGGCAATTAAAGGGCTTTGGCTGGCCGGCGATCACGTTTATGCCGAATACCCCGCCACGATTGAGGGGGCTGTCCGGAGCGGCGTCATCGCGGCAAGCCGGATAATCGAGACAAGACGTTCGTCATAGAACCGCAAACCGCCCGAAAAGCGGTTCTGTTTCAAAAACGCTGGATATTCAAGCAATTTCTTCGATCTCTCCAGCGCGCATCCGCAAGCGCCGCTGGCATCGCGCCGCGATTTTTTCATCATGCGTCGCCAAAACCAGCGTCGCGCGGCTCTCCGCGTTGATGGAAAACATCAAGTCGATGACCCTGCGCCCTGTCGCTTCATCGAGATTGCCCGTCGGCTCATCGCCCAGAATGAGTTTCGGCTTTGGAGCGAACGCGCGCGCCAGTGCCACGCGCTGTTGCTCGCCGCCGGAAAGATGGCGCGGATAATGCTTCAGACGATGCGACAAACCGACGCGCTCAAGCCATAATCCGGCTTCTTTTCCCGCTCCGGGACGGCCTGCGAGCTCAAGCGGCAGCATAACGTTTTCAAGCGCATTCAGCGAGGGCAGCAACTGAAACGACTGGAAGACGAAACCAATGCAACGGCCGCGCAAGAGGGCGCGGCTGTCTTCGTCCATACCGCCGATGTCTTGCCCATCAATCAGTATCCGGCCTTCGCTGGGCGTATCAAGCCCCGCCAGAAGGCCCAGCAGCGTCGATTTCCCGGAGCCTGAGGCGCCGAGGATAGCGACTGTTTCGCCTTCGAAGACAGAAAACGAATTCTCGTGCAAAATAAGCAGCGGGGTTCCGCCGTTATCCACTCGCTTGCTGATTCCGGCGGCCTCGATGATCGTCGCTGGGGGTTCTGTTTTCATGTTTCCGTTACCGTTTCTGTCGTTCATGGCGCGCCGCGTGGGAATCGCCGTTATCCTGTCCGCTTTCATTCCGGCCGCGTTCGCCGCCAAAAACATCCTCGTTCACGGCGATTCGCTTTCCGCCGGTTACGGTATCCGCCGGGATGCCGCCTGGCCAGCGCTGCTGGCTTCGCGATTGAAAAAAGAAGGTTTCGATTATAACGTCGTCAATGTCAGCATTTCCGGCGAAACGACAAGCGGCGGACTCACGCGCCTTCCAGCGTCGCTGAAGCGCTACCGCCCGGCCATCGTCATTATCGCGCTGGGCAGCAACGACGGTCTGCGGGGAATTCCCCTCGAACTGACCCGCAGGAATCTCGCCGTGATGACGGACGCGGCGCAGAAGGCGCGCGCAAAAGTAGTGATCGTCGGCCAGCGCATCCCGCCAAATTTTGGAAGTTATGCCAAACAGTTTCATGAAATTTTCGGCGAAATCGCCAGGGCAAAAAAAACCGCTCATGTCGCCTTCCTGCTCGACGGTATCGCGGCCCGCTCCGAACTTTTTCTGCCGGACAACCTTCATCCGGCGGCCGAAGCGCAGCCCTATCTGCTCAATAATGTCTGGAAAGAACTCAAGCCACTGCTGAAAAAATGATTCCGGAGTAAATTCCGGAAAATGTTTCAATCCATCCTCTTGCCTGAACGACACTGCATGGAAGAGGCCGCGCGCCTCCCCTGGGTGATTATCTCCCTGAAGGGAATGTTTCCAGCCGGAGGAATTTTTTGAGCAAGAAATTAGCGACAGCCCTTCAGGGCTGTCGCTCCAACGTCATTGGGAAGGGGTTTGCATCCCCTTCCCAATGGCTACGGTCGAAACCCCGGCCTTCAGGCCGGGGTTTCAAACCGGAGTTAGTTTTATGATGAAACCCGCCGCGCCAGTTCGCGCGCAGGGTCAATGAAAAACGATGGGCCGGGCGGCACCGGCGCAATAGTCGTCAAGCAAGGAATCAACGGCCTTTTCAGTGCGATCTTCATCCCGGATACCATTGATGGCATTCCGCAGACCAATCGCCGCATCGCCCTGAATGAAGAGTGCGCGGCGAGCCGTTTTATCCACCAGCTCAAACGCCCGCTCAGAGGGGAAAGCCAGAATGACATACTGTCCGCTGTTGTAAACGACATTCATGAGATGCCTCCTTTGCGATGCGCGGTCAATTTTCCGTTCTTTACTTCTCCCAGAAAGATAGGGCCGTTTCCTTTTATTTCAATACCGCGTTTGAGCGGCGAAATGCGGTTGCCCGCATTCCGCCGCGTCGATTCTCAGCCTTTCAGGTCAAAAAAAGCGGCTGTTTTATTTTCATCCCATCCGAGCAGTTCCTTGAGAATTTCAGCCGTGTGCTCCCCAAGCAGGGGCGAGGGTCTTTCAACCGCGCCCGGCGTAGCCGAAAGCTTTACCGGAACGCCAGGCATCTTGAGATTTCCGGCAACCGGATGCTTGACTTCCACGATCATTTCTCTTGCTTTGATCTGCGGATCGTTGACAACCTTGTCGACCGTGTTGATCGGCGCACATGGCAAACCGGCGGCCTCGAGTAGCTGCATCCATTCATCAATCGTCCTGGTAATGAAAATCCTGTTGAGTATCTCCGAGAGTTCCTTGACGTTCGATGTCCGGTTTCCATTGGTATTGAAACGCGCGTCCGCAATCAGCTCAGGACACTTCAATTCGTTGCACAGTTTTTCCCAGAGCCTGTCGTTGCCCGCGCCAACGATGATGTGGCCATCTTTTGCGGTAAACGCGGAAAACGGTGTAATCGACGGATGGCGGTTTCCGAGCGGCCCCGGCACCTGCCCGGATGTAACGTAACGCGCAATCGCGTTTTCAAGAACGGCCACCTGGCAATCCAGCATGCCGACGTCGACTTTTTGTCCCTCTCCCGTCCTTTGGCGATGATACAACGCCAGCATGACGCCCCACGCGGTGAATATTCCCGCGATGATGTCACCCAGCGATGCGCCGAGCCGCGTCGGTTCGCCGCCTTCCAACCCTGTGATGCTCATCACGCCCCCCATCGCCTGAACGATGATGTCGTAAGCCGGCTTCAGCATGTACGGCCCGCTGTGTCCAAACCCCGAACAGGCGGCATAAACGAGATCCGGCTTGATTTTTTTGAGTTCATCATAACCAATACCGAATTTTTCCATCGTGCCCGGACGATAATTTTCCAGAACGATGTCGGCTTTCTTGACCATCTCACGGAACAGCTCGATTTCTTCCTTGCGCTTGAAATTCAAGGTGATCGAGCGTTTATTCCGGTTCAGGCTCATGAAATAAGCGCTTTCCTTTCCAACGAAAGGCCCGAAAGCGCGCGAATCGTCGCCGACATCCGGCGGCTCGACCTTTATAACGTTAGCGCCGTTGTCCGCCAGCATCATGCCGCAATAGGGACCAGCCAGCACGCGGCTTAAATCAAGTACCGTAATTCCTTCCAATGTTTTCATGGTATCTCCTTTGCTTTTATAAGGCCTGTCATCAATAGAGGGCGCGATATTTACGATCGCAGGTCGGAACTGCATTTCCGGCCCCGGAATTTTGGGTTCCGGCACAACATGTATTAAAAAGAGCCGACCTTGTATACTATACTCGCACGAAAGAAACGCATACAAACGATTTCGTGTGTACAATGTGCTATCCAGCGTCACCAGCCCAGGAAATGCCATACTGCATAAAACATCCGAAAAAACGATGGTGAGAAAAAAAACGGCCTATTCCAGAATTTCGGAAAAAATTGCGGAAACGCTTGAAGAGCGCATCGTTTTCGGGCGCTATCTTCCCGGAATGCGCCTAGACGAAACGGAACTCGCGGAAGAATTGTCCGTTTCGCGCACTCCCGTTCGAGAAGCGCTGATCCAGCTTTCGTTTCATGGACTGATCGATATTCGCCCAAGGCGCGGCGCCGTCGTCACCCAGGTTTCACCTCAACGGCTCTATGAAATGTTCGAGGTCATGGCCGAACTTGAAGCCATGTGCGCGCGTCTGGCCGCCCGCCGGCATAACGACGATGATATAAAAAGCATACTGGAATCGCAAAACGCCTGCAGCAAAACCTGCGAGAGTAACGACATCGACACGTATTACCATGCGAATGAGCGTTTCCACCGGACGATCTACGAGGCGAGCCATAACAGTTTTCTGAACGAAAGAACCAGCCGGATGTTTCGCAATCTGGGCGTCTACCGGAGGCTGCAACTGCGGATTCGCGGCCGTCTGACGACCTCGCACAGCGAACACACGGAAATCGTCGAGGCCATACTCGCCGGAGACAGCCAGCTTGCGGCCACCCGGATTCACAAACATGTGATCGTCCAGGGGGAACTGTTTTCCGATCTCATCGCTTCGATCGTGAATCTCGGCGCATCGGTCAGTCATGCCGCACAATCTTGAACGCTTTTGAAAAAGTAAGTTACAATGCGCGACAAGCCGGACAAGGAATCGTTTCTGAGGAAAAACTTCTGAAAAATGTGTGGCACTGGGAAGATATTCATATCCGCAGCAAAAGAAACAGACTCTTTTGCGGTCGAATCAAGTGCGGAGCAAACGCGATCCATGTCCGGGCGCCGGTGTTTCTCTATCTTTTTAACCCGTTATACAAGAAAATCGAATGCAGGTTTTCGGCGAAAGGAGGTGCAATGACAGAAATCTCTGACCCGCATCCGGCTTTGGCTCAGAGAGGCAGGGTCATATCGCTGTTCGCAATTTCTGCTCTGGAATACTGTATCTGAAACATTCAACGAGTCCTCATCCGGCACGCCGGCGGGGACGAAGGAACACGAGTTTTTAAGGCTTCAAGGTTTCATTTTGCAAGTCAATTTTTAGTGGGAGGATACACACGTGGAAATATCAACTGTAGCAATGATGTCCATCGTGGCACTGCTGATCGTGGTTATCATCAGCTGTGTCAATGAGGATCTTAATGTAGGTTTTCTGGCCATCGGTTTCGCCATTCTCGTTGCCGGCCTCTGGGGCAAGACAACAGGCGGAGCCGTATTGAGGTACTTTCCGACACCGTTGTTCATGATTCTTGTCGGCGTAACGTTCCTGTTCGGGATGGCACAGACGAATGGCACAATGGAAAAGCTAACAACGTATTCCATTCGCGCCTGCGGCGGCAACACGGCGTTGATGCCGTTGATTCTGTTCGTCCTGACGACGTTTGTCACGACCATCGGGCCGGGCAATATCGCGGGCACCGCGCTGATGGCGCCTGTCGCGATGGCGATTGCCGGACGTATCGGCATGCCGGCGTTCCTGATGACCCTGATCGTCGTCGGCGCGGCCAATGGCGCGGCGTTCTCTCCGTTCGCGCCGACAGGCATCATCTCCAACGGCATCATCGCCAAGATCGCTCCGGGACTTGGTATTCCTGAAACCGCGCTGTCCGGCCTGGCATGGAAGATCCACTTCAATTCCGAAGTCGCACAAGCGTTCGCCAACGTCGGCGGATTCTTTCTCCTCGGCGGTTTTGCCTGGATCACGAAACAAAAGGCATCCAAGCTGGACATCGACGAATTTGCGCCGAAACCTGAGCCGTTCACTCAGCATCAACTGCTGACGCTGGCGATGGTCGCCATTCTGATTATCCTGGTCGTCGTTCCGGGTCTGCCGTTCGCGCGTCCCTGGTTCGCTGCCCATCTGCCAATCAGAAACCTGCTTACAAACGTCGGCACGGTCTCGTTTATCCTGTCGTGCATCCTGATGCTGACGGGTTCCGGCGACAGCAAGTCCGCGATCAAGGTCATTCCCTGGGGCGTCATCATGATGGTTTGCGGCGTAACCGTCCTGATCGAAGTTATGGACAAGGCGGGCGGTTTGAACGCGATGGTCCAGATGATCAGCAAGGTTTCCGGCCCGAAGACTGTCAATGGCACGCTGGCGCTGGTCACCGGCATCCTCTCGGCCTATTCAAGCTCATCCGGCGTCGTAATGCCGATGTTCCTGCCGATGGTTCCCGGTCTGATCAAGGAACTCGGCGGCGGCGACCCGATTGCGCTGATCTCCTCGATCAACGTCGGCGCTCACTTGGTCGACACCTCGCCGCTCTCGACTCTCGGCGCGCTTTGCATCGCCTCGGCCGGAGAACACGAAGACAAGGCGAAACTGTTCCGCAACCTGTTGATCTGGGGTCTCTCCATGTCGCTTGTCGGCACAGTGATCTGTTACGTATTCTTTGGACTGCTCGGCTTCTAAAAGCCGGATTGCCGAAAAAAGCCGGTGGAAAATCCACCGGCTTTTTTTTCGCCTCGACACCGCCGGGGAAACCGGAAAAAACGGTTCACCCCCGGATTCGCGAAACGCCTCAGACTTTATCGAACCGCATCGCGCCGTCTCTATGCGAGACTTCTATCGTATCGCCAGCGGCAAGGCTTCCTTCGAGAATCGCCGTCGCCAGCGGATTTTCGACCTGCGCCTGAATCGCGCGTTTCAATGGGCGCGCGCCAAAAACCGGGTCGAACCCAGCTTCGGAGAGCATTGCCAACGCGTTATCATCGACGGACAGCTTCATGTCGAGCCGCGCCAGGCGTTTTTCGAGATACGCCATCTGAATTTCCGCGATTGACAGGATGTGTTTTTTGTCAAGCGCGTGAAATACGATAACTTCGTCAATCCGGTTGACGAATTCGGGACGGAAATGCGCCTGAACTTCGCCCATGACAGCCTTTCTCACAGACGCGTAATCGTTGCCGGCCATTTGCCGGATCATTTGCGACCCAAGGTTCGAAGTCATGACGACAACCGTATTTCTGAAATCCACCGTTCGCCCCTGTCCATCGGTCATCCTTCCGTCATCAAGCGCTTGCAGCAGCACATTGAAAACGTCCGGATGCGCTTTTTCAACCTCGTCGAGCAGAATCACGCTGTACGGCTTTCGGCGAACAGCTTCGGTCAGATACCCTCCCTCGTCATAACCGACATAGCCTGGCGGCGCGCCGATCAAACGCGCGACGGAGTGTTTTTCCATGAATTCGCTCATATCGATACGGATCAGATGGTCTTCCGTGTCGAACAGAAACACGGCCAGCGCTTTACACAGCTCGGTTTTCCCAACGCCTGTCGGCCCAAGAAAAAGGAAAGAACCGTAAGGCCGCCCGGGATCGGACAACCCGGCGCGCGAACGGCGGATCGCTTCGGAAACCAGTCGAACCGCCTCATCCTGTCCGACAACGCGCCGATGCAAATGTTCTTCCATTTGCAGCAATTTTTCCCGTTCGCCCCGCATCATTCGGGAAACCGGAATTCCCGTCGCGCGCGAAACGACTTCAGCCACCTCTTCCATGCCAACCTGCGTTCGCAACAGACGGTTTTTTTCTTCTCCGCTTCCGGATTTCTCGGCCGCTTTCAAGCGCGCTTCGAGCTGAGGCAAACGGCCATACTGCAATTCGGCCAATCTGTCGTATTGTCCCTTGCGCTGAAATTCAGCCATCTGTGCACGCAAACGGTCGATTTCTTCCTTGATCTTCGCGCTGCCCAGCGCCTGCGCCTTTTCCGCTTTCCATACTTCCTCAAGGTCGTTGTATTCGCGCTCCAGTTTTTCCAGTTCTCCCTCGATCAGATGAAGGCGTTTTTTCGATGCCTCGTCTTTTTCCTTTTTGACCGCCTCACGCTCAATCTTGAGCTGTATCATCCGCCGGTCGAGCCTGTCCATGACTTCGGGCTTGGAATCGATTTCCATCTTGATCCGCGCCGCCGCTTCGTCAATCAGATCAATCGCCTTATCCGGCAAAAAGCGGTCGGTGATATAACGATGCGATAATTCAGCCGCGGCGACAATCGCCGGATCGGTAATCTCAACGCCGTGATGGAGTTCATAACGCTCCTGCAAACCACGCAAAATCGCAATCGTCGCCTCAATTGTCGGCTCATCGACAAGAACTTTCTGAAAACGGCGCTCAAGCGCGGCGTCCTTTTCAATGTATTTACGATACTCATCAAGCGTCGTCGCGCCGACACAATGGAGCTCGCCGCGCGCCAGCGCGGGTTTGAGCATATTGCCCGCATCGATCGCACCTTCGGCCTTGCCCGCGCCGATCAGCGTATGCAGTTCATCGATGAAGACGATGATCCGTCCCTCTTCCTGAGCGATTTCCTTGAGAACGGCCTTCAAGCGTTCTTCAAACTCTCCGCGGTACTTGGCCCCCGCTAAAAGTGCCGCCATGTCCAGGCTCAACACGCTTTTACCCTTGAGTGTTTCCGGGACTTCGCCATTTACAATGCGCTGCGCCAACCCCTCGACGATCGCCGTTTTTCCAACGCCCGGCTCGCCGATCAACACCGGATTGTTTTTGCCGCGGCGCTGCAATATCTGAATCGCGCGACGAATTTCATCATCGCGTCCAATGACCGGATCAAGTTTCCCTTTTCTGGCATATTCGGTCAGATCGACACAATACTTTCTCAGCGATTCGCGCTGTCCTTCGGCTTCCGGTGAATCAACGCCCTGTCCGCCGCGCACGGATGAAATTGCGCGTTCAAGCGGTTCGCGCCTCAAGCCATGTTGCCGCGCCAGATTTCCTGTTTCACCCTTATCGTCGCAAACGGCCAGCAGAAACATTTCGCTGGCGATAAAGCGGTCGCCATGTTTTTGCGTTTCTTTATCGGTCAAATTCAACAGATTGTTCAAATCGCGTCCGATGGACACTTCACCCGTGGGATGCTGAACACGCGACAGACGCGCGACAGCCTGCTCGAACGTGGATCCAAGCGCGCGAACATCCGCGCCCGCTCGCGCCAGCAAAGAAGGCGTTGTGCCGTCTTCCTGACGCAACAACGCCAGAAACAGATGCTGCGGTTCGATCGTTGAATTATCGTTGCCGATCGCCAGACTCTGCGCGTCTCCCAGCGCCTGTTGAAATTTACTCGTCAGTTTATCGATTCGCATAAAAAACCTTTCAATGTCACGCCATGTCCGGCCGCTTCCTCAAAGGAGGAAAGTTATGGCCAGCCGGTTTTCGATGAAAAATAGATGGGGCGAATCTTCAACGTTTCAAGCGCTTGCGAAAATCCGCAGCGAAAATCCGTATTCCCGAAAAGTTCCGCATCCGAAAAAAAAGGGACCATGGACATGGATGCCCGCGAGAAGTTTTTTATATCATTATCATTGTCGCTGCCCGGTTTGATTCACGTGGTTTCCGCAAGCGGCTTCGCTTTTCCGTCGTCCGTTTTTAGAGCGGCAAGGCGGGCATTTCCTCCGCGCAAATCAATCGTTGAAAAATTGATGCTTTCCACGGCCATGACGGCAAGCGTCAATCGGCCAATTTTTCTTTTTGGAATTAAAGACTACCCGCCAAGATAGGCGGCCTTGATTTCCGGTTTTCGCAGTAACTCTTCGGCAGGGCCTTCCGCGATAATTTCTCCGGTATCAAGCACATAGCCTCTATCCGCGACCCGCAAAGCCAGACGGGCGTTCTGCTCCACCACGATGATCGTCAGCCCATCCGCGTTGAGCTTTTTGAGCGTGCGAAACATGTTGTACATGACAAGCGGAGCCAGGCCCATGGAAGGCTCGTCCAGAAGCAACACGGAACATTTCGTCATCAGCGCGCGCCCGATAGCGAGCATCTGCTGTTCTCCACCGGAAAGGGTGTCGCTGCGTTGACGCGCGCGCTCCGCGAGGCGCGGAAAGAGGTCGAAAATATAGCGAAGATCTTCATCCGTATTTTCATTCTTTCGTGACCAGGAGGCCAGCTGCAGGTTTTCCATGACTGTGAGGTTTCCAAAAATATGGCGGCCCTCCGGCACAAGCGCCATCTTCAGTTCGGAAACAACGCGATAGGTTTCCATTCCGATGATGGAAGCGCCGTTGAATTCCATGCTGCCCGCCGTGACAGTGGCAGACTCTGGCGGCGTCAAACACATCAGCGCCTTGAGCGTGGTGGATTTCCCCGCGCCGTTCGCGCCGATCAACGTGACGATCTCCCCTTTTTCCACATGGAAGGAAATACCGTGCAGCGCTTCGATTTTTCCGTAGGCCGCTTTCAGATTGCTCACGCGTAATAACATCAGATCTTTTCATCCCCCAGATAGGCGTCGATGACTTCGGGATGCTGCCGGATGTATTCCGGAGTTCCTTCGGCGAGGATGCTGCCGAAATTTATGACAGTCAATCTCTGACACAGGGACATGACAACCTTCATCTGGTGTTCGATCATCCAGATGGATATCCCGAATTCATCATAAATCCAGCGGATATGGCGGATCAGATCTTCCACATCAGCGGAATTCAGGCCGGCCGCCGGTTCGTCGAGCAGAAGCAGCTTCGGATTTCCGGTCAGAGCGCGCGCCAGCTCTACCCGGCGCTGCAGGCCATAGGGCAGGTTCTTCGGCAATTCTTCGGCGCATTCCGAAAGATCCATCATTTCCAGCGCTTCGCGCGCCCGCGTTTCAACAGCGTGTTCCGCGCGCCCGTGACGCGCCGTGCGCAGCACGGCATCCAAAAAACCATAACCCAGCCATGAATAACGCGCCAAACGGATATTGTCCAGAACCGTCATATCGTTCCAGAGCCGGATATTCTGGAATGTTCGCGCCATGCCCATGGCCGTCACCCGGTGCGGTTTCAGGCCGTTGATCCGCCGCCCGTCAAAAACGATTTCGCCTTCCGTCGATGCGTAAAAACCGGAAACGATATTGAAAACAGTGGTCTTTCCGGCGCCGTTGGGCCCGATCAGGCCCACAAGCTCATGCTCTTCCATCTGGAAAGAGAAATTGGAAAGCGCTTGAATGCCGCCAAAGCGCTGCGTCAAACCGCTGATTTCAAGAAGAGGCATGCGTATTCCCTCAAACACGCGCTATTTGAAGGTAATCCAGCGTTTTATCCACGGAAAAACCTGTGTCAGTTCGCGGTTTCCGAGAAAACCCTCGGGCCGGAACTGCATGAGCAGCACCAGAATGAGGGGAATGATGACCCATTTCCATATCTGGCTCAGCTCATAGCCCGCAGGCAACAAGCTCATGGCATGCAGAACCCCGTCAAGCCAGGGAATAACGAAACGCAGCAATTCGGTAAGCAGGGTAAAGGCGACCGCCGCCAGCAGAACGCCGGAAATGGAACCCATCCCGCCAAGATAGACCATCACCAGACCTTCCGTTGATTTGAGTATATTGAAGGCCTGCGCGTTCACATAACCGTAAACGTGGGCATACAAGGCTCCGGCAAGCCCCGCAAGGCCGGAAGAAACCATGAAAGCCATAATCTTGACGCGGTTGGTGTTTATTCCCATGATTTCCGCGGCGACCTCATTCTGACGGACGGCTGAAATCCCCTTTCCGTAAGTGCTTGTCATCAGACGGTAGATCGTCATGACGCAGACGAAAAGACCGAGGATCGTCCAGATCAGCATCCAGGGGACGTTCACCACATCCGACATGGCGTTGACGGTTTTCCTCATGCCCGAGAAACCGCGCGGGCCGCCGATGGCATCGATGTTTTCAACAATGGAAATGACAATATAATTCACGGCGATGGTAATGATCGCGAGATAATCGTCCCGCGTATGAAAGGAGGGCAGCGCAACGACCAGGCCGAACAGGGCCGCGGCGAGTGTCGCGCCGAGCAGCACAAGCGGAAAAAGGACAGGGGCCAGTTCCGGCGGAAAAAGCGCGGATCCAAACAGTTTGCTGTCAGTAAAAAAAGCCACGGAAATCAGCGAACCGGCATATGCGCCTACACACATGAATCCGCCATGGCCACAGGAGAATTCACCCATATAACCGTTTACGAGATTCAGACTGACGGCGAAAATGCAATTGATGCCCATAAAAGTGATAATCGTCAGCGCGTATTTGTCCAGCATTCCGAACTGGGCCAGTCCAACAAGGGCCACGGCAGCCAAAAAGAAAAGAATATTGAATGTGTAACGCTGCATGACGGCGTCCAGTCAGATTTTGGTTGTCAGCGGCTTGCCGAAAATACCGGTCGGACGCTGCCAGAGAATGAACAGAAGGATGGAAAAAGCGAAAAGATCACGGAAGGTTGACGGCAGAAAAGCGGCCACCATGATTTCCACAAAAGCCAGCAGAAACCCTCCGGCAAACGCGCCGCGGATATCCCCGATTCCTCCGACCACCGCGGCGATGAACGCTTTCCAGCCTGTCATCGCGCCCATATACGGTTCCAGCACCGGGTAAGACATGGCAAAAAGCATACCGCCCAGCCCCGCGACACTCGACCCCAGTATAAAAGTGAAAACGATCACCCTTTCCAGCGGAATACCCATGAGCGGCAGCGCGAACTTATCCCAGGAAACGGCCCGCATAGCCATCCCCATCCGCGTTTTCGTCACGATGAAATGCAAGACAACAAAAACGAACGCCGCCGCGAAAATGACCCAAAGCTTCAGATTCGTCACGGCAACGCCGCCCAGGCTATAGATATTCTTGTCGAGCAGCGTGGGCAGCGTCTTGCGGCTCGCGCCAAGCAGGGCCAGATTGCCGTTTTCCAGGATCAGCCCGCACATCAACGCGGTGATGACCACATAAAGCCGATGAGCCCCTTTACGCATCAATGGGCGATAAGCGATTCTTTCCAGCGCGACGCCCACGATGGAAGTAAAAACCATCGTCAGCGGAATCGTCAGCGCCAGGGACAATTCGCGTGAAAAGCCGAACACGCCATCCGGCGCGAGAAAAGCAGTGGAAACAAAAAAGGCGATATACGCGCCCACCATGAAAATATCGCCATGCGCGAAATTTATCAGGCGCAAAACGCCATATACAAGCGTGTAACCCAAAGCGATCAGAGCGTAAAAACTGCCCCACTGCAGGGCATTGACGCATTGTTGCAGAAAGAGTTCCATGTAAAGCGCGTTTTCCGTGGGTCGTTTTCCATCGCCGCCGGAAAAAACGCGCTCCGGCGGGCGATGCGAAACCGTTCAGGATTTATTGCGGACAGACGGACTCTTTGAAAGTGAAGTCCCCTTTTTCATCGATAGCCACAATCACGGCACATTTGATGGGGTCGCCCTGTGCATCGAAACGCATATTGCCCGTAATCCCCTTGAATTCTGTCACCGCAGCGAGATTATCGCGAATCAGCTTGCGCATTTTGCGTATGTCGCCCTCCAGTTTTCCGGCTTTCTGTATCGCGCCGGTCACCAGGGTCACGGCATCCCACGTCAGCGCCGCGACATCGTCCGGCACATAACCATATTTCTTGTTATACCGGTCAATAAACTCCTTTGTCGCGCCTTTGGCGCCCGCCGCAGCGTAATGGGTCGAAAAAAACTGTCCCCGGCACGCCTGGCCGCAAAGTTTCATCAATTCGGCCGACCCCCAGGCGTCCGATCCCATGAAGGCACCCCGATAACCAAGATCCCGCGCCTGCGGCACGATAAGTGCGACGAAACTGTAGTTTTCCGGCAAAAAAATGAAATCCGGTTTCGCGGCGATCATTTTCGTCAGTTGCGCGGAAAAATCCTGATCCTTCGGTCCGTGGGATTCGAACGCTACGACAGCGCCTTTGCCGTTGCGTTTTTCCCAGGCGATCCTGAAATGATCGGCCAGGCCTTTGGAATAATCATTGGAAATTTCGAAAAGAACCGCCGCCTTTTTTGCCTTGAACTGCTTGATGGCGAAATCCGCCGCCACAGGCGCCTGAAAAGGATCAAGGAACGCGGCGCGAAACACCCAGGGACGATCTTTTGTCGCGTCCGGATTCGTCGACCAGGGCGTGATCATCGGCGTTTCATTGTCGTTGGCCACCGCACCGGCGGGCACTGCCTGGCGGGAAGACTGCGGGCCGACAATCGCCAGGACATCGTCACGGTCGATCAGCTTGAGCGTAACGTTAACCGCGGTTTCCGGCTTCGATTCATTGTCTTCGAAAATGAATTCCAGCGGATATTTTTTGCCGCCGACATCCAGGCCGCCTTTGGCGTTGATTTCTTCCCTGAAAAGCTCGGCGGCGAATTTTGTGGATTCTCCGACCTTGGGAATTTCACCCGTCAAAGGAATCGGGAAACCGATCTTGACTGTCTGCCCGGCGTGCCCGCCGCACGGCGCGAACAAGGCCATCGCGCAAACAAACGCATATGCCTGTTTCAGCATGGATACCCTCCTTGAAAGAGTTGAAAATCATCATTGTCCTATAGACCCTCAATTACAGTATATACGTATATGCTTCCTTCAAGAAACCGTCTTTCCGATCCGCTTTGTCTTGCTCGGCTCCGGGCTGCCAAATAATGCGGGCTGGAAAAATCACGCCCTTCATCTCAATCATGTTGAAGGATGCAGGCCGAAGAGGGATTTGGAATGCCGCTAAACGTCCAGCCCATGCGCTTCGACAAGTTAAGGCGATGGAGAAATCCAGCTGCGAACCACGTTTTCAAGCGATTTTGCTCGTGAAGAGCCATCTTCCTTCGCGGGTAGATTCGCCTGCAAAAGGCCGTCCTCGCCGGTTTTTACTCTTGAAAAGTCGGACAAATGTGGTTTTTATTTTGGGAAAGCTGTGGTACAAACACGGATATTCCCTCATCTTCCTCGCAAGCGATGCTGAAAAAAATACCGGTACGCCAACTGACGCCTTACATGTACATCAAGGACATCTGCGGCAACTGGATTAACCACCCTTTTTGGCGAAAGTCTTTTCTGATCGTCAATGCAAAAGACATCGAAGCATTACGCGCCAGCCAGGTCAAGGAAGTCTGGATCGATACGGAAAAAGGCAGGGATATCCCGTCCGGCGAATCCCCCGCCGAAGATGAGTATCCCGGCCTGCAAACACAGGAAGAAGCGCGTGGCGACGTCAGGAAAACGGAAACGCCGGTTCCGGTCGGCACCGAATTCAAACGCGCGTCCGAAATTTATTCCAGAACGAAAGACTCTGTTCTCGCCATGTTTCATGAAGTGCGCATGGGCGAGGCAATCAATACTGAAGGCGCTGAAAAGATGGTCGACGAAATTTCCGCGTCCATCAAGCGGAATCCGCATGCGCTGATCAGCCTTGTGCGCCTGAAAACGGCCGATAATTATACCTACATGCACTCAGTCGCCGTCAGTGCGCTGATGATCGCTTTGGCGAAGCAGCTCGGAATGGGAGAAGACGAAACGCAGCGTCTTGGTCTGGCCGGACTGTTGCACGATCTTGGCAAAGCCCTGACGCCGACGGAAATTCTCAACAAACCCGACCGGCCAACCGAAAGGGAACTGGCGGTACTCCAAAAACATCCGGAAGACGGCCACCGGCTTTTGCTCGAAAACGATTGCGATGATGAGATCGTTCTGGAAGTCGTGCGGAATCATCACGAAAAACTTGAAGGAACGGGCTATCCGCAAGGTTTGGGCGGAGAAGAGGTTTCGATTTTTACCCGGATGGGCGCCATTTGCGACGTCTATGACGCCATTACATCCAACCGTCCATACAAGGCCGGTTGGGACCCAGCGGAATCGCTCCACAAAATGGCGAAATGGTCCAAGGGACACCTGGATCAAAGACTGCTGGAAGCGTTTGTGAAAAGTCTCGGAATCTACCCGATCGGGTCGCTTGTCAGGCTCCGGCCTGGATACCTCGCAGTCGTTATCGAACAGGTTGACAACGCCCTGTTAAAGCCGCGCGTCAAAATCTTCTATTCGACAAGAAGCCGGCGACGCATCAAACCGGAGATCATTGACCTTTCCCGCGGAGGCCCCGGCAACGAAATCGTCTCGCGCGAAGACCCCGCCCAGTGGAACCTTTCCGGTCTTGAAAAACTCTGGATGACGCCAGAGTCATCGTCCTGAACATTTGATCTTTCCTCATTACATTTAAAATACCACGTTTTAGCGTTATTTTGTACGATTTTTAACATAAAATAGCTTGACATCGTTATTTCTCATTTCGTAACTTCCTGTTTCATGGCACTTTAAAACCGATAAAATGCCTTGAAAACATCTGTTTACTTTCATCTCTCTTGTTTTTTATTGAGATAATTCAATGAATATCAAGGAATACAGCGGAAAGCATTCGAAGCATTCTGGAATATATTTCATCAGAATAATAATTTCAGCGCTTCAGGCAGACACGAAAAACACCCGGCCTCGAAAAAAAACCCGCGTCACCGCGAACAGTAAGGGAAGACCTTCGTCCTGAGCCTGTCGAAGTAGTCGGCCCTGAAATATCAATAACGCATTGATTTAATGAGATAATGTTGTTATTTCTGACTATCGGATATCCCAGGAACGCCCCTGGCACAGGGGATTTTCTGGGAGAAATGCCAAAT
>JAITGN010000018.1 GCA_031280565.1 Accumulibacter sp. | reverse complement strand
GCGGTGACGATAGATTCCGTATGTGCATGGAGTCCGGGATTGGGTGTGCCCGGAACCGAATAGGACACGGATTTTCCGGTGGTCGCGTCGACTTCGCCGCCGGCCTTGACCAGAAGGTCAATGATTTCCGGGTAGGGCGTGCGCCAGGCGGCCGCCATGAGCGGCGTCAGGGCATCCTTGTCCCCGGCGTATTTTTTTTCGGAGCGCATTCCGGCCAGGGAGCGCCCGGCGATGAGGGCGCGCGCCTGCTCCGGCGTCACCGCTTCCCAATACCGGGGGTCGGCAAGGAGATTCAAGGAATCGGCGGAGCCTGCCGAGACCGGAGACGCCCACAGCGGCGCGAACAGGCCGAAGGCCACCATGAGAGTACAGGACAGAATACGCTTCAAGACCTTGCATCCGCCGTCAATGGCGACTGCCCGCCCGGCCAGGGCGGGCAGTGGCTCAACCAGCAGGCAGCGGAACAGGATACGCGGACAGGCCAAGAGTATGTTCATGAGTACACCCTTCCGGGACAGACAGGATATGCGGCAAACGGAAAAGGCTCCGTTGCCGAAAGGCGGCGGGGCCGGGTGAGCGGAAAATTGTCTGACGGATTTGGAAGGGCCAAAAGCCGCACGGAGCGTATTCCCTGGTGCGGCGGTAAAGAAGGGAAGAGGCAAACCCCGTGCCAAATTTGGCCGTTATGCCACTCCCGCCGCCGCAATTTTTCAGTGGCCCGCCGTCCTCAGCCCTCCCCATGGGGTTTCATCCGTTTCCATCACCATCACTATGGTAATAATGGTAGACGGATGCCCGGAAATTGCAATCGAATTTTGTGAACGGCCTATGGATAGCGGCACGGTGAAAAATCGCGCCGCCATTTTCAGGATTCATCGTGAAGAAGTCCCCAGCCTTTCCAATCCTTACCCTTCGACAAGCTTCCTTCGACAGGCTCAGGACGGGGCAGGGCGGACGGATTGGAAAGGGATTCTTCGGCACGCATCTCGAATCAAGAAAACAATCAAAATATTCCAGAATCGTTTCAACAGGATACTCGCTATTCCTGTATTTTTCTTTTATTTTTTTCTATTTCCTGCAAAATCTAGAAATTAAATTTACGTTTTCAAGCTATTTTATATGATATACAATGCCATGAAATAATAAAAGCATAATATATTAGCCTCGTTTTATAGCGGTTTTATATCTTTTTTATGTAAAAATACCTTGAAAACGAATATTAATCCATGTTTCGAAAAATCCCGTAAATCCCGCGACAGAGGCCGCAAAAATTTCCTTGACCTGCCTTAAAGTGCTGTTCGCATCAAACATGCCGGCGGATGTCTTATTCCAGCGATGAAACGAAGCGTTTTCCAAGGTGGCGCAGGATCCGTTCGGCTGCCAGAACGCCGCGATATTGCGCTTCTTCGAACAGGGAAAAACCACTGACGTCGGCATGGGCGAAATGCAGGCGCTTTCCGTCCGCCGCAAACAACTGGCGCGCCGCGCCCCATATCGATCCTGGCACTGGACGCGCCATCGCGTGACCGTAACGCGTCACGTCGAGGCGCTCGCAAATTTTCCGTATATCGGGGTGAGCGCTTTCCAGATCAGCCAGCGTGATTTCCGCCCATTCTTCGCGCGATCGCGTTAAAAGCTCTTGCCGTGCCTGTTCCGGCGGAAGATTCGAGAGCGCCCGGTAATAGGTCAGCACTGTTTTTCCCGCCCATCGGCGCATTTTTTGGTGTGTCGCCACCACGTAACCCAGCCCAGAGCTTTCGTAAAGGACGTTGTCCCAGGATAAAGGCATTCCATGACGCTCCTCCGGCAATTGCGAAAGCGTCAGATTGGCGACCAGCCACGGGGCATATGAACAGGCTTTCCCCGACTGTTTCAGGCGCGGGTATCCGGCGAATACATGGGGGACGAGAAAAAGCGGCGCCGCCCAGACCAGATAATTCGCCTCAATGCGCAAAAACCGCGATTCCGCGGGCCGCCATACGTCGATGAGCCAGCGCCCGTTTCTGTCCTCCACGCGGAAGACGAGCGTGTCCGTCAACACACAGTCTCCGGCGGTGGAACGGATCGCGCGCGCAAGTCCTTCCGCCAGCCAGCCGTTTCCGCCCGGCGTCGTCAGCACGGCGTCGTCCGCCGCGTCCAGCGCTTTGCCTGAGCGGCAAGCGAAGTAATGGATTCCGGCCCACGCGGAAGTCTCGGCGCTGGAGGTTCCGTAATCGTCGCGGCATGCGTAATCGACATACCAGTGCAATTGCGGCAGATCGAATTTCTGTTCCAGCATCCACTGGCGCATGGTCATGCGATCCAGCGCCCTGAGATCGGCCGCGCCGGATGAAAATTCCATCGGCAATGAAAAGGCGCGCCGTTTTCCGTCGCGCCGCCGTTTGAAATGTTGCATCAATGCGAAAAAGCGTCTGTACTGATCTTGCCCGCTCGCGGAAATTCCAGGGCGTGGCACAAGACCTTCCTGCCATAGGCCCTTGTAATACAGGCGTTCTTGCGGCTCGGCGCACAGATAGCGCTCATCGTAACGCGGCCGCGGCGCGCGCGGGTCGCCCAGCAAAACGCCGAGTTCAGAGAGCAATTCGCGGGTCGCGGTGGCTTCGGGCGTAGGCAGCGGCAGATAATGCGCCGCCAGAGGAAATTCGCTCACCGCGTTGCGTCCGGAGCGTGAATTTCCGCCAGGCGCTGATTCCAGTTCAAGAAGAAGAAAGTCGCTGAATCCCGTTTTGGCCAGTTTCCAGCCTGCCGACAGCCCTCCGATTCCCGCGCCGACGATGGCAACCGGAATGTTGTGTTTTTCTTCCGGCGGGGGCAAGCCTTGCGCGCGCAGCAAGTGTCCGGTTTCGGGCGAGGTCCCGATGAAATCGCCCGGCGGCGCGGCGTGACTGGCGGCCGGGCCGTCGCAGGCGGAAAGCGTTGTCAGGCCCGTTGCCAGGGAAGCCAGAAATTCACGGCGGTTCATCGGTTCAGTCTAGCGGAGCACCTTGCGCCATTCGTCTTCAAAGTAATGAACCAGCGCCTGGTTGTTCAACCGGTTTACTTCAGCGTCTATCCGCGCCATGTCTTTGGGAAAATGAAACAGGTGCGGAGTAGCGTCAGCGGTCAGAAAGCGTGTTTCGACCGCGTATTTATCCGGAATGACATAGCCGCCGCGGCCCGCCAGAATGAACCCCCATTCGCCGAACGAAGGGACAAGAACGTGATAAGGCGCGGTTTTAAGGCCGGCACTTTCCAGCGTGGTGACGATGCACCAGAACGAGCGCCGCGCATAAAGCGGCGATGTGGCCTGAACCACGGCAAACGCTCCGGCATTCATGTGTTTTTCCAGCAGACGGTAGAACGCCGCGCTGTAGAGTTTGCCGATCGAGAAATTCGAGGGGTCGGGGAAGTCGACGGCGATGAAGTCGAAAGACTCGTCATTTTCTTCCAGCCATTGCAGCGCGTCCGCGTTGATTATCCTGACCCTGGGTGACAGAAGGGCGTCGTCGTTCAGTTTGCGCAGCAATGGGGCCGTGGAAAACAGGCGCGTCATTTCGGGGTCGAGATCGACCAGGACGATCGATTCGATTTGAGGATGCTTCAGGATTTCACGGACGGCCAGCCCATCGCCTCCTCCGAGCACCAGCGCGCGCCGCGCGCGCGGCAAGGCTGTCAGTCCCGGATGCACCATCGCTTCGTGATACCGGTATTCATCGCGCGAACTGAACTGGAGGTTGTTGTTCAAAAACAGGCGCACGTCGTCTTTCCAGCGGGTGATGACGATCCGCTGATAATTGGAAGAGACGCTGTATATGATTTCGTCGGCATACAGATGCGTTTCGGCAAGGGAGGTAAATCGTCCCGCTCCCGAAAACCCCGCGAGCAGAAGCGTCAGCGCGGCGATGCCCTGCGCCTTGAGCATGGCGGTTTTTTGCAGATGACCGCGAAAAAATCTCAAGGCCCACAGGGCGATGAGGACATTGAGGACACCGAACAACAGGCCGCTGCGTATCAACCCGAGCTGGGGAACGAGCACGACCGGGAACAGGATCGAAACCGCCAGCGCTCCCAGATAATCGAAAGTCAGCACCTGTGAGACGAGTTCCCTGAAATCGATATCCTTTTTGAGGATGCGCATGATGAGCGGTATCTCAAGTCCGACGAGCAGGCCGATGAGAAACACGCTCAAATAAAGCGCCAGCTTGAAAGGCGTCGAGAGCCAGACGAAAATGAAAAAAAGCCCCGCCGCCGAGAATCCGCCGATCAGACCGACCAGAATTTCGATCTGAATGAAGCGCGCGACAAGATTGCGCTCGATGAAACGCGAGAGCCACGATCCTCCGCCCATGGCGAACAAGTACGTTCCGATGACTGTCGAGAACTGCGTTACGGAATCCCCGAGCAAATAACTCGACAGAGCGCCCGCGATCAGCTCATAGGCCAGTCCGCAGGAGGCGACGATGAAGACGGAAAACAGCAGGGCGTGATTCATCGCAACTTGCCTTTGGCCAAAAAACTTTTCCTTCGGAAATTATCCGGACGCGGGCAGATCATCGTTTCGCCGCGCCGCGCGCTGAACATGAATGGAAAGATCATTTATGATATCTTCCTCCCCACCAGCTTCTGGCAGCCCGGTACGTTCCGGACGCTTCACTTACAAAACAATTCCATCCCTGGTACTGGGCGTAAGAAAACAGCGTCAGCGCGAAAATTCCGGCGAGCAGGCTGGCTTTTCGCATATCAGTCCTCGTCGTTTTCGTTAAAGCTGCTCTCTTCCCACCGCCGTGACTCGAACGCGAAATAGCCGATCAGGGAGAAAATCGGGAAGAGAGACAAAAAGACGACCAGAATGAAATAATTCGGCCAATTGACGGATCGGCGCTCAAGCTCGATCCGGTCGCTGGCGCTGGACATGGAAAACTCCGCCATGGCGTCGTAATCCAGTATCATGTAATACCTGCCTGCGGAAATGTTTTGAAAACGCGTCGCGTCCGAAGGTTTGTTTTCAAACCATGTATCCTCTTCGTCCGCTTCCCAGTAAAAGCCGAGTTCCTGGATCGCGCGGTGGGTTTTGCCTGTATTTGCGTTAATCAGTGTCGTTGCGACTTCGATCTTGCCCTTGAGGTCTATATGATGTTTCAGGTGGAGCGAGGGTGAGAATTTTTCCAGGACGAATTCTTCTGTCATTGCCTGGCCGGTTTTCCGAAACAAGGAAGAAGAGCCGCGGGTTGAAAAGTTCGCGTTCGGGTTCGCCGTCGGCTCGCTCGTCAATTGGAAGCTGACTTCCTGCTGAAAGACCTTTCGGGCAGGCGCGAAAAACAGAAAAACCGAATGAATCAGGCTTCCGGCCAATAAAAAACCAAGAAAGTGAAGAAACGCCCAGCGCAGGCGCTCTTTCCACGGATTGATCTGATTAGCATAAATGCCAACGCGCTCCGGCGGGTTCTCCATGCCGAACGCCCGATAGAGATCGGCGGGTTCCAGGTATTCCCCCATAGACCACACGATTTCATTATCGGATGTTTCGCGGGAGAGGATCTGCGGCGGCGAGACGTAATCCGTTATCTGGCAGAAATCGCCAACGCGCGCCTCCCAGTAGAATTCGCCAACGACATAATCTGTTTCCGCGCATTCTTCGTTGAAGAGCTGGAACGCCTTTTTGTCATGGAAGATCATTTTGTGGCTGGCGCGCGGCGGGGTGGAGAGCGTCCGGACGAAATTCCAGTGGCCCCGAAACTCCGTTAACCAGGCGAATCCTTCTTTTCCGCTGAACAGAAGATATTCGTGCCAATAGTAGAATATTCCCGCGTAACGCGCGCGCCGCCGCATGAAACCGATGATTTCCCAGCCGATGCCCTTCCATTTGCCCTGTTGACCAAGCGGCAGACGGGGAGTGACGCGTAAATTGAGGGCGGCCACTTGTATCCGTTCTATCTGTCTGCTTTCGGCGTCGATGATTGAGCGGCAGCTGCCGCAAGCCACGCTTTTGATTTTCAGCGAATGAATTTTCAGGGGCGCGGCGCAGTGCGGACAGTTAAAAACCTCAACCTGGATTCTGGAAGCGCTGTCTTGTGCCTCTTGCGGGACGTCCGGCCGAAGATTTTTCAGGTACAAGTCGCCAAAGCGCGCCGGTTTGCCCAGAAATACCAAAGGCGGCGTTTCGCTGTAATCGAGCGTTGCAAAAAGCCCCTCTTCGTTTCGAAGATCAACTGTTTTTACGGCATATCCGGATTTCGCCTCGAACGGCAATTCTCCCTGGCCCGCGATGCAGCGCGCCGATTCGATATCGGTCGCCTGAAATTTTATTCCGTTGAGAAAGATATACGCGCCGGGACGCAGCGTTTCGACGGGCGGAATTTCTTCATCGACCGTAACCTGCCTGCTGAAGATATACTCGCCCGCCGAATCGGAAAGCCAGGCGCAGGAGCCATCGTCACAGAGAAGCCGCCATTCGTTCCAGAACCCCGATTCGTACTTCATCTGGATGCGTCCGATGACGCTGAAACGCGTTTTTTCGAATTTCCCCCATGTGGCAAGCTGAATCGGGGACGGGTCATCCATCAGCTCGGCCATGCGCCCGAGATTTTTCAGGTCTTCATCGACGCGGAGCAGGGTACTGCGGCAGAAATTGCAGACAACATAAACAGACGCGGCGGACATGATCCTGACCGGCGCGCCGCAGGAAGGACAGGGGGCCTTTTTTACACTATGCCGGGCCGCCAGAGGCATGGCGGCGGCGGGTATATGAGGGCTGCGGACAGTCTTCACGCGATGCCGGATTCTGCCGGATCCAAAGGGCGGTCAGAGCAGTTTATTCAGCAATTCCGTTTTTTTGGAGTCGAATTCAGCCTGTGTGAGAATGCCTTTCTGTGTCAGTTCGTACAGTTTTTCGAGCGTCGCGGCGATTTCCCCCGGATTGATGTTGCCTGGCGCAAGTGCGGGCGCGCGCGCCGTCTCAAGGCCCGGCATCATGGCCTGCGCCATCGCCTGGCCGATGCCCAGGCCTGCGCCAAGTCCCGCGCCCGCGCCGCTCAGACCGCCTTCGTTTTGCGCGGCGAGCGGGATGCTGTTGGCGGTCTGGTAACGGGAGTACTGTCCGACATCGCCAACCATGTTCATTCCGATTCGCATGTCGAGAGACTTTTGCAGCTCTTCGGGCAGGGAAATGTTTTGCACCGTAAAATTGTCAAGCGACAGCCCGTAACGCTCGAAAACGGATTCCAGCGCGGCTTTGAGTCTGGATTCAAACTCGCCCTGTTTTGAGGCCATGTCGATGAATGATATGCCCGAGTCGCCGAACAGCGCGGTTATCGCGGAAATAACGAGATTGCGCAGGTGCCCATCCACATCTTCAGCGCTGTAGATTTCGCGCGAACCGGAAATCTCTTTGTAGAATCTGACGGGATCGCTCAACTTGTATGAATAGATGCCGAAAGCGCGCATACGGACTACCCCGAATTCCTTGTCGCGCAGGGTAATCGGATTGGGTGTCCCCCAGGTTCTTTCAAGCTGAAGGCGCGTCGAGAAAAAATAGACATCCGATTTAAACGGCGAATTGAACAATTTGTCCCAGTTTTTAAGATTGGTCAAAACCGGCAGAGTCCTTGTGTTCAGCGTATAGAGTCCCGGGCCGAAGGCGTCCGCCACGCGGCCTTCGTCAACGAAAAGGGCCATTTGGGAATCGCGTACGGTCAAGCGCGCGCCGTTCTGGATTTCAGCGTCGGCCATCGGATAACGACAGGCCAGGATGCCGTCGGATTCCTCGTTCCACTGGATAACATCGATGAACTGTTTTTTGATGAAATTCATGAGCGTCATGGCCAACTCCGGAGAAGTCAGGATTAATATGTCATGCAGGCCGCGTTCAGTATGCCGACAACAATCGAAGATACAGCGAGAAAAACGGCAGGAGCGTGCCTGCCATGAGTGATGTCTTCCGCAAGGCGCGGAAACGCGAGGCGCACGATCAGATAAAGCATGAGCTGAATCATGCCGGCGACCGCCCCCCAGGCCAGCAGGTCTTCCAGCGTGTCGCTGTGCGCGATAACGTTGGCGATGGGCAGGGCGAATCCCGTGAGCGCGCCCGCGAGACTGATGGAAGCCGCCACGTTGCCTTCCCTGATGAGCGCGATTTCATTGTAAGGGGTGATTTTCACGTAAATCAGAAGAAACGCGAAAAGCAGCGCCATTGATGTGGCGAAGTAGGAGAGAAAAACAGGGAGGGCGGATGTCATATTCGGCAATAAAAAGCGGATACTGGACTCAATCGGAAACGAAAAGCATGTCGCGATGGCGGGATGCGTAATATATCAGCCCGTCGAGAATCATATTTTCCTCCAGTCTGAACGGGATTTCCAGATGCGGTGTCAGACATTTTGCCGCTCCGCCCGTTATGAGACATATGGCCGATGAATCGCAGCGCGCTCTGGAAAACATCCGCTCTATCGCGCCGATCTGGGCATGCAGGCAGCCGCTTGCGATGGCGTCCCGCGTGCATCGCGGCTCGGCGCTGGCCTGTCCGTCCGATACCATTGGGAGCTGAACGGTATTGCTGGCCAGCGAGGCGTACATTAATTCGAGTCCGGGAAGTATCAGCCCTCCCCGGAAAACCCCCGAAGCATCAAGCCAGTCGATGGTCGTCGCCGTTCCCGCGCAGACGACGAGACAGGACGCACGCGTTAGCTGGCGCGCCCCGATCAGGGCGGACCAGCGGTCGGCCCCCAGCGTTTGGGGTGATTGATAGGAATTTCGAATTCCGCACATTTCAGCGGCGGGGCGAAGCCAGAGAATCGGCGGGCGGGAACTCAGCGACGCGTTGATCGCCGTTTCGACTGTTTTTCCGGCCACATTGCAGGCGACGGCAGGCGCGTTTTCCGGCCACGCGGCTGAAACGTCGGCAAGCTGCCAGGCGTTGGCCGTTGACAGAACGCCCAGGGAAATCCATTTTTTGCCGTCAAACACGCCCCATTTGATGCGCGTATTCCCTGCGTCGATTGCGATTATCATAAGGCGCGCAGAGAAAGATCGCCCGAGAAACAGCGCTCAATACCTTTTTTCGTCTGCACCAGCAATGCGCCATCATTGTCCGCGCCGCGGCAGATGCCTTCTTTTTCAACGATGTCGCCGCGCAAAAGGCGCACGGGACGATCCTGCCAGGCATTCATTGCCCGCCATTCATCGCGTAGCGGAGCGAAGCCCTGGACGGAGAAAATGTCGAGCGTATTCACAAGCCCGATCAGAAGCGAAGCAAGTAACGACTGAACATCCGGCAGGGGAGAAAGCAGGCTGTCCAGCCCGGCGGGCGGAAGCGAAAAACCGGAAAAATCCGTATCGCCGGGGATGCTCAGATTGATGCCGACTCCGATAACGGCAAAGGCATAATCCGGCTCTTCCTGCAAATCGATGAGAATGCCGCCCAGTTTGGCGTTGTCGATCAAAATATCGTTAGGCCATTTCAGGGAAACGCGCTGCGCGCCGCGCAATCTCAGCGCGCGCGCCACGGCTACGCCAGCGGCCAATGAAAGGCCGGCCAGGCGTTCAAGCCCCGGCTGAAAATGCCAGAGCACGGAAAAAGCCAGGCTTTTTCCTGGATATGCGGCCCAGCTTCGTCCACGGCTTCCGCGGCCAGCCGTTTGCCGCGCCGCGACGACAACCGTGCCCGAAGGCGCGCCCTGCTCGGCGCGTTCCAGCAGAAGGGCGCTGGTCGATTCGCACACAGGCAATACGTTGATCGTGAAGCGCCGGTAAAAATCGCCCAGTAAATCCGGAAAACGCACCGGATCCATCGGCAGGGCAGAAAGAGATTCAGGCATTCGGAGACTAAACGGTGGCAAAAATTGCCCGTATTATCCACGATTTGCTTTATTGGCGCTCTGGATTGTCCGTGTCGTGCTCAAAAAGAGCCAGTTCCTTGATTTTTCGCGTGATCGTATTTCGCCCGATTCCAAGCATCTGCGCCGCCTCGATTCGCCGGTCTCCGGTATGGGCCAGAGCGCGGCTGATCAGGACGCTTTCGAAACGTCTGGCCAGTTTTTCGTGAATCCGCGCGTTTTTTCCGGATAGCAGGCGGTCAACCTCCATGACCAGCGCATTCTCCCAATCGGGCGCTCCTTCGGAAGAAGGGGCATCGTGAAGTTCCGGCGGCAAATCCGCCAGATCGATCTGCTGTCCAGGCGCCATGACGGTCAAGCGATGGCAAAGATTTTCGAGCTGCCGGACGTTCCCGGGGAAATTCAGGGACGCCAGATGTTTTAGCGCGGTACTGGAAAAGCGTTTCGATTCCACGCCGAGTTCTTTCGCGCTTTTCTGAAGGAAATGCCGGGCGAGCGCCGGAATGTCTTCACGCCGTTCGCGCAGGCCTGGAAGGCGGACGCGAATTACATTGAGCCGATGAAACAGATCTTCTCGAAACAGACCTTCCTTGACGCGGATTTCAAGGTCCTGGTGAGTTGCCGCGAGGATACGGACATTTGCCCTGAGTGGCAGATGCCCCCCCACCCGATAATAGGTTCCATCAGAGAGAACCCGCAGCAGGCGGGTTTGCAGCTCGGGCGGCATGTCTCCGATTTCGTCGAGAAACAGTGTGCCGTTTTCCGCTTGCTCGAAACGCCCTTGCCGCTGCGTCACAGCGCCGGTAAACGCTCCCCGCTCGTGGCCGAAAAGCTCGGATTCGAGCAGATCTTTTGGAATAGCCGCTGTATTGATCGCGATAAACGGTTTATCGGAGCGGGGGCTATGACGGTGGACAGCCCTCGCGACAAGTTCTTTGCCTGAACCGGATTCTCCGGTGATCATGACGGTCGCATTTGATTGGCTCAGGCGGCCGATAATCCGGAAAACTTCCTGCATGGCGGGAGCCTGTCCAATGATTTCAGACAGCGAACCGGTTTCACTGGCCGCGCCGGTTTGACGCAGGCTTTCGTTTGCCGCGCGCCGGATCAGGTCCAGGGCCTGGTCAACATCGAAAGGCTTGGGCAAATATTCGAAAGCGCCGCCCTGAAAAGCGGTGACCGCGCTGTCCAGATCAGAATAGGCCGTCATGATGATGACAGGCAAGGAGGGAAAAAGGACTTTGCACCGCTTCAGCAGATCGATCCCCGATTCGCCGGGCATCCGGATATCCGAAACCAGCACCTGCGGCGGCTCGATGCCGAGTTCAAGTTGAGACAAGGCGTCGCTGGCTGAAGAAAAACTCTTGAACTGCATTTTTTCGCGCGCCAGCGTTTTCTCCAACACCCAGCGGATCGATTTGTCATCATCGACAATCCAGATCGGTTTCATTGTTCAACTACCTCCGGTTGAAAACTTGCCCCTTTCAGGGGAACGATCTGACGTGGAAAGAGTGTAACCGTTTCCGCGCCATGCCTGTTCCGGATGCGGACTGAAACATGCGAACCTCAAATACGGCAGAGGGTGCAATATGGGCAAATCAAAGCAAATAACCTGCCATCAGGAAAGAGATAACGGCATGAGAATCGTAAAACAGGTATCCCCTGGCCGGCTTTCGCATTCGATGAGGCCCTGATGCTGCTGGATAAAAGTCTGGGCCAATGTCAGGCCCAGCCCCGAACCGCCTTCCCTGCCCGAAACCAGCGGAAAAAAGATGCGTTCGCGGATATCGGGCGGAATGCCCGGGCCGTCGTCGATGACCTGCAAGGAAAGTGCGAGACGGTGGCGGCGTTTAACCAGCGTGACTTGCCGCGCAACGCGGGTGCGGAAAGTAATGCGGCCCGCTTCCGCCGTTTGCTGGATGGCTTGCGCCGCGTTGCGGGCGATGTTGAGAACGACCTGGATCAGTTGTTCGCGGTCTCCGGTGAGTTTGGGCAGGCTGGTATCGTAATCGCGCCGGATTACGAGAGTTTTTTGGAATTCAGCCGTCAGCAAACTGCGGACGCGTTCGAGAATTTCGTGAATATTGACAGGCTCGGGCCGCATCGGCTGATGCGGTGAAAGGAGGCGTTTCATCAAATCCTGCAAGCGATCTGCTTCCTTGATGATTACCTGGGTATATTCGCGCAAACCGGGGTTGTTGAGTTCGTGTTCAAGCAGCTGCGCCGCGCCGCGCAGTCCTCCGAGCGGATTCTTGATTTCATGCGCGAGATTGCGAATCAGCTCGCGGCTGGCCTGTTGCTGTTCCAGCAAAAGCTCTTCGCGTCTCGCCCTGATTTGCTGGTCGATTGGCCACAATTCGAGAATCAGGCCGGTTTCCGCGCCTTCAACCGGGTTGACCGCGTAATTCAAGTGGAGCGCCGCGCCATCGTTCCTTTCGATTTCAAGGCCCTGCCCCGTGTAATTCCATCCATGCCGCGCGGCGTTGTCGAGCGCGTTTCCGAAAACGCCGCCGCAATTGAGAATTTCGCGCAACGGCATTCCGTCGGCTGCTTTTTTACTGAGGGTCAGCAGGCTTTCAGCCGCCGGATTCATATACCGTATGATGAAATCGCGGTCGACAAAGATAACGGACGAAGAGAGTAAATCGAGTCCGCCAAACGAATTGGCGGGACGGTCAGGCATGGGCCTGAAAGCGCCGGAAAAACTTGTCAGCGCAGATTCGAAAGTTCTCTCTGAATGGCCTCGACATTGCGTTCGTGCGAAGCGACCTTGTCTTTATAAGGCTGCAGGCGGTCCAGGACGCGCTGATAATTTTTTTCGTTTCCGCTTCGAACGGCTTCCTGCTCTTCCAGTTCTTTTTGGGCCTGCTCCAGCGCCTTCTGCTCGGCTTCCATCTCATTTTCGAGAATGCGCCGCCGCTCGTTGTCGCGTCTTCTCTGGGTATTTTCTTCGACCCTCGGGAAGCTCGGTGGCGTTGGCGCACTGGAGGCGCTTTTTCCCGAACGAGGCGACGGGCCGGGGTCATTGATCTGAACCGCCGTGCACTTTGCTCCTTTGGCCGAAGACTTGACATTGGAAAAAACCTTGCGGCCATCCGCATCGACGCACTGATACATGACATCCGCGCGCGCAGGACACACGGCAAAGAAGGACGCGACAACCCCCAACGCCGCTCTTTTGAAGCTCATCGAAAGCCGGCTCCAGCTGAAAACCTCCCCCTTCAGGAAAATAATCCTGTTCAGGAGAGGCACGGCCTTTCCCGAACGGTGCTGTCGTCTGGCCGCGGGCGTGGATTGAAACATTTTGGATTTCCGGAATCTGAATATGACTGACTCGTACAGTGTATTTGAAGCGGCATTAAAATACAAATGAAATACAAGCAGAGTCTGAAAAAAGGACGGAAGAATCCGTCCTTTTTTCGCGTGCGTCAGCAGCTGTAATACATATCGAATTCAAGCGGATGCGTCGTCATGCGGAAGCGCGTGACTTCTTCCATCTTCAAATCGATATAAGCGTCGATCCATTCATTGCTGAATACGCCGCCGCGCGTGAGGAATTCGCGGTCTTTGTCGAGGTATTCCAGGGCCTGGTCGAGGCTGGAGCATACGGTCGGGATTTTCGCGTTTTCTTCTGGCGGAAGATCGTAAAGATTCTTGTCGGCGGGGTCGCCCGGATGAATCTTGTTTTGCACGCCGTCCAGTCCCGCCATCATCATTGCCGTAAAACCGAGATAGGAATTGCAAATCGGGTCGGGGAAACGGACTTCGATGCGGCGCGCCTTGTCGGAATGGACAAAAGGAACGCGGATTGACGCCGAGCGGTTCTTTGCCGAATACGCCAGTTTGACCGGCGCTTCGAATCCGGGAACCAGGCGTTTATAGGAGTTGGTGCCGGGATTTGTGATCGCGTTCAGCGCGCGGGCATGCTTGATAATGCCGCCGATGTAATAAAGCGCGAATTCAGACAGTCCGGCGTAACCGTTGCCGGCGAAAAGATTCTTTCCTTCTTTCCACACCGACTGGTGGCAATGCATGCCGGAGCCGTTGTCGCCGACGATGGGCTTTGGCATGAATGTCGCGGTTTTCCCGTACTGGTTGGCGACATTGTGAATGACATACTTGAGCACTTGTGTCCAGTCCGCGCGGCGAACCAGGGTATTGAATTTCGTGCCGATCTCGCATTGGCCGGCATTGGCCACTTCATGGTGGTGAACCTCGACTTCGACGCCGCATTCCTGGAGAGCCAGGCAAATGGCCGAACGGACATCATGCAGGCTGTCGACCGGAGGGACGGGGAAATACCCCCCCTTGATGCCTGGCCGGTGTCCGAGGCTGCCAGCCCTCTCGGTTTTTTCGCCCGCTTCCCAAGAGGCCTCCTGCGAATAAACCTTGACGAAAGAGCCTGACATATCGACGCGCCAGTCAACCGCGTCGAAAATGAAGAACTCGGGTTCAGGGCCAAAATAGGCGGTATCGCCGATTCCGGAACTCTTCAGATAGGCCTCGCCGCGTTTCGCGATGGAGCGCGGATCGCGGTCATACCCCTTGCCCGTATCGGGTTCGACAACATCGCAGGTCAGAATGAGCGTCCTTTCCTCAATGAAAGGGTCGATAAAGGCAGTCGCTGGATCAGGCATCAACAACATGTCGGAAGCCTGAATGCCTTTCCATCCGGCGATTGACGAGCCATCGAACGCGTGGCCGTTCTCAAACTGTTCTTCGCCAAACACGGTGGCGGGAATCGTAACGTGCTGTTCTTTGCCGCGGGTATCGGTAAAGCGGAAATCGATAAATTTGACATCGTTTTCCTTGACGGTTTTGATTACATCTTGTGGACTTGCCATACGGAGGGTCTCCTTAACAGACGCCGGTATGTCCGGCGATATACATGGTAATTAAGCCTGGTCGGACTAGCAGTAACCATGCCAATTTACATATAACGACGCGCGCATTGTGCCATAAAGCGGTGTGGGGCGTTTGCCGTTTTTGGCCGCACACCGGATTGGCGCGTCCACGCGCGAATTTGCACCACAATGGTGCTCAGGCGGGGAGCGGCGAAAAAGGGGACGGAAGGAATTGGGTGTTAAAAAGCCAGCCAATCGTCTGTGCGTGACTTATACTTGAACGGTTTCAACAACCTGCTGTTAAGTGCCATGACGACAGAAAAAATTTCCAATTTGCTTGAAACCGCCCGGAAACGCGCAAGTGATCTCGGGCTTTCCTATTCGGGGTCGTTCACCCCAGCGGAGGCCCATGAAGTCTGGCAGCTCGCGCCGAACGCGAAACTGGTCGATATCCGCACCCAGGCCGAATGGGATTGGGTTGGCCGGATTCCGGGTGCGGTCGAGATCGAATGGATGGAATATCCGGGAAACGCCTTGAACCGCAATTTCCTGAACGAATTCAGGCAAAAAATTCCGTTGAATTCCCTGGTGATGGTTTTATGCCGGAGCGGTATCCGTTCACATAAGGCGGCCTGTCTGCTCAGCGAATCGGGGTATTCCGAATGCTTCAATGTCCTGGAAGGTTTCGAGGGCGATCTCGACGCGGCAGGACGGCGCGGACACGTTGGCGGCTGGCGCAAGGCCGGATTGCCGTGGAAGAGCTGAACGCGGCCATGACGTCCTCCGTAATTGCTTTTGAAGCGTTCGGTGCGTTGAGTGACGAAGAATGCTTCCCGCGGATACAGGCGGCACGTTCCAGGCTGGGCAAACGCGCCGTCATTCTCTGCCACCACTACCAGCGCGCTGAGGTCTACCAGTTCGCCGACATGACAGGCGATTCGCTTCGGCTTTCGAGGCTGGCGTCACAAACGGAAGCCGAATTTATCGTTTTCTGCGGCGTGCATTTCATGGCAGAAGCCGCCGACATAATGACAAAGCCGCACCAGAAAGCCATTTTGCCCGACCTCGCGGCGGGCTGTTCGATGGCGGACATGGCCAATCTGGCGAAAGTCGGGCGATGCTGGCGTGAGCTTGGGTCGATTATTGACACGGAAAACCGCGTTACGCCGGTAACCTACATCAACTCGGCCGCCGATCTCAAGGCATTCTGCGGCGAGCATGGCGGCATCGTGTGCACATCATCGAACGCTGACAAGGTTCTTCGCGCCGCGTTCGAGCAGCGTGAAAAAATCCTGTTTTTCCCCGACCAGCACCTTGGGCGCTGGACGGGCCACACGATGGGCATTCCGCTTGACCGGATGCCGGTCTGGGATCCCGATCTCGAAATGGGCGGCCTGGGTGCGGACGAGATACGCGATGCGAAAATCCTGCTCTGGAAAGGGCATTGTTCAGTACACCAGATGTTCCAGCCGGAACACATCCAGGCGTTCCGGAAGCGTCATCCCGATGGCTTTGTAATTTCCCATCCGGAATGCGCTTTTGAAGTCTGCCGTCAATCCGACCACGTTGGGTCAACGGACCATATCGCCAAAACCCTCAGGGAAGCCGCTCCCGGAACACGCTGGCTCGTTGGGACGGAGCTGAATCTGGTCAACCGGCTGGCCGAAGAAATCAAGTCCGAAGGCAAGATCGCGCAATTCATGGCGCCGCTTGTCTGCATGTGTTCAACCATGCAGCGCATCGATCCCCAGCATCTGCTCTGGGTGCTGGAGAATCTGGTTGAAGGGAATATCGTCAACCGGATTACGGTTCCCGGACATGAAGCAGCATTGGCCAGGCGCGCGCTGGAAAGGATGCTTGCGCTCCCCTGACGCCTCAAGAAACAGACGCCACTGGCGCGGGCAGTTCGCGTCTGGCAGGCACGCGGTCGATTGACCAGTGGGCAATCGACCAGCGCCAGAATTCGGCAAGCGTTGCGTGACGCAAATCGCCGGGAAAATCGTGCCCGAGAAAATGCAACGCGTCGGCGAGAAGCGACGCGCCGCATTTTGGGTCGACGGCAGGCGCGCGTGTCTGTTTTGAAAGTTTTTTCCCCGCCGGATCGACGGCGGCCGGAAGATGCGCGTACATCGGCGTGGGAAATCCCAGGCAATGCTGAAGATATAACTGGCGCGTTGTCGAATCGATGAGATCGGCACCGCGGACAACGGCATTGACACCCTGCAAGGCATCGTCAACGACGACGGCAAGCTGGTAGGCATATTGGCCATCCGCGCGGAACAGAACGAAATCCCCCGTCTCATACTCAAGATTCTGGCGAATTTCACCCTGAACGCGGTCGATGAATGAAAAAATCCGGTCGGAAACCCGCATGCGCCACGAACGCGCGACCGCGCCGCCGGGCAGGCCGTTACGACAGATGCCGGGATAGAGCGGCCCCCCGTCGATCGAAATTCGCGCAGCGGCCGCCTCGATTTTCCTGCGCGAGCAAGCGCAAGGATAAACGTACTTATCGTTTTTCAATCTCTCCAGCATGTCGTGGTACAAATCGAGTCTTTCACTCTGGCAAAACACCGCGCCGTCCCACTCGAAACCCAAACTTTCCAGCGTCTTCATAATCTGGCGGACGGCATCCGGCGCTGTCCTGAAGCGATCCAGATCTTCGATCCGCAGCAGCCATTGGCCATTTTGCGCGCGCGCGTCGAGATAACTGCCCACGGCCGTGACAAGCGACCCGAAATGCAGTGGGCCGGTTGGCGAAGGGGCGAAGCGGCCGCGGTAAACCATCGATGACAAGGGATCCCCGGAAGTTTTTTCAGCCCATTGTATGCCGCGGCCTGGCGGGAGACAAACAGCGGACGAATTGGAAAGGATGCCTCCGGAAACCCAAAGAGATTAAAAATAGCTTAAAAACGTTGTTTTTCTTTCTGCCCTGTTTTTGTCATTCGTGGTAAGCGTGTTGAAAACCCGTCCACGCCAAACCTGCCGAATCATCGACACCCTCTATCTCCGTTCGTGCTGAGCCTGTCGAAGTATGAACGGACGCTCCAGCGGCTTTTCAAATCTTTTCCTGGTCAGAGACTTGAACGGGTATTCCTTCTAATTTTTGCCTTTCCAATCCTCACCCTTCGACAGGCTTCCTTCGACAGGCTCAGGACAGGCAAGGCAAACGGATTGGAAAGGAGGACTCCGAAAACCACAAGAGAGTAAAAATGGCTTAAGGACGTTGTTTTTACTTTCTGCCCTGTTTTTGTCATTCGTGGTGAGCATGCTAAAGCCCCGTTCGCGCTAAACCTGCCGAATCATCGACGCCATCTATCTCCGTTCGTGCTGAGCCTGTCGAAGTAGGAACGGACGCTCTGTCTTTCCAGTCCGTGTTCTTCAAATAGTTTTTCAATCCTTATCCTTCAACAGCCTCAAGATGGGCCAGAGCGAAGGCTGGAAGACATTCCCCAGCTCACCCGCACGACTCAGGCTTTTTTATAAAGCGCCGCGCCGGCGGACATGAATTCCTTCGATTTGGCCGCCATTCCGGTTTCGGGCGCTGGTTCGCCGCCCGTTTCCCGCGCGGCGGAAAAATCGCGCACTTCGCGTGAAATTTTCATTGAACAGAAATGGGGGCCGCACATTGAGCAAAAATGGACACGTTTGGCCGATTCGCCGGGCAAGGTCTTGTCGTGGAAAGCCCTGGCCTTTTCCGGGTCGAGTCCGAGACAGAACTGATCTTCCCAACGGAATTCGAAACGCGCGCGGGAAAGCGCGTTATCGCGGATTTGCGCGCCGGGGTGGCCTTTCGCGAGATCGGCGGCATGCGCGGCAAGTTTGTACGTTATGATTCCATCCTTGACATCATCCTTGTCCGGCAAGCCAAGATGTTCTTTCGGCGTAACATAACAGAGCATCGCCGCGCCGCGCCAGCCAATCATCGCCGCGCCGATCCCGCTGGTAATATGGTCATAACCCGGCGCGATATCCGTCGTCAATGGACCAAGCGTATAAAAGGGCGCTTCCTTGCAATAACGCAATTGCAGGCGCATATTTTCCTCGATCAGGTGCATCGGAACATGGCCCGGCCCTTCGATAAATGTCTGGCAATCGTGTTTCCAGGCAATCTCCGTGAGTCCGCCGAGCGTCTTTAGTTCAGCGAACTGCGCCTCGTCGTTCGCGTCATAAATCGAACCGGGACGCAAACCGTCGCCAAGGCTGAAGGCCACGTCGTAAGCTCCCATGATTTCGCAAATTTCCTCAAAGTGCGTATAAAGAAAATTCTCTTCGTGATGCGCAAGACACCACCGCGCCATAATCGCCCCGCCGCGCGAAACGATCCCCGTCATGCGCCGCGCCGTCAGCGGGATATGGCGCAGCAAAACACCGGCATGCAAAGTGAAATAATCAACGCCCTGCTCGGCCTGCTCGATCAGCGTATCGCGAAAAATTTCCCACGTCAGCTCCTCGGCTTTGCCATCGACCTTTTCCAGCGCCTGATAAACCGGAACCGTGCCGACTGGTGCCGGGCTGTTACGAATAATCCATTCACGCGTTTCGCGGATATGCTTTCCGGTTGAAAGATCCATAATTGTGTCGCTGCCCCAGCGAATCGCCCAGAGCATTTTTTCGACCTCCTCCCGGATCGAGGAACCCAGCGCCGAATTGCCGATGTTCGCGTTGATCTTTGTCAGAAAATAACGGCCGATAATCATCGGCTCGGACTCCGGATGATTGATGTTCGCGGGAAGAACGGCGCGGCCGCGCGCGATTTCGGAACGCACGAATTCCGGCGTGATTTCCTCCGGAATTGAAGCGCCGAAGCTTTCTCCGGCGTGTTGCCTGCGCAGCATTCCAGTCGCTTCGGGGTGTCCCGCCGCTTCCAGGGAATCAAGATAAGCCCGGCGGTTATTGTTTTCCCGGATCGCGACAAATTCCATCTCCGGCGTAACAACGCCTTCCCGCGCATAACGCATCTGGCTGACGCTCCGTCCCGCCCTGGCGCGCAGCGGGTTCCGGCGCAAACCGGGAAAGCGTTCCGCCTCAGGCACAGTGCCGGAAGCGCGCGTATGCCCAGATTCCGGCCACGGCGCGGACAGTTCCTCAGTATCGCCACGCTCGGCGATCCAGGCGGCGCGCAATGCCGGCAAGCCGCGATGAATATCGATTTCCGCCCGCGGATCGGTATAAGGCCCTGAACAGTCATAGACAAAAATCGGCGGATTCGGGATTTCACCGGAAGCCGACGACGTCGGCGTTTGAGAAATCTCGCGCATGGGTACGCGGATATCCGGACGGCTGCCCTCAACATAAATTTTGCGTGAATTCGGCAACGGGCGAATGCCAACAGCATCTGCGCTCGCCGTCGACATGTCGAGAATGGTCTTGTCACACCCCATGGCATTCCTTCCGGCAAAAAAAAGGACAACGCCAAAACAGGGAAAAACCGGAATGATCGTTTCCCTACGACGGCATTACCCGTACAGGTTCAAAGGGACTCTCTCAGCCGCTCATGCAACGACGGCACCCCTACGCAAGAGGGAAGGTAATGGAAATAGCCGTCTTAAACAAGTCACCCGGAAAAAAACTTTCAGACCACCCCAACCAAAAGACGCTTGGTGGAGACGGCCGCTCCAATCTGTTCATGTTTTCCGCACGTTCATTCCACTCCATTCCGAGCTTGACGAAGGGATCACATCAAAGGGCCAGGATTGGAAAGAGTATTTACAACCTTGAGCATCCGTTCATACTTCGACAGGCTCAGTACGAACGGAGATAGAGGGTGTCGATGGTTCAGCAGGTTCAGCGCGAGCGGCTCTTCAACACGCTCACCACGAATGACAAAAACAGGGCAGAAAGTAAAAATAACGCCCTTAAGCCATTTTTAATTACTTTGGGTTTTCGGAGTCCCCCTTTCCAATTCATTCACCTTGCCCTGTCCTGAGCTTGACGAAAGAAGTTCGTCGAGGTCGTGTTTTTCAATCCGTTCGCCCTGCCTGTCCTGAGCTTGTCGAAGGGTAAAGATTGAAAAACCATTCGAAGAGTGCGGACTGGAAAGGCAAGATCGATTGGAAAGGAATACCTGTTCAAGTCACTGGCCAAGAAAAGATTTGAAAAGCCGCCGGAGCGCCCGTTCATCGTAAAACTAACTCCGGTTTGAAACCCCGCCCTTCAGGGCGGTGCGGAGGTTGGGAACCCCAGCCTGAAGGCCGGGGTTTCGACCGTAGCCATTGGCAAGGGGATGCAAACCCCTTGCCAATGATGTTAGATCGACAGCCCTGAAGGGCTGTCGCTAATTTCTTGCTACTTCGACAAACTTAGTACGAACGGGGATAGATGTCGTCAATGTGTCCCGGCAAAATCAGCGCGAACGGGGGTATGCGCCGTTAATGAATCGGCAGGCCTGGTGCGAACGTGCAGGGGAAAAGCGCGGAAAATGCAATTGGGCTATAGGCGGTAGTCGTAGTCGATGCTGAGCGGCGCGTGGTCGCTGAGCCGTTTTTCCTTGTGGACTTCGGCATGGCATGCCGTTTGGGCAATTCCCGCCGTTGCCAGTTGGTAATCCAGACGCCAGCCGACGTTCTTGGCGCGCGCCTGCCCGCGGTTGGACCACCATGTATAGCCCGCGCCGGTTTCTTCCGGATGCAATTGCCGGTAGACGTCGCGCCAGTCCGCCTCGTTCAGGAGACGGTCGATCCAGGCGCGTTCTTCAGGCAGAAAGCCGGAATTTTTCTGATTGCTTTTCCAGTTTTTGAGGTCGATTTCCTTGTGCGCGATATTCCAGTCGCCGCAAACGACGATGTCGCGCCCGCTTTGGGCCAGAGCGGCAAGATGGGGAAAAAAGGCTGTCATGAAACGGAATTTCGCACTTTGGCGCTCCGGCGAGCTTGATCCTGATGGCATGTACAGGGAAACGACGGATAATTTTCCAAAGTCGGCCCGCAGGTAACGACCCTCCACGTCAAATTCGTCATTATCGAAAGTTTTGGTAATGGCGTCTGGACGGCCTCTGCTCCAGAGGGCAACACCGCTATAGCCTTTTCTCTCCGCCGGATGATAAAAGGCATGAAACCCCGGCGGCGCTTTCATTTCTTCAGTCAGGTCGGCATCCTGCGCCTTTAGCTCCTGAAGGCAGACGATATCCGCGTTCCAGGTTCGCAGGCATTCGAAAAATCCCTTTTTCCATGCCGAACGAATCCCGTTCAGGTTGAAATTGACAATTCGTAGTATGATGTTTCCGTTCTGGATTATTGTTGGTCGGTTACCGCGCTATGGATTTTCGTCTGGAATTTATCGAGTTTGTTCTTGCGAACGACATACTCAGGTTTGGTGAGTTCAAAATCAAATCCGGGCGTCTGTCACCTTATTTTTTCAACGCGGGATTGTTCAATGACGGCCTGCTGCTCGACCGCCTTTCGCAATTCTACGCCAAAGCCATTCTGGATAGCGGAATTTCGATAGATATGCTGTTCGGCCCGGCATATAAAGGCATCCCGCTCGTCTCCGGATGTGCGATGGCGCTTGCGCGCGCCGGGAGGAATTTGCCGTTCGCTTTTAACAGGAAAGAGGCCAAGGATCATGGCGAGGGGGGGCTCCTCATCGGCGCTCCGCTTTCCGGAAACGTGTTGATCGTCGACGATGTGATTTCCGCCGGGACTTCGGTGCGGGAATCGGTCGCGCTGATCCGCGCCGCGGGAGCGGCACCCTGTGGAGTCGCTGTCGCGCTTGATCGCATGGAGCGCGGTTCGGGCGCCCTTTCGGCAGTCCAGGAGGCGCAGATGGAGTTCGGTATTCCAGTCATCGCCATCGCTACGCTTGATAACTTGATAACCTATTTGCGTGACCAGCCTGATTTTAGTGTTCATGAAACACGAATCCTTCGTTATCGTCAGGAGTATGGCATTGAAAACATTCACTAGATCTGCTTTTCTCGTTGTCTCTTTGTGGCTGGTGAGCGGCACGGCGGCCGCGGAGAAATTCTATTGCTGCAAGGATGATAACGGCAAAAAGACATGCGGCGATATTCTGCCTTCGGTGTGTATCGGCCGCGCTTATCATGAAGTTGGCGCAAACGGTCAAATAATCCGTCATATCCGCGCGCCATTGACGCCGGAGGAGCGCGCCAAACTTGCCGCCGAAGCGGAGCAGCGCAGAGCGCAGGAAGAACGCGACAGGGAGCAGCAGCGCAAGGATACGGCGCTGCTTGCCACGTATAGCAGTGAAAACGATATTGAGCTGACGCGCGAGAGCGTATTAGCCGACGCCAGCAAGGCGATCAGCAACGCGGAAAACCGGATTGCGGAAATTCGTTCGCGCCGCCAGAAATTCGAGGAGCAAGCGGCCTCCCTCAAGAAAGGAAATATTCCGCCGGAGGTTCAAAAAGGGCTGGATGATACGGCGCAGGAAATCAATATCCAGGAAGACATCATTTCACTCCGGAAAAACGAAATTATCGCCATCAAGACGAAGTACGATGGCGAGTTGCAACATTACCGAAGAATCAAGGAGGCACGGCAGAGTCAGAAAAAATAGATTCCTGCTTATGCGTCCTTCGTTGTTTGTGAAATCGTAAAACCCACTCCGGTTTGAAACCCCGGCCACAAGAAAAAGCGCGAAGGTCGAGGCCCCGCTCAATCGGCCGGGGTATCGATCATCGCCGTTGGGGCTAGGAGAGCCCCCCCTCCCCCATGACATCAGACCGGCAGCGGTTTCCGGGCTGCCGCTGGTTTCTTGCGGGTGAATTTGCCGAACCATCGACAGCACCTATTTCCGTTCGTGGTGAGCTTGTCGAAGCATGAACGGATGCTCCAAGCCATAAATGACTCGTCGGAGCCTGTAGTGAGCGCGCCGAGCCGCATGAACGGCGTTTTCAATATCTTTGAAAATTTTAAAAGCGCCAGATTATTCCGGAATCGTTATCGTGAAACACTTGCAAATACTGGAGTTTAATAAATTTTTTCTTGAAAAATCGCTATAACGCCAAAATATATTAACGCTTTCAAGCGATTTTTTAGTAAAAAACAAAAGGGAAAGTGGTGATTTTCGAGAAGCTGATAACGTGCTCAAAGGATTTTATGCGTAATTTCATCACATTATCGCTTGAAAACGCGTAAAAAAACAAGCGGCAGCCTCTTCCGGACTACCACTGGTTTCTTGCGGGAATCGCGTTATTTTTTAGCCAAGTTTTTTCCGCAATAGTTCGCTGAGCTGTTGCGGATTTGCTTTTCCCTTGGCCGCTTTCATGGCTTGCCCAACCAGCGCGTTAAATGCTTTTTCCTTTCCTGCCCTGAATTCGGCAAGCATCGCGGGGTGGGCCTGTAATACCTGGTCAACCAGGGCGGCGATGGCGTCCGTATCGGTGATCTGTTTCAATCCGCGTTTCTCGATGATTTCATCCGCGGAATTTCCTTCACCATCCCAGAGGGCTTCGAAGATTTTTTTTGCGATGTTGTTGGAAATCGTCCCATCGGCAATTCGGGCGACAAGGCCGCCGAGCTGGGCTGCCATGACAGACGATTTTTCTATCCGTATGTCCTCCCTGTTCAGGCGCGCGGCAAGATCGGTCATGACCCAGTTGGCACAAAGTTTGGCCGTATTTTTTCCCGCGGTGGCGACACAGGCTTCAAAGTAGCCGGCAATCTCCGATGCGGCCGTCAATGCCGCCGCGTCGTAGGCGGAAAGACCGTATTCCGTTATGAAACGCTGTTTCCTGATGTTAGGCAATTCCGGCATTTGCGCGCTTATGCGTTCGATCCAGTCCGCGTTGATTATCAGTGGAAGAAGATCGGGGTCGGGAAAATAGCGGTAATCCTGGGCATTTTCCTTGGTGCGCATCGCGCGTGTTTCGCCGGTATCCGGGTCGAAAAGCACGGTTGCCTGTTCAACGCGCCCGCCTTCTTCAAGCGTCGCGATCTGCCATTGCGCCTCGTAATCGATGGCTTGTTGCATGAAGCGGAATGAATTGAGGTTTTTTATCTCGCGCCGCGTACCGAATTCGCTTTGCCCAACGGGACGCACCGACACGTTGGCGTCGCAACGGAATGAACCTTCCTGCATATTTCCGTCACAGATGCCGATCCAACAGAGCAGCGCGTGCAACGCGCGCGCGTAAGCGGCAGCTTCCGCCGATGAACGCATATCGGGTTCGGTCACGATTTCAAGCAAGGAAGTCCCCGCGCGGTTGAGATCGATTCCGGATTTTCCGTGAAAGTCTTCGTGGAGTGATTTTCCGGCGTCCTCTTCGAGGTGCGCGCGCGTCAGGCGAATAATTTTTTCCGATGGATTTTCTCCCTGTCCGGCTTGTATCCGCACGCTTCCGCCGACAACGACAGGCAGTTCATACTGGCTGATCTGATAACCTTTCGGCAGGTCAGGATAGAAGTAATTTTTGCGTGCGAAGATTGATTTCGGCGCGATTTTTCCTTCAACCGCCAGACCGAATCTGATTGCGCATTCAACCGCGCCTTTGTTCAATACAGGCAAAACGCCAGGGAGGGCAATGTCTACGGCGTTTGCCTGAGCATTCGGTTTCGCGCCGAAATTCTCGGAGCTGCCCGAAAACAGTTTCGATTGCGTTAAAAGCCGCGCATGCGTTTCGATTCCAACAACGATTTCCCATTCTTTCATCGTAAAGCCAACTCCGGTTTGAAACCCCGCCCGAAAGGAGCGGCGCAAAGGTCGAAACCCCGGCCCGAAGGCCGGGATTTCGATTGTAGTAACTTGGGAGGGGATTCAAAGCCCTTCCAGGTTCGTTTTGAGCGACAGGATTTCAGGCCCGTCGCTAGTTTCCTGCCCGTATTTTGCCTTTTTCGGGGAAGCATGCGTAATTTCTGTCAATACGTGTTTTTATCAAACCGTTCTTGCCGAGTGATCAATGACCGACAACGCCAGTTCTTCATATGCTTTTCCATAGGCTTGCAAACGCTCCGGGAGAAGCGCTTTGGCTTCTTCCATCGCCATTCGCTCCGCTTCCGGATCATACGCGCGGAGCGCGTCACGCATGCAGGCCGCCAGGGCATGCGCGTCATCCGGGCCGAAGAAGGATCCGCGAGGCGGAGCCTGTTCCCTATGAACGCGCAGATCCGATAACAGTATTTGTTTTCCGGCGCTTTTTGCTTCTTCCACTGTGGTGCTCCAGCCTTCGAAACGCGAAGGGTTGATCAGCGCGATACTTTCGCGCATGAGCGTCGCGACATCCGCGAACGGCACAAGACCAAGAAAACGGAATCGCTCGGCAAAACCCGCTGTTCGGACCTGTTCTTGCAATCGAGCCGGAAACTCCGGGTTTCTGCCGTCCGACATTAATCCCGTACTGATGACCAGGGGCTGCAATCCGTCTTTTTTCAAACATCTTAGCGCGTCCAGAATCAGCAGGTGATTTTTGTGGCTCCACAACTGATTCGGCACATGAAAATAGGGTTCCTCAATCGCGTGTTTCCGCAAAACTGTTTCTGCGGAGGGGAGTGCGGAGATGGGAGGAATATCCGCCACAAAGCGCAAAACATGCGCTTTGTGCGCGCTTTCCGGGAAGAGGCGGCAAAAATCCGTGTGGGCATCCCAACTGCTGAGAAGAATGCCCTGGGCTGATGCCGCCATGCGGCGTTTGCTCTGGATTCGTTTCTCTCTTTCGCGGGCAGTAAAAAAGCCGGGCAAGTGAATTTCCTGAAAATCCGGAATCCAGCATAACGAAGGCACGGGGCTGTATCGCCCCAGCGGATAGCCATGAGACCAGAGCGCTATGCGGTGTTTGGCCAGCGCCAAAGCCAGATTTCCGCCATCCGATGAAAGCCTGGCTGTCAGTCTGTTCATCCACCAATGGGGACTGAATCGGCGCAAATGCGGGAGCCGCAGCGTGGAAAGCGTATTCAGGGGAAATTCCAGCGAGCCGGTGTCGCCCGTCAGCAGGATTTCGATCCGGGGAGATGGCAGGGATAAAACAGCTTTTGCCAAATTGCGGAAATAGTTCGAACCGCCTGTCCAGACGCCGGAAGTATTTACAAAAGGCCAAATTACGCGGCGCATGCTTCTATCTTTCGAATTCTTTTCGAAACCATTCGACGTAGGAAGCAATGCCCGATTGTATCTTCACCAAGGGAGTGAATCCCCAGTTCCGCGCGCGGGAAATGTCCGCAACCTGCTCCGGCGGGTCGCCAGGTTTTGACTTGCCCGAAAACGAGGGCGAGATATCCGGATGAAAAAAACGCCCGATTTCGGTGAGCATGTCTTTAACGGACATGCCCTGACCTGTTCCTCCATTGCTTACCGGACAATCCGGGGCAGCATGATCGACTGCCAGCGCGATCAGCCGCACCGCGTCCCGTATCGAGAGCCAGTCACGGATTTCATTGCCGGCGCCGAAAAAGGAGAATTCCCCGCGCATTGCCTTGTGACACGCATCCCATAGTAATTGTTTGCCCAAGCCTTCTCCGTATAAGGAAAAGAACCGGATGATCGCGATGGGTATTTTCCATTCCGTGGCATACGAGCGGCATATTTGTTCCGCCATGTATTTATGCCTGCCATAAGGAGATACGGGCAGGCAGGGAGAATCCTCGGAAATCGGGAGCCGTTCCGGCACGCCATAGACGGCGGCGCTCGACGGATAGACGATTCGAACCGAGGCGGCGTGCTTGCGCGAAAATTCAAGGACTTCCACTGTCGATGCCACGGTGCGCAAAAAATCCTCTTTCGGATTTTCGTAGGAAAATCCGACCGAGCTTCCTCCCGCGCAATGGATAAGCGCCAGGGGCAGGCCATGCCGCTCCACGGCAGCATCAAGGATGGCGGTCGTAATATCGCCGTCAATGCAGCCGGACAATATGCCATTGCCTGGATGAGGATGTTTCTTGTTTTCCGCCGCGGGACGGCCAATGCCGATAACATTGAAACCCGATGCCGAAAAATGGGAGGCGCACCAGGTGCCCAAAAAACCGTGAATTCCCGTGATAAAGACGCTTTTTTTCATCGTAAAACTAACTCCGGTTTGAAACCCCGCCCTTCAGGGCGGTGCGGAGGTTGGAACCCCGGCCTGAAGGCCGGGGTTTCGACCGTAGCCATTGGCAAGGGGATGCAAAC
>JAITGN010000009.1 GCA_031280565.1 Accumulibacter sp. | reverse complement strand
GTCTGATTTGCGCTCTCGCGAACTTCTCCTGTCCGCGCGGCAACAAAAGAGGCTTCCACGGAGTAGAATCGGCAGGTTCGGGATACGGCGGCGCGTCTTCATCGTAAAACTAACTCCGGGTTGAAACCCCGCCCTTCAGGGCGGTGCGGAGGTTGGGAACCCCGGCCTGTAGGCCGGGGTTTCGACCGTAGCCATTGGCAAGGGGATGCAAACCCCTTGCCCATGATGTTAGAGCGACAGCCCTGAAGGGCTGTCGCTAATTTCTTGCTGGATGGGACGTTCCGGCGTTTCCAGAAATATCGTCATCATCATACAGGGCAAAAAACGGTGAATATCGTCTTCCCGCTTTGAGCATGCAAACGTTAACCGGCATTTTTTCGGAGGGTGGAAATTTTTCCCGTCTCATTCCGGCTTACCGCCTGCGCCCACAGCAACTGGAAATGGCCGAGCGCGTCGCGCAGGCCATGGAAGGCAACAAAATCCTTGTGGCAGAAGCCGGTACCGGCACCGGGAAAACCTTCGCGTACCTCGTTCCGGCGATTCTGTCCGGCGGCAAGGTAATTGTCTCGACCGGCACGAAAAACCTTCAGGATCAGCTTTTTTACAAAGATATCGCGACTGTGCGCGAAGCGTTGGGTTCGCCTGTTCAGGCCGCGCTGTTGAAAGGGCGGGCCAACTATCTATGCCATTATTATTTGGAGCGCCTGGAAAGCGGCGGCCAGTTTTTCTCGCGCGAAGAAGCGGCCAACGCATCACGCATCGTCCGTTTCGCAAAACGGACAAAAACCGGCGACAAGGCCGAATGCGTTGAAATCCCCGAAAATTCGATGCTCTGGGATCGCGTGACCTCGACGCGTGAAAATTGTCTGGGAAAGGAATGCCCGCATTATAAAGAGTGTTTTGTCCTCGCGGCGCGGCGGGAGGCGCTGATGGCCGATCTCGTCGTCGTCAATCACCATCTTTTTTTTGCGGACGTCATGCTGCGTGACGAGGGCGTCGCTGAATTGCTTCCAGCGTGCAACACTGTCGTCTTCGATGAGGCGCACCAGTTGCCGGAAACCGCGCGGCTTTTTTTCGGCCGCAACATATCGACCAGCCGCGTGATCGAATTGATCCGCGACACTCGCGCCGAGGGGCTGGCTTCGGCGCGTGACTGCCCCGATCTGACGAAATTTTGCGATACGGCTGAAAAAGCCGCGCGCGATCTGCGCCTGACCCTGCCTGTCGAACCGGCGCGTTTTGCTCTGGCCCAATTGACCGGACGCGGCGGTTTTGAAGAGGGACTTGGCCGGCTGATTCGCGGACTCGACGCGCTGGCCGGACTGCTCGAAACGCAAGCGGAACGTTCCGAAGGGCTTGAAAATGTCTGGCGGCGTTCGCTGGAACTTGCCGCCAGTTTTGAATACTGGCGGGAAGGCGCTGAAACGGATTGTGTCCGCTGGGGCGAAACCTACACCTATGCCTTGCAGCTCAACGCTACGCCGCTCGTCATTTCAGAAGTCATGCGGAAGCAAATGTCCGGGAATCCCCGTTCCTGGATTTTTACCTCGGCGACGCTGGCCGTGCGGGAAGACTTTAGCCATTATTGCGGCGAAATGGGGCTGGATGAAGCGGAAACCGCTGTATGGGACAGCCCGTTCGATTATGCGTGCCAGGCGATTCTTTATGTTCCGGAAAACATGCCCGATCCGAACGCGCTGGATTACGCGAGCGCCGTCGCTGATGCCGCTTTCCCCGTCGTCGAGGCCAGCGCGGGCCGCGCTTTTTTTCTTTGCACTTCTCTGCGCGCGATGCGCCGTCTGTACGAACTTTTGGGCGAGCGCCTCGAACGCGCCGGGTTAAAGTATCCACTGCTTTTGCAAGGCGACACCGGACGAAACGAGCTGCTTGAATCGTTCCGCAAGCTTGGAAACGCGATTTTGGTTGGCAGCCAGAGTTTTTGGGAAGGCGTCGACGTGCGTGGAGAAGCGCTTTCACTGGTCGTTATCGACAAACTGCCCTTTGCGCCGCCCGACGATCCGGTACTTGCCGCGCGGATCGAACACATGAAGCGGGAAGGAAAAAACGCCTTTATGGAATATCAACTGCCAAAGGCGGTTATCAATGTCAAACAGGGAGCGGGCCGCCTGATACGCGACGAGACCGATCGCGGCGTTCTGATGATTTGCGATCCGCGCCTGATTTCAAAGCATTATGGCAAACGGATCTGGCGAAGCCTGCCGCCCATGCGGAGAACACGCGATTTGAAAGATGTCGTGGATTTTTTTCGCGCTTGAAAGAAAATTTCCCGAAACGGTTATTTGGGAATTTTTCGGTTCGTCGAATCAAAAGATTGAAATTTTTATTCCATGTACCGCCTGGAAACGCGCGTTTTTTCGAGTGAACACAGAAAGCGTTTGCCGAAAGAATGGCTTAAGGACGTCTATACGCTCTAATATCCCTGTCCGGCGGCGCGGTTGGACGACATGATCCGAAGGAGATTGCGATTCCCGTAACCCGTCTTCTTTCCGGGCGGGATGCCAAGCCGGTTTCGATGAAACTTCGTTTCTTTTCCGGCGGGGAGGGGTATCGCCCCAAGAGCGCGTTCCCCAAAAGTTTTCGTCATCCGCGATTATTGACGCTACGCTTTTTTAAGCTCTTTCAGTTCGTTCCGAAGTTCCCTAAGTTCCATTTCCCAGCTCATCAGCCATTCGCGTCCCTCGTCGGTAAGAATTGCTTCCCGCAAACGGCGAGGCGTGATTTGCCTTTCGATTTCCGACATCTGGAAAAGAATCCGTTCCTGTTCGATTTCATCCTCGGTTTTTTCAACGGCCGGCTCCAACTCCTGGGCCATGGAACCGGCCGAGGTCTGGAGGCATTGCGCTTCTTCTTCGTTTATCGGCACACAGCCGGCCGGAATGAAATAGACATTGTTTTGCGCATCCTTGAAATAGGGCATTTTTTCTCCTTGGATATGCCGGTGTTGCTGTCAACTTCTCCAATTATGCCTCAAAGCTGATGACAGTGTGAGGCATAATTCTTCTTTTCGCTCGATTGTTTAGCGGCTTCGATATCCGTTTCATTCCGATTTCTGTTTCGCCGCGCCATCGCGCGCGCTTCAATGACAAATACGTCTTTTCCGCGAAATGCGGGACGTTTACGCTACAATCCGGATCAATCGATCCTGAAACAGGATTCTTCCGAAAACATGAACGCCAATCTGCTGTACACAGAAGAAGAAATCAGCCGCTGCACGCTGAGTGACAAGCGCGAAATCGTTTTTCAGCTGCGTAATCTGCTCCGGAAAAAAGAATGGGTTTCCGTTTCGTTCAATGAAGGAAAACATCATTTTCTGACTTTTCTTGTCGAGCTTTCCGAGCAGGACAACCGCTGTTATTTCGACCTCGGGGGCAACAAAAGTCTCAATGAAAAATTCTTCAAAACGGATATCTGTCAGTTTTCCAGCACCTGCGACGGCGTCCGTATCTATTTTTCGGGCGCTTCACCGCGGGCAGCCCGCTTGAAAGGCGAGGAGACATTCGCTGTGTCTCTGCCGAAAACCCTCCTCCGCCTTCAGCGGCGCGATTCCTACCGCCTGCAGCTGCCTTCGGCGCGTCCTTATTTTTGTCATGTCCAGGATGAACGGCTCAGGGACATGGCGTTGCCGCTGTACGACATTTCCGTCGGCGGATTCGGCGTGCAGGTCGCGGCGAAACCCCCTTTCGAATTGCTTGAGCGCTTCGAGGATTGTTGCATTGATCTGCGCGAACAGGGTTGCCTGAAAACCGTCGCCGAGGTCCGCTATATCATGTCTACGGAAAACCGCGCGCGCAGACCCGTGTGGCATATGGGCTGCCAGCTTGTCGCGCCAACGCTCGCCGACGAGATACTCCTTCAGCGCTTTATCGCCCGCATTGAAATAGAGCGCCGGAATCTGTTTTCGACCTGAACCGGAACGCGCCCTGCCGCAACCCGATGGAATGAATACCGCTCCGTTCCCCGTACGCACGCTCTGGCCGAATCCAGATGGTCATTCGGTCAATGTTATCGACCAAACGGCGCTTCCCCATGTTTTTCGTATCGCGCGTCTCACAACCCTTGAAGAGGCCGCGTACGCGATTCGAAGCATGCAGGTTCGCGGCGCCCCCCTGATCGGCGTTACGGCGGCCTATGGGCTTGCTTTGGCGCTCAGGCAGCAGAGCGGCGGCGATACTCTGGAAAACGCTTCTGCCCTGCTCGAAGCCACCCGCCCGACCGCCGTTAATTTGCATTGGGCACTGGCGCGCATGCGCGCACGTCTTCTGCCGCTTCCGGCGAACCGGCGCGCGGACGCTGCCTGGGAGGAGGCGGGACGTATCGCGGAAGAAGATGTGGAGCAATGCCGTCGTATTGGGGAATACGGTCTTGCCTTGCTTGAGCCGATTGCTGGAAGAAAATCCGGCCGTCTTGAAATCATGACGCATTGCAATGCGGGCGGGTTGGCCGCGCTCAATCATGGAACGGCCATCGCGCCTGTTTACGCCGCTTTCAGGGCTGGAATCGATGTTCATGTCTGGGTTTCCGAAACGCGCCCGCGCAATCAGGGCTTGCTGACGGCCTGGGAGTTGCGACAGCATGGTGTTCCGAATACGTTTATCGCCGACAACGCGGCGGGACTCCTCCTGTCGCGCGGCCAGGTTGATGCTGTCATTGTCGGTGCTGACCGCGTCGCGGCAAACGGCGATGTCGCGAATAAAATCGGAACTTGCCTCAAGGCACTGGCCGCGCGTGAAGCCGGCGTCCCTTTTTTCGTCGCCGCGCCGCGCTCGACTTTTGACTTTTCCCGCGCCGCCGGAGCGGATATACCGATTGAGGAACGTTCCGGCGACGAATTGCGCCTGCTCCACGGACTCGATGAGAAAGACGCCGGGAAAATGGCCGGGAAAGCGGTGCGTCAGCTTCCTTCCTGCCAGGCCGTTTTCAATCCGGCTTTCGACATTACCCTGGCGCGCCTCGTCACGGCTTTTATCACGGAACGCGGTGCATGCGCCGCCACTGCCGAAAGCCTTCTGTCGCTTTATCCGGAGGAGCGAAATGCCTGAGTTACGCCAGCGTCTTGTCGATGCGGCACGTCGCATGGCATCGGAGGGGTTGAACAAAGGGACTTCGGGAAATCTCAGCGTTCGCGCGGAAGAAAACGGAATTTCCGGCTATCTGATCACGCCAACCGGAATATCCTGCGACACGCTTTCTTCCAGTGATATTGTTTTCATGGCGCTTCACGGTGTTTTTGGCGAAACGCCGGAGAACGGACGGAAACCTTCATCCGAATGGCGTTTCCATCGCGATATTTACGCGCGGCGTCCGGAAGCGCGCGCCGTATTGCACGCGCATTCACCTTTCGCCACGGCGCTTGCTTGCCTGCGGCGGAATATTCCCCCCTTTCATTACATGATCGCCCGTTTCGGCGGCGATTCGGTTCTTTGCGCCAACTACGCGACATTCGGTACGCAGGCGCTTTCCGACGCCGCGCTGGACGCGTTGAAAGACAGGACGGCCTGCTTGCTTGCCAATCATGGTCAGCTCGTTTTTGGACAAAGTCCCGAACACGCGCTGGCGCTTGGCGTCGAACTCGAAACGCTGTGCGAGCAATACTGGCGAGCCTGCCAGCTCGGCGAGCCGACGCTTTTAAGCGCGGAGGAAATGCGCGTCATTCTGGAAAAATTCAGTCATTACGGCCAGCAATCCAGCCAGTGCTCCGTCTGTCCGCCCCGGTCTTGCTGAAAACCGGAGCGCCGCGGCAATATTCAGGAAACTCTGCTTGCATAATGGCTTGCAGTGATCATTTTACATATTGCCTGACCGCTGATAAAATCAGGGGTGATACGCTTTATCCGACGGAGGTTTTTGTGGTGCCAGAACAGAATTTGCTCAATGCTGTTCGTACAGGTCGGCTCTCGGAAGTGCGCGCTGTACTCAGGAGTGCGCCGGTTAGATTGAACGATCCTGACGGGAAACCGAGCCTTCCGCTTGGCATGGCCTGTTTCATGGGATTTTCCGATATTGTGCGCGAGTTGATACAGAGCGGCGCGCGGGCCAATTTCCCCGATAACACGATACCTACTTCTCCGCTTTCGATGGCTGTGCGCGGAAAGCGTACCGATGTGGTCAGACTCCTGATCGAAATGGGCGTCGATCTTCCCCCGGGAATCGAAACGGGCTTGACAGAACAGGAAATTACCATCGCGCACGCCCTGGCCCTTCAGAATGCCGCGTCGAACGCGGCTTCTGGAAAAAAAGGCAACAATCTCGTTGTCGAAGAAATCGATGTGATTGGCTGCTATGGGACAGATACACAAATCCTCGAAGCCGACGTCATTCGCGCCGCGCAGCGAATGAACGAGGAAAAAACGAAAGATAACAAGTCCTGATCCGCTGATTACCCAATCCTTTGTGATTTTCTAAATCCGCGTAGTCTTTCTTGCCGGAAGGCGTCGGCGCGTGTCGTTCTCGACGGGCGCCGGTTCTCGCGGCGCGAAAAGGCGCCCAGGCGTTTGCCCCATAAAAAAAGGCCCCTGCAAGAGGGGCCTTTCCGAAGGGTTTTGGGCTTTTAGATATATTTCGCCCAATCGACATTGTGCATGTCGCCCGATTCGGCAAATTCGCGATGGAACGCGAAAGCTTTTGCCGCTTCAAACGGCTGGTGCGTCGGCGTCTTGACGTATTTCAGGTAATCACGCAGCAATCCCTTGTAATCCGGATGGACGCAGTTGTCGATAATCAGCTTGGCGCGCTGCATCGCGTCCTTGCCACGCAGGTCGGCGACCCCCTGTTCGGTCACAAGCACTTGCACGGAGTGTTCGCTGTGATCCTGGTGCGAGGCGACCGGCACGACGGCGGAAATTTTGCCGCCCTTGGCAACCGACGGGCACGAGAAAACCGACAGGTACGCGGCGCGCGTAAAGTCACCAGAGCCGCCAATCCCGTTCATCATGGTCTTGCCCATGATATGCGTCGAATTGACGTTGC
>JAITGN010000098.1 GCA_031280565.1 Accumulibacter sp. | reverse complement strand
TAAAGACGTTCCTGACGCCAATAGAGCGACATCAGCACATCGTACTCACCGAGCCGCACCGAAAACGTCTGCGCGCTCTTCGGAGAGAGCGGAATTTCAAGGATCATGGTTGTATCTCTTGACAACAGGCTGAGTGTTGTTAAAATATCCAACATGCGAGCAGAACGGATCATTGACGATCGAATCGCCATCGGAGAGAACGCTTTCATCGAAATGGCGCTGTGGCGTATTCCGAACCGTCTTCCTGGCTGCGCGCATGATTACAAATACCGCCTGGCCTATATCGTCGGCGGAGTCTGTGTATTGCGCTACGACAACGAGCGCGGAAAAGGCGATCACAGACATTTCGGCGGCATGGAATCGGCCATCGTTTTTTCCACTGTGGATCAACTGCTGCTGGATTTCAAAAATGATATAAGGAAATGGAACGATGAAAACCGTCATCCTTGAAGTCGCCTCTTTGGACGAGGCAATGGGCCGATTCGCGCACGCCTGGAAAACCGGCGTGTCCGGAACGGAAGCGCATATCAGCTTCGCCACGCCGGAATTGCTCTGGAAAGTGCTGACAGCGAAGCGATGGTCTTTATTGAAGGCATTGGCGGGCGCGGGTGCGATTTCCATTCGCGAAGCGGCGCGGCGCGTTGGCCGGGACGTGAAGGCCGTGCATGCCGACGTGATAGCGCTCTTGAGCGCGGGCGTGTTACGCCGCGCTGAGGGTGGCATCGAATTTCCATACGACGCCGTGCGCGTGGAATTCATGCTAAAGGCCGCATAAGTCATCTTCTGCCACTTTGCCCCGGGATAATATCTGTTCCAGCCGTTCTTCCGACTACCGAGATCGGTTTCTTCCCCTCCTGCGTCGTACTGGCGCTGGTGGGGTTTTTGGGTTTCGTGATAACGGATGTCGTCACCTGAACCTGGGTTTCGCGCACCTCGACAAACTCCAGCGCCACGGTCAGCAGGTTCGCGCCCTGTTCGGCCTTGCGGCTGTAGCTAAAATTGACGAGCGTCAGGGAGTCGTAAATTGCGGACGGCGTGACGACGATCAGTTTTTTGGCCTCTCTGGAAAACCGTCCCAGTTTATCGAGCACGGTTTCGAATTCGAAATCCGTTCCCTGCACCGCCAGCGTCACGCCGATCGAAACGGGCATTTGCACCTTGTTGTAGGTGGCGAAGCCGCCCACCTCGTCCTCGGGCTCCGTAAACCCGCTGTTCTTGTCGTCGTAGAGACGCCGCGCGACCTGTTCCGGCGTGAGAATTTGCACTGAAATCCTTTGGATTTCACCTCAAAAACAAGGGAGGTACGCTCTTTAAAAGTTCAGACGGCTCGGAATTTTTCCGCGCAAAAACACGATAAATCCGACTGAAAATCTTGATTTTCCCTATTTTTCTGGGTGTTTTTTACCAGAAAACCACGAAAGCCGTCCAGAAAGTCGATATTTCTCTAAAATGGCCCATTTTTTTCCAACCATGTTGTTTTCATGGCGATTTCGCACGATAGAACTCGTCCGGAAATCAGCACATCCCTGTTGGAAAGCGCATTTTTATAGCTCGCACACTATCCGGCAGGTTGCTGCATTCTCCGTACAAACGATTTGTTTTTCAGCGCACATCAACGTTGTCAAGCCCTTATTGTTTTTTGCATTCGTATTTGCATCCGCATCGCGCTCCAATGGAGAGCGACAGTTCAGCGGTACTCCACAACTTGTCATGCGCCGCAAATTACGTCATAATAATCCATACCGTTTCACGGCACAGCTTTTTTTCAAGGCTGGCAACCATTCAGCCAGCAATTCGAGTTTCAGATTCCGTTCGACCACATCGGCCAGCCGGTCGATGTCACGCTCGCGTCGCTCTCCCGGGTCAAAAACGGCTTTCGGCCTGAACCCTGCCCATTCAAGCAGGACATTGAGCGTCGCGGGGGAATCAAAAAGCCCGTGACAATAACTTGCCAGGATTTGGCCATCAGCGGAAATCGCGCCTTCTGGCGTTCCTCCGTCAAGCCGCGTAGCTGGATTTTCCAGTGCCGGGCCGCGCGTAACGCCCATATGAATGCGGTAACCCGAAACAGGGGGCGAATTCCCCTCTCTGTCCGGCAAAGTTAAAACGCCATTTACGTTTTTCAGCGTCTTCTCCGGTTCTAGCGTCGTTTCAAAGTCAAGCAGTCCCAACCCGCGCGATTCGCCAGGCACGCCTTCAATTCCAAGAGGATCACCCAGGGTTTTACCCAGCATTTGCAGGCCGCCGCAAATGCCGATCACTTTGCCGCCATAGCGAAGATGGCGATGGATCGCTTTTTCCCACCCCATCGCGCGAAGCCATTCAAGATCGGCACGCGCCGCTTTCGAGCCAGGCAGAATGATCAAGTCGCAAGGCGGAATCGGCGCATACGGGCCAATGAAACTGAAATCGACCTCCGGATGAAAACGCATTGGGTCAAGATCATTATGGTTCGAAATGCGCGGATAGGCGGGCGCGACAACGCGGATTCCGGCATCTGTTTTGGCTTCCCGTCCTTTTGGCAAGGCGTCCTCCGCGTCAAGATAAAGGCCCTGCAGATAAGGCAACACACCGAGAACGGGCTTGCCCGCGCGCTCTTCGAGCCAACGCAACCCGGATTCAAGCAATGACATGTCGCCGCGAAAACGGTTGATGACAAAACCTTTGACCCGCGCCCGCTCGCTTGGCGAAAGAAGTTCAAGCGTGCCAACAAGATGGGCAAAAACACCGCCCCGGTCAATATCGGCAACGAGAATCACCGGACAATCGACGGTTTCGGCAAACCCCATATTGGCGATATCGCGGGCGCGCAGGTTAATTTCCGCCGGACTGCCCGCGCCCTCGACAACGATACAGTCATACGCCGCCTTGAGGCGATCCCAGGATTCCATGACGGCTTTCATCGCGCGCGGCTTGTATTCGTGATACGCGCGTGCATCGAGATCGGAATGCGCCCTGCCGTGGATGATGACTTGCGCACGCTTGTCGGTCGAAGGCTTGAGCAAAATCGGATTGAAATCGATGTGCGGCAGAACGCGCGCCGCCTGCGCTTGCAAGGCTTGGGCGCGGCCGATTTCCCCGCCGTCGACGGTCACGGCCGAATTGAGCGCCATGTTCTGCGGTTTGAAAGGCGCAACGCGTACGCCTCGCCGCACCAAAACACGGCAGATAGCCGCCGCTAGCACGGATTTTCCGGCATCGGACGTACACCCTTGCACCATGAGACAATGCGTTTTGCTGGGTTTTTCGATCGAGTTCATCGTAGAATTCCGGGTTCTTGTTGTTTATTTCTCATTTTCTCATGAGTTTTCCCTCTATATCGGACTTTCTGCTGACATTTCCGCACACGCTCCTTCCACCGCTGGCCGCTATCGCCGGCGTCGTGCTCGACCGTTTGCTTGGCGAGCCTAAATATGCGCATCCGCTCATTGCTTTCGGACGTCTGGCCGATATGATCGAATCCTGTTTCAATCGCGGCGGCGACATCGCCCGCCGCGCCTCTGGCCTGGCAGCGTGGTCATTTGCTGTGTTCCCCTGGACAATGCTCACATGGTTTGGAACACGCACGTTGCATTCGTCGTCTGGCCATCTGCTCGATATTTTTCTGCTTTATTTTGCGCTCGGCGGACGCAGTCTTACCGAACACGCCACGCGCATCGGAAATGATCTCGTGGCAGGAAACCTCACCGCCGCGCGCGAACATGTCGGCTGGATCGTTTCGCGCGATACAAGCGCGCTTGACGAACCCGGCATAGCGAAAGCCTGTGTCGAGTCGACATTGGAAAACGGAAACGATGCCATCTTCGGTGTGCTGTTCTGGTTTATGCTTCTCGGGGGAACGGGCGCGGTGCTGTTCCGCCTTTCCAATACGCTTGACGCGATGTGGGGGTATAAAAACGCGCGTTTCCGTTACTTTGGCTGGGCGGCGGCGCGAATCGACGACGCACTTAACTACGCGCCCGCCAGGTTAACCGCCCTCTCTTACGCCCTGCTCGGGCAAACACGGCGCGCGCTGGACTGCTGGCGGCGGCAAGCGCCCTTGTGGGAAAGCCCAAACGCCGGACCGGTCATGTCGTCAGGAGCTGGAAGCCTTGGAGTCACGCTTGGCGGCCCCGCTGTTTATCATGGCCAGACAGAAGAACGCCCGCAGCTCGGCGAAGGACGCGCGCCCGGCAAGCGGGATATTCAACGCGCCTTGACACTCGTCCGCCGCACCATCGCTCTGTGGCTGGCTGTTTATTTTTTTGGAGGACTCTTCAGTGCTTGAACACGGAGGCCGCCTGCGCCTTGCCGCGCGGGAATACGATATTTCATTGGAAAACTGGATTGACCTGTCGACCGGCATCAATCCGGACGTTTACCCTGTTCCACCAATAGCCCCGCAATGCTGGAACCGCCTGCCGGAAGATAACGACGGTCTTGAAGCCGCCGCCGCGCGTTTTTACAACAATGAGCGGCTTATCCCTCTGCCAGGCTCACAGGCCGCGATCCAGTCGCTTCCGGCCCTTTTCCCCGGTATCGCGCTCGCCTGCATCGCGCCGGTCTATGAAGAACATCCGCATGCCTGGGAAAATGCCGGAAATCCTCTTTTGCGTTTGCCGAGCCTGCCATTGCTTCTTGCGGCAAAAACACCGAATATTCTGCTCTGTAATCCCAACAATCCGACTGGCCAGGCTTTTCCGCGCGACGAAGTCATCGCCGCGGCCGAAAATCTGCGCAAGCGAAATGGCTGGCTGATCGTCGACGAAGCTTTTGCCGACCCCGAGCCTGAAAACACCGTCGTCGAACTTGCCGGAAGCGCCGAAGCACCCAATTTGCTCGTTTTACGTTCGCTTGGAAAATTTTTTGGGCTTGCAGGCGCGCGCGTCGGCTTTCTTTTCGGCGCGCAAGAAAAACTTCAGGGGTTGCGTGAAATCATCGGCCCCTGGCCGCTTTCGCACCCATCGCGTTTCGTCGCGCGGGAAGCGCTGAACGATCCGGTTTGGCAAGCCAACGCCCGCGAACGGCTCGCAGACGCCTCGCGCCGCCTCGCCGCGCTGCTCGCGCCGCTTGGCGAAGTGCGGCGCACGGCGTTGTTCTGCTCAATCGCGACATCACGCGTCGCCGAACTGTACGACCACCTCGCGCGACGCGCCATTCTGACACGCCGTTTTGACCACTATGGCCTGTTGCGCGTCGGGCTGCCGGGCAACGAAAGCGACTGGCGGCGTCTCGCCGATTCCATCGCGGAATCCTGAATGAGCATTCTCGCCGCAAAACCGCCGCACCATTCCAGAAAGCACCAATGGCCTGATGGACCGGAAAAATTCAGGCCATTAAAATTTTTCGCCGCTCTTCTTCTAACGTGCGTTGCCACACCAATTCATGCGGAAACCGCCCCCGGAAAAGAATCCGGAATGCCGCTCCGCCTTGAAAAACCGGCACGCCGCATCGTGACGCTTGCGCCACATCTCGCCGAAATGGTATTCGCCGCGGGCGCGGGCGATCGGCTGGTAGGCGTGGTCGACTACAGCACCTATCCGGAAGAAGCAAAAAAAATCCCGCGCGTCGGTGGTTATTCCCATTTCGACCTTGAGGCCATCGTCGCGCTGAACCCCGATCTCATCGTCGCATGGCGCAGCGGCAATTCGCCCGCCCATATCGAAAAGCTCCAGAAACTTGGGCTCCCTGTTTACGTCTCGCAGCCCGACCAGATTGAGGACATCGCCCAAGAGCTCCTGCATCTCGGTGCGTTGGCGGATACCCGCACGGCTGCCAACGCGGAAGCGGCGCGCTTGCGCGCGCGTCTGAAAGCCTTGCGCGACCGTTATGCTTCGCTGGCGCGTGTGCGAACGTTTTATCAGATATGGAAACAGCCGCTGACAACCATCGGTGGCAAGCAGATCATCTCCAGTGTCATCCGCCTGTGCGGAGGAGAAAACATCTTCGATTCGCTGGAACCTCTGGCGGCAAATGTCACCGTCGAATCCGTCGTCGCCGCCAATCCTGAAGTCATTATCGCAAGCGGGATGGACCAGTCTCGACCAGAATGGCTCGACGACTGGAGGCGCTGGGCATCGATTGCCGCCGTCGAACAGAACAACCTGTTTTTCATTGATCCCGACCTGATCCAGCGCCATACACCCCGTCTGCTCGACGGCGCCGAGCGGTTGTGCGAACACCTGGAAACGGCACGTTCACGTCGGCCCGGACGATAATTGTCTGGGCGCACGGCCGATTATGAACGTAAAAGGCTGTCGCGCCAGTTTATAAATAGTCCTCGACTGTCTGACATATGCGCTGGTATTCCATAAAAATATTCAGGGCAATTTCCGCATTTTCCACGCGGTCGACAACCGCCTGTCCGACAAGTTCCAGCGCCGTTTCCTCATCGCGCTTCACGCCATTCAACCCAAAAAACAGATCAACGCTATGGCTTACTTTTGCTTTCGCATATCCCTGGTCAGCCGCTTTCTTGAAAAGAAAAGCGCCGCGCGAGCCATCTTCGGAAACATCAATGCCCATAGCGTAAGACAGCGCAAGCTCGTAAGTCGCAGCGCCATGACCGGCATCCGACGCCGCCAGCAAAAGACGAATCCTCCGCGCCTGAAAATCCTCCTGCGCTTCGTCTTTTAGCAACAAACCAGCACGCGCGCAGTAATGCGCTTTTTCATCCGTGTGTTGAATATACTTGCTCCGCGATTCTCTCATGATGTACCGCTTTTCCAGCCTCCGGCTAAACTCTACAAAAACTCACGTCCTCAAGCCATTTTTACAGAAAAACTCTCACCCCCCCATCAGAAAACGTGCGTCGTTTTCGCGACTATTCCCTAGCGTGAATTGAAAACTCCATATTTTCATATTTCCGGCCCGGCCGTAATGCAGCCGCTTGCCCTGCGCCTCACTCACAAAAGTCCGAGACTTTCCCAGATCGAATCCACGCGCCGCTTTACCTCCGGATCACTGACAATCGGCCTTCCCCAGCCGCGATCCGTTTCTCCGGGCCATTTGTTTGTCGCGTCAATCCCCATCTTGCTGCCAAGCCCCGCGACTGGCGAAGCGAAATCAAGGTAATCCATAGGCGTATTTTCAACAATCAGCGTATCACGCGCCGCATCGACGCGCGTACTGAGCGCCCAGACAACCTGTTTCCAGTCGCGCACATCGATATCATCGTCAACGGCAATGATGAATTTGGTATATGAGAATTGCCTCAGAAAACTCCAGATGCCGAGCATTATACGCCGCGCATGTCCGGGATAGCGTTTCCTGATGCCAACGACCGCCATCCGGTATGAACACGCCTCGGGCGGCAAATAGAAATCCACAATTTCGGGAAACTGTTTTTGCAAAAGCGGGACAAAAACCTCGTTGAGCGCGACGGCTAGCATGGATGGCTCGTCCGGAGGCTTGCCGGTATAGGTACTGTGATAAATCGCGTCTTTGCGCATCGTAACGCGCTCGACTGTAAAGACAGGAAATGACGCCTGTTCGTTGTAATACCCGGTATGGTCGCCGAAAGGCCCCTCCATCGCGTGTTCGGCGGGATCGATAAATCCTTCGAAAACGATTTCGGCCGAAGCGGGGACATGCAGACCCGCGTCTTTCTGCGGCTTGCCAAGGCAGGCGACAAGCTCGGTTTTTTTACCGCGAAGAAGTCCGGCAAACCGGTATTCGGAAAGTAAATCCGGAACCGGCGTCACCGCGGCAAGCAGCGTCGCTGGATCGGCGCCGATAGCAACCGCGACCGGAAACGGCCTGGATGGCGCGTTCCTGCAATGTTCCGCGAAGTCCAACGCGCCGCCACGGTGCGCAAGCCAGCGCATAATGAGTTTGTTCGGCCCAATCACCTGTTGACGATAAATGCCGACATTCTGACGCGCGCGCTCCGGCCCGCGCGTGACTGTCAATCCCCAGGTAATCAGCGGTGAAACATCTTCCGGCCAGCAGCGCTGTACAGGAAGAATCGAAAGATTGACGTCATTCCCTTCATAGATAATGTCTTGACATGGCGCGGAAGAAACGAGTTTCGGCTGCATGTTGAGCGCCTGTTTCAGAAGCGGCCATTTTTTCAGGGCGTCTCTCAGACCGTCGGGCGGTTCCGGCTCTTTCAACGAAGCAAGCGACTGGCCAAGCGAACGCAAGACCTCCATGGCATTCCTGTTTTCCGCGCCATTGTCGAGGGCCAGAGCGACGCGGCGCGGCGTCCCGAATAAATTGGCGAGGACAGGCAAAGAATATCCCTTTGGATTTTCAAACACGATGGCCGGCCCGCCGGCGCGCAGCACGCGGTCGCAGATTTCGGTCATCTCCAGCCGGGGATCGACTTCGACAGCGACGCGTTTCAGCTCGCCCAAGCGCTCAAGGCTCAAAAGAAACGCGCGTAAATCGTGAAAAGCCACAGATCAGGAAAAATACGACTGGCGCAGGTAATCAAGCGCGATACCGGAAAAAACGCTTGCGCCAATCCAGTTATTATGCAGAAAAGCCTTGAAACATTTCTCGGGTTTTCGATCGCGGATCAACGTGAAATGATAGGCGGCAATCGCGGCGGCTACGCCGACTCCGGCGTAAAAAAGCCATCCCCGGCGCAACGCGCCGCCTGCCCAGATCAACAGGCCGAACATGATCGCATAGCATGACATGACAAAGGAAACATCGAAACGTCCGAAAGTGATCGCCGACGTTTTTATGCCAATTTTCAAATCGTCCTCGCGGTCGGCCATTGCGTACTCTGTATCGTAGGCCAGCGCCCAGAACACGTTGACGGCCAACAGATACCAGCATTCCCGCGGAAACACGTTCATATGCGCCGCATACGCCATCGGTATGCCAAAACCCAAAGCCACGCCAAGACAAGCCTGAGGAATGGAAAGAAAACGCTTGGTCAGCGGATAGGTCGCAGCGAGAAGAAACGCGATGACCGACAGCGCCAGCATACGAAAGCTTTTGAAACACAAGACCAGCGAAAGCGACATGCCAAGCAGAACGACGCACAGGAGCATGGCTTCCTTTTTCGAAACATTCCCCGCAGCGATCGGCCTGTCACGCGTACGCGCAACATGCGGATCGAAGCCGCTGTCCGCCAGATCATTCATTACACAACCCGCCGAACGCATCAAAACCGCGCCCAGAATGAAAATCCAGACAACCATCATATCCGGCGAACCATCGGAAGAAATCCATAAGGCCCAAAGCGTTGGCCACAGCAGGAGAAGAATGCCGATCGGCTTATCAAGCCGCATCAAACGCTCATACTGGTTGAGGCGCTCAACAATACGCTGGGTATTTTTCATTTACCCATTCTAACCAAGCGCATAGCGACTTTTTTCACGAATCCGGCCTTGCCCGGCCCGATGGTCGTTTTTTTCGGATTAGCGGTTATTTATATACAGCTTTCAGACGCACAGCATTTCTTCGCGGCTGCCCAGCCAGCGTTCCAAATGCTGTCCCGCCCGTTCAGGCGTCTCGCGGAGCATCTTTTCCGCCAGCGTCCGCGTTAATTCGACAAGATCAGCGTCCGCTTCAAGATCCGCGTAACGGAGTAACGGAACACCCGACTGGCGGCTGCCAATGAATTCGCCGGGGCCGCGCAATTTCAGGTCCTGAAGCGCGATTTCAAACCCATCTGAATTTTCATAAATTATCTTCAGGCGTTGACGCGCCATCGCCGACAGCGGCATCTGATAAAGCAGCACGCACACTGAATCCCGCGCTCCCCGCCCCACCCGGCCGCGCAACTGATGAAGCTGCGCCAGTCCGAAGCGCTCGGCATGTTCAATGATCATCAAAGTAGCGTTCGGAACATCAACGCCGACCTCGATAACCGTCGTCGCCACAAGCACATCAATCTCTCCGGCGGAAAACAAAGCCATCGTCGTCTCCTTTTCCTCGGTTCCGAGACGGCCGTGCACAAGGCCGACGCGCAATCCGCCAAGCTCTTCAGACAGAACGGAATACGTATCGAGCGCGGTTTGGAGCTGGAGTTTTTCCGACTCTTCGATCAATGGACAAACCCAATAAGCTTGACGCCCGCCGGAAACCGCTTCCCGCACACGGTGGATCACTTCATCCCGCCGCTGTTCCGAAACAAGTCTCGTCTGTATCGGACGCCGTCCCGGTGGCAGTTCGTCGAGCACTGAAATATCGAGATCGGCATAGTAAGTCATCGACAAGGTGCGCGGAATCGGTGTCGCCGACATCATCAACTGATGCGGCGGCATTGCCTCTCCCTTGCGCCGCAAGGAAAGCCGCTGCGCGACGCCAAAACGATGCTGTTCATCGACAACAACCAGACCCAGCCTGGAAAAATCGACGTTTTCCTGAATCAGGGCATGCGTTCCAACGATGAGTTGCGCCACGCCCGCGACCTGTTCACGCGAAACCCGTTTGGCCGTTTTTTTCAGGCTTCCCGTGAGCCAGACGATCTTGACGCCTAGCGGTTCCAGCCACGTTTTGAGCTTGAGCAAATGCTGTCCGGCCAGAATTTCAGTCGGCGCCATGAACGCCGCCTGATGGCCGGCCTCAATCGCCTGACAGACAGCCAATGCCGCGACGATCGTCTTTCCGCTCCCGACATCACCTTGCAACAAACGCTGCATCGGGTGCGTCTGATTGAGATCGCGCCGGATTTCGGCAGCGACGCGAATCTGCGCACCGGTCAATCCGAACGGCAACGCCGCCAGCAAACGCTCTGCCAGCTTCCCGTCCGAAACAAGCGCGGGCGCGCCTTTTCTCCGCCGCGCGAGATAGGCGCGCCGCAAGGAAAGCTGCTGCGCGAGCAATTCATCGAGCTTGATCCGCCGCCAGGCCGGGTGCGTCCGCGTTTGCTGATCGGCTTCATCGGCCTCCGGGGGGGGGGGCATGCAAAAAACGAAGCGCCTCGGAAAACGTGGGCAGCCTCGACGTTTCTCCGCCGAAATCGACACAATCGGAAAGATCGGCCTCACGAAGCGCATTTCCTATCAGCCCGCGAAGCATCGCTTGCGAAATGCCCGCCGTCGTCGGATAAACCGGAGTCAACGAACACGGCAGCGCTTCTTCGCCAGTCAGCGCCCGATAACGCGGATGAACCATCTCCGGACCGAAAAAACCCGCGCGGACTTCGCCAAAAACCCGCATTTTCTTTTTTCTGTCGCGCGCTTGTTCGAATTGCCGCGTTTGGCTGACGTAAAAATTGAGAAAACGCAAAACAAGCTCACCGCTGGAATCGGCGGTATGCACCACAAGCTGGCGGCGCGGCCGAAACTGAACCGAAACATCAAGCACGGAAACTTCAACCTGCGCTGGCGCGCCCAACGGCGCGAAAGCGATTTCAGTCAAAACGGTCTCGTTTTCATAGCGCGCCGGCAAATGCAGCAGAAGATCATCACGCCGAATCAGGCCCAACTTGCGCAGTTTTTCCTTGAGCGCGGGGGGCGCTTCGATTCCGTCATCGGCTCGCATCAGTGAAACCTGCGCTTAAACTTGTTCTATTCCGGCAATACCAGAATCGCGTCAGCTTCGACCAGCGCACTGCGTGGCAGCGCGGCTACGCCAACAGCCGCCCGCGCCGGAAAGGGTTCGGAAAAATAACGGACCATCGTTTCATTGACCTTTCCGAAATGATTGAGATCGATCAAGTAAACATTCAGCTTGACGACATCAGCCAGCGCGCCGCCTGCGGCCTCGGCAACCGCCTTGAGATTTTCGAAAACGCGGACGATCTGCGCGTCAATGCCATCAACAAGCTGCCCGCTCGCCGGGTCGAGACCGATCTGGCCGGAAAGGTAGACAACGCCATTGACACTCACCGCCTGCGAATACGTTCCAATGGCGGCGGGCGCTCTGGATGTCGCGATTATGGTTTTTTTCATCAGAAACTTCCTCTGGCTGGAAACGTCCCCTTCAGGGGACAATCACGCATGGAAGAGGCATCGCCTCCTCCATACCTTGCCGCCCGACAACGGGCATCAATTGAAATATGGATTTCATCCTGGAAAGTCGCGATGCGCATGATTCGCGCTATCGCCGCTCCTTCGGCGGAAGCACGACGGCATTGATCCCGAGCGCCTTCAACTTCGCCTGCGCGGACTTCATTTCCGCCTTGTTCTTGAACGGGCCAACATGGACGCGCGTTTCAATCGTCGCGGGAACGCCTTCAAGCGTCAGGCGCGTATGCAGCCCTTCCGCGCGGCGCGGGTCGGAAAAAACCCCCACCTGCAAACGGTTCGCCGGAGTAACGGGAAAAGGCGCGGCCTGCGGTCTGACGCCGGTTCCGGAAGGCGGCGGCAACACGGGCTGTCGCGCGACTACTGGCCCGGGCGGCACGTTTTCTCTCATCACCCGCTTATCGACAGGCGCGGCTGATCCCTCCGAAGCCACTTTTTGAGCGCCAGAAGCGTTCGCCCTGGAATCGTCCGGAATCCCTCCTCCGGAAGGCTGCGGCGTTTTCAACGCCCCCTGCTTTATTTCCATCCCCTTCGTATTCTCGTGCCCCGCTTCTTCCGTCTTTGGCATATCGGCGGAAACGCCTGTTTTTGGCGTTTCAGGCATTTCCGGCCTTGACTCGCCGTCCGCAGTTTCCTGGCGTTCAGGCGGCAGCTCCTTGACTTCGCTCTCCGCGGCCGATTGGACAAAGGCCTGCTGGGGCAGCGCATCTTCCTCTTCGTCATTCACCGCGTTGAAATACTCAAACAGAACCAGCCCCCCCAGCAAAACGACAATTGCCAGCGCGGCAATGCCCATGCGCCAAACCAGTTTTTTACGTCTGGCTTCGTGGATATCACCCTCCGGCGGCTCATCCACGCGCGCTGAGAGTTCTTCAAAAAAATCCTTGAATCCCGTCATTTGGCACGATCCTTGACAAGCGCCTTGACCAGTTCAGCCTCGGCACGCGATATGCCGCAGAGCTGCGAAATATTTTCCATGCTTTCTCCCTGAGCCGCCATCTGCATGGCATCGCTATAAAAAGACGAGACCTGTGGGGAGGATGGCGAAAGCTTATCCGGCTTCTGACACGCCTCGCGCAACAAAAGAATTTCGGCCCGCAATCTGCCAACCTCTTTACGCAGCTGATCGAGATCCTGTTCGAGCGCGATCATTTTTTTGCGGTTTTCGACCCTGGATTGAAAGCTCTCCGTAGCCATGCCATCGTGCAAAACACGCTCACGCTGTCCATCGAAAACCTCCTCTGGCGGCCCCCTCCCTTCAGAAGGATAATCGCGCATGGAAGAAGTATCATCTCTTCCGCGCGTTTCCGCCCCATCACGGGCGCAGGTTGAAACACGGACAGATGAAAACTGCCGCGCCTTTTCATCCCTGTCCTCCCGCGCCGGTTTCGAAGGCGCGGCAAGCACAGGAGAACCGGAAGCGCGATCGGGCTTCATGATCGTTTCATAAGCGTCAACCGTCGGGCGAGGCGGTGGGTCAAAAGAAGTGAATGTTTTTTTCTCCTGTTTCAAACGGCTGATCTGAAAAAAAACAAACACGACATAAATCGCCAAAAGCGCGCAAATCGCTATTACCAGATCACGCCAACCCAAATCAGCCAGCACATCGAACCTCTTGTTTTGTATCTATCCGTTTATTATGCCAGAGCTTGCGCGGAACACGATGCGCGGAAAAAACAAGGCGCGCGCCTTCGTTTCCAACTGCATCGAAGGATATTTTTCCAACCCGTTCGCCCTACCCTGCCCTGAGCTTGACGAAGGAAGCCTGTCGAAGGGTAAGGATTGAAAAACAATTCGAAGAGTCAGGACTGGAAAGGCCAAGATTGATTAAAAGAGAATAGCTGTTCAAGTCACTGACCAAGAAGATATTTGAAAAACCGCCGGAGCGTCCGTTCATACTTCGACAGGCTCAGCACGAACGGAGATAGATGGTGTCGATGATTCGGCAGGTTTAGCGCGGACGGGTTTTTAACACGTTCACCACGAGTGGTTGAAAACAGAGCAGAAGACGAAAACAACGTCCTTAAGCTGTTTTTAATCTTTCTGGCTTTCCGGATACCCCATTTCCAATCCATCCACCCTGCTCCGTCCTGAGCCTATCGAACGAAGTTTGTCGAAGGACGTCTTTCCAGTCCGTTCACCCGTCCAGTTTGTCAGAAGTCTGTTTTTGGGGCTGTACTAGATTAGGGGTTTAAATGTCACACCAAGAGCGTAAAAGATGTAATTGCCGTGTTGGTGTGCCGTAATTGAATCGGAATTCGCATTCTTTCAAAAAGAGGGGAA
>JAITGN010000017.1 GCA_031280565.1 Accumulibacter sp. | reverse complement strand
AACCCCGGCCTGAAGGCCGGGGTTTCGACCGTAGCCATTGGCAAGGGGATGCAAACCCCTTGCCAATGATGTTAGAGCGACAGCGCCTTCCGGGCTGTCGCTAATTTCTTGCTGCGTTTTTCGAAACCGGATTGCGCCGTGTGGCCGTTCGCGTTACATTTCGCCCATTGATCCCAATGACAGGTACGGAGGCTCCGGCCGTAAAAATTCCCTTGGTTTCCTTTTCGTGTGACATGTGAATTTTTTCACAATGGACACTGTCAAATGGGGTTACAATTGATCTCAGTTCAAAGGATCTGGACATGATAAAACGCAAGCATCATAGCGTGACTGGCAAGACTGCGGAGGAGCCGGCGCAAATGTTCGCGCCGGAAGAACGTTTGGCCGGAGCATTGTCGAGCGCGGAAGTCTGTCATGAACATGGAGGAAAAGAGAAAATGGCGAATCCAGGCGAAGCAAATTCGATAGAGCAGGTTCGGGATCTGCTGATGGGCACGCAGCTAAAAGACATGGAACAGCGCTTTGTGCGGCAGGAAGAGCGTTTTTTGCGCGAACTTTCCGATTTGCGGGAAAGCATGAAGACACGCTCCGATTCGTTGGAAAATTTTATGAGAAGTGAAGTCTCTTCTCTGCTCCATCGGCTTCAGGAAGAACAAAATGAGCGTGCCGCCGCTACGAAAAGCGAGCAGCGGGATCGCGCGGAAGCGCTTGGGAACGAAAAGCGCGAGCGCGGTGAAATGCTGGAAAAGGAACGGCGCGAACGCAACGAAGCCTTGACGCAGATCGCCAAAAATCTCGTCGCGGCCGAAGAAGCCTTTGAGCGCAAGCTGGTGGCGCTTTCCGGCACACTGGATACGGTTGAGCGCGATTTACGTCAGTTGCTGCTGACGGAAAACGGCCGTCTTGCGGACAAAATCGATGAGAAGTACAAGGATTCCATTAATGCGCTTTCCGTTATCTCCTCGCAGATTCGAAGTGACATGACGACGCGTTCCGTGCTGTCCGGTCTGTTGTCTGAGGTGGCGATCAAGCTGGCCCAGTGGAATGGCAATGATATATTTGTCAAACTGGAAGAACAACCGCTTCAGATCGGCCAGGATGAGGAGGCTGGGAAATCCAGGCCGGCAAATTGAAAAAACGCTGATAAATACCATCAATGACAACAGAGCTCCCTGTGTCTGAACAGGCTCCGGTGAAAGAGAGCGGAATCCTGGTGGAGGATTCCGGAGTGACGGAGGTGTCCGCTACGGAGCGTATTGACGCTCATCTCGCCAATGATAACGTGGCGGAGAATGCTGCGGTGGTGAGCGAAGACGAGGCTTTCTGGAAATCCATTCCGGAAGCGCCGACGGACAAGGAAGTGAAATTGCTGCGCTCGCTTCTTTTCAGTCGTGAAATCGCAATTATCGAAAAACTGCGCTCGAGTTATACCAACGCGCAGTACAATGCCAAGAAAGTAGGCAACATCCTGGCGGAAGCCATTCTGTTGCGATCAAAGAGTGACAACGGGTTGAATGTGGCGTTGGAATCCGTTGTTGACAACATTTTGCAGAGTTCGCTCCAGAAGCGGAAAACGGAGTTTGTCGATGTGCTCTATCCGTTGATGGGGCCGACGATCCGAAAATCCATTGCGGAATCTTTCCGCTCGATGATGGCGGACTTTGGGAAAAGCATGGAAATGGCCTTTTCCTGGAAAGGCCTCCGCTGGCGTCTGGAAGCGCTTCGCACGGGCAAGACATTCAGCGAAGTCGTGCTTCTGCATACCCTTGAATATCGCGTTGAACAGGTCTTTTTTATCCACAGCGACACAGGGCTGCTTTTGTCGTATCTCATCAATGAGGAGATCAACGCCAAAGGCGAGGGAGGCGACACCAACGACGCGGGCATGCTTTCCGGAATGTTGACGGCCATTCAGGATTTCGTGCGCGACTGCTTCAAGGGCGGCGACGTGGAATCCATGCAAATGGGCGAATGTACCATTTATATCAAAAAGTCCCGGCTGGCCTATCTGGCATGTGTGGTTCGCGGTATTCCTCCTGTGGGCCTCCAGAGGAAACTGGAAGAAATCCTTGAAATGCTGCTCATCGAGTATGCGGATGAGTTGAACGATTTTTGCGGTGACACCGCCCCCTTCGCTGATGCGGCGCGCCTGCTTGAAACCTGCATGCTTTCTCATTATCAGCGGGAAGGGCGTCAGGTGCATCCTTTCTGGGGCAAGTGGGTGCCTTACGCCTTGGCGTTGTCTTTTTGCATCGGCCTGGGGGTGGTTTATTATGGTCATGCCGCGAATATAGGCGCGCATCGTGAAGCTATCGCTGTTCTTCGCGCGGAGCCGGGCCTTATGATTGTCCACGTGCAGGAAGAATCCGGAATTTTCGATCGGTCGCCGTGGAAAGTCATCGCCTTTCACGACGAATTCGCGCGCATGCCGGCGGATATCTTGACCGCGAACGGCATGGATGCCGCGCTCTTTTCGTTTAACCTGGTGCCTTTTATTTCCCATGACCGTTCCGTCGTGCTGCGGCGCGCGGAGAAATCCTTCTCTTTGCCTGAGACAGTAAGCATGAGCCTTGATAACGGGCTGTTGACCTTCAAGGGCACGGCGCCGATGGCCTGGATTTTGCATACGCGCGAGGCGGCGATGCTTCTGCCCGGCGTTAAACAGGTCGATATGCGTGGTTTGCGCGATCCATTGGCCGAAGAAATCGCGCGCCGGGTGAAAATTGTTGAAGGCGTTACCGTCCGGTTCCCGGCAGGCGGCGATATGCCGATCACGAGTGATCAACCGCATCTGAATAACGCCATGGATGCGCTCGTGGAATTGGAGCGCCTGACCCGGAAAATGGGCATCGTTGTATCCCTGACTATTTATGGTCATGCGGACGCGACCGGCACAGCGAAGCGCAACTATGAAATAAGTCAGGCGAGAGCGCATACAGTGGCTTCCATGTTGTATGCGAGAGGCTCCGGAATGCCTATTTCAATATATGGGATGGGGTCGCAATATCCCAGTGATGAAAAAACCGGAGAATATGAGCAAGAGAAAACCATGCGGCAAGCGCCGTATGGAGATGATTTGGCTAGCAGACGTATAGAATTTCGTGTACATTTAACCAGCCAGCCTACGATTACTACTGAGCGCCTATTGTCACAGTAAGAAATGGGATTTTTTTGTATTTATACAATTGAGTCATTTCCCGGCGCATTAAAAGTGGAGTTAGTTTTGCGATGATAAACAAAAAAGTATGCATGCTTGGTGCCTTTTCAGTGGGAAAAACCTCTTTGGTCTCCCAGTTTGTGCATTCGGTTTTTTCGGACAGGTACCTTTCCACGGTGGGCGTCAAAATCAGCAAAAAAGAGATTATGACCTGCGGAAAAGAAATCAATCTGTTGCTTTGGGACATGGAAGGCAAGGATGCCTACGTAGACATCAATACCTCTTATCTGCGGGGCGCAATGGGTTTTTTCGTGGTCGCCGACGGCACGCGCAAGGAAACACTGGATATCGCCCTGGAGTTGCGTGAAATCGCCTTCAAATATTTGGGGAAACCTTTGCCAAACAAACTTCTCATCAACAAGGCGGATATCAGAAATAAATGGGAAATTACCCCTGAAATGCTGGAAGGATTGCGTGAAAAACGGATCGATTTCTTTTGCACAAGCGCGAAATCCGGCGATACCGTCGACGATGCCTTCAAATCCCTGACCGAGGAAATGTTGCAGGAGCAGAACAGTGCCAAATAGCAACGAACAACTGGCTTACAGTATTCTTCGCGCGAACAATATTGCCGTATTACGTCGAATTGGTTACAAGGAATACGTTTTTTTCGGTGATGTCCCTGATTTTTACACCGAGATTTTCCCTTCTTCACAAGGGGACAAACAAGCGAAGCATACGCCTGACGAGGCCATGCTGGATTATTTCGAGCTGGTTTGCGTAACGCCATGGGACTATTCGCCAATGCTGGAAATCTTTCTGGAAGAGGCTGAGGAATTTTTTAACGACGGCCGTCCAGGAAGCATATCTTCGGGCGTCTGGCAGGAGGATGGAAGGGTCGAGGAGCCATCCGCGCTGATTGCCAAAGCTGTGCGCTTCGGAGAAGAACAGCTGTTGATTATCCGCTTATTGCGGGAAGAATTTATCGACCGCGCCAACATCCTGCGCAAAGCGCGAGTCCAGTTGCTTGAAAACCGGAAGATGTCCAAAAGCCTTGAGCTGTTCAGGGAAAAGTCGAAAGTCAGCAGTTTGCCAAAAGTTCTGGACAGGGTGGACTTTATGGCAATTTTGCAGAATGAAATGGAAAAAGCGCAAATTACAAGTACTTCGCTTGCTCTGATCATTCTCAACATTGACGATTTCAAACAGGTTAACGACACCTATGGCTATGAGGTCGGAGACAAGGTGCTGAAATCTTTTGAAGAGTTGCTTTTGAGCAGCATGCGCAGAAACGACATCGTGGCGCGTTATAGCGATGAAGAGTTCGTGGCGCTGGTTCCGCGCAGCACCGGAAAACAAGCGGGACGAATTGCCGAGAAACTCTGTTCGAATATCGCTGAAACCCCTGTCGCGGAAATTTCCCTGACTGCCAGCCTGGGTTATACCCTGTTAAGGCATGAGGAAAGTGCCCAGGATTTCATCATGCGCGCGATTTTGGCTATGCGCGAGGCCAAGAAGAGAGGGAAAAACAGAGCATGCGCGCGCTAGGGCAGACGCGCGCGGGTTCGTCCTCAAGGGTGTAAAACGATGGAAAGCCGGCGGGGTGCTTGAAAGCTTTCTATTCTTCCTGATTATCCAGTAGTTTTATTTCTTGTATGATGGTCGCGGAAATTTCCTCAATCGATTTCGACGAAGAATCGAGCCAGTGAATACCCTGCTGGCGCATCATTTTTTCCGCCTCGCGGATTTCATAATGACAGTTCTCCGGGGAGGCGTACTTGCTGTTCGGCCGCCGCTCCGTCCGGATCTGCGTGAGGCGCTCGGGCTGGATCGTGAGTCCGAAAAGCTTTTCCTTGTGCCGCGTAAGCGCTTCAGGAAAACGCCGGTTCTCAAAGTCCTCCGGAATGAGGGGAAAGTTGGCGGCGCGGACGCCGAATTGCATGGCGAGATAAATGCTGGTCGGTGTTTTCCCGCACCGGGAAACACCCACCAGAATCACATCGGCCTCCTCAAGGCCATGATCGGTAATGCCGTCGTCGTGTGAGAGCGTGTAGTTGATCGCATTGATGCGGCGCTCGTAATCGGCGTTGTTGGTCAGTCCATGCGTCCGTCCGACCTTTTCGCTGCGCTTGATTCCCAGTTCCGTTTCCAGGGGCGCGATGAAGATATCAAAAAAATTCAGGCAGAGGCTGTTGGTTTCTCCGAATATCTGGTTGAATTCCGGATTGACGAGCGTGGAAAAAACGATAGGCCGGAAACCGTCCTGCTCAAAAGCTTTTTGAAGGCGATCACGGCAATCGTGCACTTTCTCAAGCGTATCGACGAACGGCAGGCGAACTGTCTTGAAACGGATATCGTTAAACTGGGTCAACAAACTCAATCCTAGCGTTTCAGCGGTAATTCCGGTACCGTCCGAAATGTAGAAGATTGTGCGTGAAATCTGTTCGGATGACGACATCAATTTTCTCCAATAACAAGTCTGGAAGTCGAAATACGGGGAACAAAGCTCTCATTGTAAGCCAGTTGGAAACCTCCCCCTTCAGGGGGATAATACGCGCGTTGGAGGAGCGTAGCCTTTTCCGCGTTCTGCCGCCCGGTTTTGCCGGATGCGGATCGAAACTTCGAAAACCACAACTTTACAGGAAAACCATCATGAGCGATTACGTGATCAATTTTGACCAGCTCCGTATGAGCGATGTGGACCGCGTCGGGGGAAAAAACGCGTCTCTTGGTGAAATGATCAGCCAGTTGGCCGGCGCCGGTGTGAGAGTTCCGGGCGGTTTTGCGACAACGACCGATGCTTTTCGGGATTTTCTGCAGCACGAAGGACTGGCGATGCGCATTGACGCCGAGTTATCCGGATTGGATGTCGACAATGTAACGGCGCTTGCCGCGTCCGGCGCGAAAATTCGCCAGTGGATCGTCGAAACACCTTTCCCCGAACAACTGAAGACGGAAATCGTCCGTCATTACGAGGTACTGGCAGGTGCTTCGCCCGAATCGGCATCGTTTGCCGTGCGCTCTTCCGCGACGGCTGAAGATTCGCCGGATGCCTCATTCGCCGGTCAGCAGGAAACCTTCCTCAATATCCAGGGCGCCAGCAATATCCTGCATGCGATGAAAGAGGTTTTCGCTTCGCTCTACAACGACCGCGCAATCGCCTACCGGGTACACAAAGGATTCAGGCATTCCGAATCCGCGCTGTCGGCGGGCGTTCAGCGCATGATACGTTCCGGCACGGGCGCGGCAGGCGTCATGTTTACGCTCGACACCGAATCCGGTTTCCGTGACGCGGTTTTTGTCACATCCTCCTACGGCCTTGGGGAAGCCGTGGTACAGGGCGCTGTCAATCCCGATGAATTCTATGTGCATAAGCCGATGTTGAAAGCGGGTAAAAAGGCCATCATTTCCCGGAATCTCGGTTCGAAGCTCATCAAAATGGTTTTTACGGCTGAAAAAGCCGCCGGAAAATCCACGGCGACCGTCGATGTTCCGGAAGCGGATCGTCACCGCTTTTCGCTCAATGACGCCGAGATCGAGGAACTGGCAAAATACGCGGTTATCATCGAGGCGCATTATGGGCGTCCAATGGACATCGAATGGGCGAAAGACGGCGACGACGGAAAACTTTACATTCTGCAGGCGCGTCCTGAAACCGTGAAATCGCGGGATACGCGCGGCAAGGTTGAAAAATTCAAGATCAAGGTATATTCCAAGGCGCTTATTTCAGGCCGCGCGATCGGCCAGAAAATCGGGATCGGCCCGGTGCGCGTGGTACACCAGCCTTCCGAAATGGACAAGGTTCAGCCGGGCGACGTGCTCGTCGCGGATATGACGGATCCGAACTGGGAGCCTGTGATGAAGCGCGCTTCGGCCATCGTGACCAATCGCGGCGGCCGTACCTGCCATGCGGCGATCATCGCGCGCGAACTGGGGATTCCCGCCATCGTGGGGTGCGGTGATGCGACCGAGCAGCTTGTCGAGGGCGATACTGTCACCGTTTCATGCGCCGAGGGCGATACGGGGCATGTTTATCGCGGCCGTCTCGATTACGAAATCATTACCCGCGACCTTGGCGATTTGCCCGACATCGGCGTCAAAATCATGATGAATGTAGGCAATCCCGAACTGGCGTTCGAATTCGCGCAATTGCCCAACAGTGGCGTCGGATTGGCGCGGCTGGAATTCATCATCAACAACGTGATCGGCATTCACCCGAAAGCGATTTTGCAGATTGACGCCCTGCCCGTTTCCAGGCGTGAAGAAATCCTGCGCCGCGCTCGGGGCTACGCCAATCCTGTTGACTTCTTCGTCGAAAAACTCTCGGAAGGCGTCGCTACGATTGCGGCCGCTTTCTGGCCAAAAACCGTCATTGTCCGGCTTTCCGATTTCAAGTCCAACGAATACCGCAAATTGGTCGGAGGCGAACTTTACGAGCCTGAAGAAGAAAATCCGATGCTGGGATTCCGGGGCGCGTCCCGGTACATTGCCGCTTCGTTCCGCGACTGTTTTGAACTGGAGTGCCGCGCGATGAAGAAAGTCCGGAACGAAATGGGGCTGACCAATGTGGAGCTGATGGTGCCTTTCGTTCGCACGCTTGATGAAGGCAAAGGCGTTGTCGAGCTTCTGGCCAGACACGGCCTGAAGCAGGGAGAAAACGGGTTGCGCATCATCATGATGTGCGAAATCCCTTCCAATGCGCTGTTGGCCGACCAGTTTCTCGATGTATTCGACGGCTTTTCGATTGGCTCGAATGACCTGACACAGATGACGCTCGGGTTGGATCGGGACTCCGGGCTGGTGGCCGCGCTTTTCGACGAGCGTGACGCGGCGGTCAAGGCGCTGCTCTCGATGGCCATTTCGACTGCCCGCCGGAAAGGAAAATATATTGGCATCTGTGGTCAAGGGCCATCTGACCATCCGGATCTGGCCGAATGGCTGATGGATCAGGGGATCGGCTCAATCTCCCTGAATCCGGATACCGTTATTGATACCTGGATGCGTTTGAGTCAACGCGCACAGATAACGAGCTAAACCTGCCGCCCCCCTGCTCCGGCGGCCTTTTGTGGAACCCCCCGGAGCGGGGAGAGGACGTATCGGACGAAAACACAGGATATATTCCCTGGAGTTAGGGGGGGGATTTAAACTAACGTTTTCTAGCGGTTTTATTATTGACTCGCTTAATAATAGCTTAAAAACGTCTGTTGTCCCCTCTTTTTATAAAGGCATATTGATTTCATTTTTCTTAAAATCCCCAGAGAATGTCCTTTATCTAAAAGAACTTCTTGATTTTCCAGTGAAATTCTTCTAACAGTCCTTGTCCTTAAAGGGACTTCATGGCAAGGCATAAAAAAATAGTGAAATCGCATCAATAGGGTATATGCGCTTTTATACATCGCCGGAAAGAAAAAGCGGACGCGATGGAGATGGTTGAAAGATAAACGCGGCGTTTTACGCGGAACCAATCAATCTGGCCACATGCGTGTTATTTGTGTGTTTTTTCGGCTGTTTTCGGAAGGCCGACGCCCGCCGTGTTGGTCAGCAAACTCCGTGTCGCGGTCTGGACGAAAGATTCGAGTTTCTTCAGCAATTCCGCCTGGTCTGTGCTGTCGTCCGCCCGGCGGGCCTGGGAACGGCTGCCCAACTGATAGTCGTAGATACGCGGATCGCGGTCTTTCGGCTTGATCAGGATACGGCTGCCGCTGATGATGGCGACGTTCTGATCGCCCCCTGAGGGTTTGATTACAGCGAAACCCGCATCGCTTTCGGGCAAACTGAGCAAATCGCGCCCCCAGCACTGATGGCGGACTTCGCCGCCAAGCAACCCCATGATGGTCGGCACGACATCAACCTGCGAACCGACGGTAGTCTTGATGCGGCCATATTTGCCCTGAATGCCCTGGGCGATCAACAGCAGCGGGACATTAAAGCGGTGCAGATCCATTTCGGTCAATTGTTCGTTGCTGCCAAAACCGTGGTCGCCGACGACCACGAATAACGTGTCTTTGTAATACGCCGATTTTTTCGCTTTTTCGAAAAATTGTCCCAAGGCCCAATCGGAATAGCGCATGGCGGTCAGATGCTCGTTGAGCGAACCGTACCCTGTGACGCGTTCGACAGGCAGATTTTTGGGCAGGGCATAGGGGGTGTGGTTGGAGAGAGTTTGCAAGAGCGCGTAGAAAGGCTGGCCAGTCTCCGCCAGTTTGTCCAGCTCTTCATTGGCGCGCGAAAACATGTCCTGGTCGGAAACGCCCCAGGTCGGATCCGAAAATACCGGGTCTTTATAATCGTTGCGGCCAATGAAGGTTGTCATGCCCTGGTTGCCGAAAAATCCGGACTGGTTATCCCATGCGAAATCGCCGTTGTAGACATAAACATCCTTGTAGCGGCGGGCGCTCAAAAGCTGCGGTAGTCCGGAAAACTTGTATCCGCCTTCCGGCATCTGCATCAAGTATTCGAAACCTGGCAGGTTAGGAAAACAGGCCATGGTGGCGAACATGCCCTGATGCGTATGCGTCCCGTTGGAAAAGAAACGGGTAAACAGCAAACCCTCGCTGGAGAGGGCATCGAAATGCGGCGTAATGCCGCCGGACGCACCCAATACGCCAGCATAATGACCGGCAAAACTTTCAAGCAAAATTACGACGACATTGCGGGAGGATGCCTTTACAGAAGAGGTAAAATCGCGGCGCACCGCGGCTTTGTCAGGGTCTACAAGGCGATCGTTCGCGGTCAGCAGCATCGCGCGCGTGGTTTCCAGCGCCTGCTCGGTCGGCAAGGCATTTTTCCAGACATTCGCCCTGTTTTTTGAAAAACGCGCCTTGGCGGCCTGCATCAGCGTCAATGTGCCATTCAGGCCAAGTTGATTTGCGAACATCGATTCCGTGGTAAACGCGTCGCCCCAGCGCAGGGGAGGCCCTTGGCGCAATGTGCCGCGCGCGGCCAGCAGGGTTAGAACAGCGCATGCCAGAAACACAATGCCGCGTAAATACCATCCGCCCATTCCGGGGGGGGGCGGAATGCTATCTTTGGAATACGGGCTGTCTGTGACAGGGCGTGTGACTCGATCAAGCGCTTTGAAAACTCCATGCAGGATCCAGACGCCCACCGCCCATACCAGAAGAAAACGGAGTACCGGAAACCCATGCCAGAGCATGCTCATAACGGTTTTCGGGTCTTCCGATATGTATTGAAATACCAGATTGTTCAAACGCTGATGGAATTCCCGGTAGAAATCCAGTTCAATTATTCCGAGGAAGAGGGAAAAACCGGCGATTACCGTCAGCCAGGTGCGAAGGATACCGCGCGCGGCCATTGCTCGCGTGCTGAACAAGGCCAGCGTCAATGGAATCAGGGCATATGCGGCAACACGCAGATCGAAACGCGCTCCATTAAAAAACGCTTCGATCAAATCGGAGACAGGCGATGCGCCAATTAATTCGCGGTTGTAAATCAGCAGGGCAAGTCTCAGCAGACAAAACATCGTCAATAACACGATCCCGCTGCACAGCGTGAAAATCAAATGGCCACGAATAACCGGATGAAATGAAGAGGAATGGAGATTTTGCCGGAGCATGACTTTTTTGATTGATCGTGTCTATGGGACAGCAAAATCGCGTCTTATCACAAACCCGCCGTCCATTTCAGAGAGACAATTGGAAGAAAGGAAAGTTCCCCGGAATATCTATCACACCGTCTGTTTTAGGATTGTTTATCCATCGAAATTACAATGGATAAATCATCCCCGTGCGATACAAAATTGCCAGCATCCAATTTTTAAGAGGGATAAGGGCAAATCTTTTCAGAGCGAAATCAAACAATCCGCTTTCGTCGAAGATTCAATGACAGTCTCGCGGAAAACGCGCCTTGCGATTTTCATCAAAAACCGCCTGAAACTGGGACCTTCTTCAAAACAAGAAGGCGCATTTTCCGTTCGGCTGTTTGCACACAAACCTGATTTCAGGTCAGGCTTATTTGATCAGATATTGCTCAGTACTCAACCCCTGCGCTTCAAGCATCTGGAACCAGGCGGGCTTGCGGCCCCGGCCGCTCCAAAGTTCGCCCTTGGGGCCTTTGTACTTGGGCGGCACAACCCCTCTCTTGGCCTTGATTTTTCCGAGTGTTTTGAAACCAAGCTCACTTGCCTTGATTTCATAGGTGGCAATCTGGGCTTTGATTTTTTCAATAATATCTGATCTTTCCTGCGCAATCAGTTTTTGCTTCTGAGCTTCGAGCGCTTCGATCTGTTGCTGAATTTCAGTGATTTGTGACATGAATATACCCTCTTATGTGCTATGGATAATGATTGGCATTATATATAAAAAAAAACAAAAGTAAATCCCTGGTCTTTCCGAAGGCTTTCTTCATGTTAACACCGGGTTCCGAAAATCAATCGGCAGGGCTTTGTGGCTTTGCGGTTGGATTTTGCTTGTCAGATTTCTTTTATTTCCAGTGATGTTCAATGCGCGAAAATGCTGTTCGAAAATTTTTTCTCGCTCGACCTCTCGCAATTCCAGCCGCATTAGCCATGATTTAATCGATGTCCCATCGTTTCCCGGGCTGGCCGGTGGAAATCATCTGGCCAGCATGGCGCGCCTGTCGTTTCAACGATGACGCAAGCGTGCGAGACATGCTGTGGCCGTCTTCTGCTTGCTGGTTGGATCGTTCAATTTGCGCAATTCGCGCGTATGGACAAGGCGTCCGTTCTCGTCGAACGGTTGCCGGAAAAACGCGCAAACGAGCTTTACGCAAGGGGGGCGGTCGCGATGGAACTGTCGCCGAAAAGAGCGTCGGTGCGTTCGGGTCGATGGAGACGCCGTGTTTCAATTACCCATCGATCACGTAGAAAAAAGGAGGGTGGCCGCGACTTCCTGAAATTCGCTGGGGCGGTAATTCACGATACCGGTATCGGGCGTGGACGTCGCTATGTCTGGGGTTTGCGCCAATACAGGAAGGCAGTAAAACGCAATGAACATCGGAAGGTTCCACTTGAATTTTGGTTTGTCATAAAAATCTCCTTTTCCGTTATTTTCGCTGCTCATTCGGACAGGCCTGGGGATTTTTTTCCGGGCTGTCTTCTTCAAGTGGAAGAGTGGGTAAATCACGTTCTCGCCACAAAATACGCGGCGTCAACTTTTTTCCATACGCCCTATTCGCGTCATTGAAATAGATGCGGGTATTCTTCGGTAATTCGCGGTACTTTCCTGTTTTGCGATCCAGAAGAATTTGCCCGAATCTCGCTTCATCGCCAAGATAAATTTTCAGGGATATCGGGATATACCGCCCTCCCGGAAGAATATTTGTATTAAATAAACTGTTATAATAGTCTCTCGTATCATGAATTTTTCTGAAAAGAAGAAGTGGTTTATTCGGCGTGTCTTCCGAGAAAAGCCCATCAAAAATTCCCTCCGGTTTTTCAACCAGCTTGACGCATAAACCGCTGTGTCTTCGAATGCTGTCCAGTTTTTCAAGTCCATTTTCTGCGTTTTGGTAACGATCAACCGAAACGAATTGACGTCCTGTCAGTGATTCTCCGTTCTCCAGAATGATTTCCTGCTCACTGTAGGACTTTATCGGGAATCTGCCTTTGGGAGTGGCGCATTCCCAATGCCTCTGAAAAAGACCTTTAGAGCAAACCACGTCTTCGCCAACAAGAAAATAGCGCGCCGCATAACTGTAGCCCCACCACCAAAGCTCAGCGTGAAATCTGTCAACGAGTGTTTTTGGTTGAGTCAAGTTTTGCGTATCCAATCGAACCAGTTGAGCAGTATCGGAAGAAACACGATGGATCGTTTTTAGCGCCGGATGCAAAAAACTGGGTTTCTTGTCCAATACGATGTGGATATAACGTGAGCTGGCATCCCATTGCAAAAATTCGCTTCGATGCCAAGGTTCGCCCCCAAACGAGATTTCATTTCGGTCATTAAAGACGTCTACGTTTTCCAGCAATTGGACAGGCGTTTTTTCTGGCTGAACCAGATAGAGTTTTTCATCGTCGATGACCGCCGCTTTCCGGTTGTCCGGCGAGGGGTAGACGCGCAGCCCGCTCCTCCTTTTTATTTTGTAGTTGAAAAGTATTTCAGACCACGATAATGGTTTTTTGACGGGAGGCGTCGCTGAAAAGAGCGTCAGCGCGTTCGGGTCGATGGAGACGCCGTGTTTCAGTTGCCCATCGATCACGTAGAAAAAGGGGGAGTCCGCGACTTCCTGAAATTCGCTGGGGCGGTAATCCACGATGCCAGTATCGGGCGCGGACATCGCTACGCCGATGGGTTGGGACAGCATTATTGTGTCTTGCTGCGCGGCGTTCGGCGTCACCCGTACAACAGATGATGGCCAGAGCATGCTCAATATGAAAATCAATGTGAAACTGCAGTAAAGCGCGACAAGCATCAGGAGGAGCAATCCGGCTCTTTTGAACAGTGCTTTCATAGCACCAATGAAAGCGCCTTTGGACAGCATAAAGGTTCGCACAACGGTTCTCCAGAAATTCCTTTTCCCCTTCAGGTTCTTTATCTCATGCTTTCCAGAGGGAATGACTTGCGAAATATGTTTTTGCCTTAAATTATATCGCTCTGGCTGGAAGGGCACAATCTGGACAAGCTCTCCCTATAAGTTTGTTCAATGACGCGCTTGACAAACTGGGCGCGGCGCCGTTATGCTCTACCGTTTTTCTGGATTCGGAATAAATCGTATGGTCGTTATTCGTCTTTCCCGTGGCGGCGCGAAGAAGCGTCCGTTCTATACATTGGTGGTCGCGGATTCCCGCGATCGTCGCGACGGTCGTTTCATTGAGCGGATCGGTTACTACAATCCAGTCGCTTCGGAAAACGAAGAAGCTCTGCGAATCGCCGCGGATCGCCTGAATTACTGGTTGCAAAAAGGCGCGCAGCTTTCGCAGACTGCCGCGCGCCTGGTTCGGCAAGCAGGCGTCAAGGCCGCTCCGGCAACGGCCTGATTCGCTCCAAGACAAACCGTCGAAGGATCCCGATTTCGTGAATTCCGGGCAGGTTTTCCGTCCGGATGAAATCGTTGTTTTTGGCAAGATCGTCGCTCCGTATGGTTTGCGCGGCGCGATAAAGGTTCATCCTTTTGTCGACGACCCTGAAGCGTGGGCGCGATTGCCTGAATGGCGGCTCGGGAAGGAGGGGAGCGGGGAATGGTGGCAGATCCGCGTTGTTCGGTGCCGGACGCGCGGTAGCATGTTGCTTGCCGAACTGGAAGGCATGACAAACCGCAATGCTTCCGAATCCGTGTGTGGAATGCTGGTCGGCGCTCCACGCGATGGTTTGCCGCCGACTGAGGATAATGAGTTTTACTGGGCCGATCTGATCGGACTGGCTGTGGAAAACCTCCAGGGACAGCCGCTGGGGCAAGTACACGGACTGATCGAGACTCCGGCTAACGACGTGTTGCGGGTTGTCGACGCGGCAGGAAAAGAGCGGCTTTTACCGTTTGTCGCGGCAGTTGTATTGGAAGTCGATCGTTCCGCGCGGTGTATTCGGGCCGACTGGAATCTCGATTGGTAAGACGGGCGCTTTGGAAAATATGTTTGTTGCTGACGCGGTTACGCTGTTTCCAGAGATGTTTGATGTCCTGACGCGCCTGGGCATCGCGGGCAGGGCGTTTGACAGCGGGCGCTGGGGCCTTGGCCTCTGGAATCCGAGAGAGTTTACCTGTGACGTCCATCGCACAGTCGACGATCGTCCCTATGGCGGCGGCCCGGGAATGGTAATGTTGCCCGAGCCGCTGAAAATGGCGATTGACGCGGCGAGGTCGCGGCAACGCAGCGCTGGAAAGGCGGAGAGCCGGGTGATCTGTCTTTCGCCGCAAGGCGAGCGCTTGACGCACCGGAGGGTAATGGAATTTGTCCGGCGGCGCGAAACGGAAGGTCTCATCCTTTTGTGTGGCCGTTATGAGGGGATCGACGAGCGTTTGATTGAGCGCGAAGCCGATGAGGAAATCTCGATCGGGGATTTCGTGCTTTCGGGTGGCGAAATTCCGGCGATGGCGTTGCTGGAAGCCATTGTCAGACAGTTGCCGGACGCATTGAATGACCCGGAATCGGCAACGCAGGATTCATTTGTCGCGGGTTTGCTGGATTGCCCGCACTATACGCGGCCAGAGGAATACGAAGGCTTGCGGGTGCCGGAAGTGTTATTGTCCGGGCATCATGAAGCAATCCGCCGCTGGCGTCTCAAGCAGGCGTTGGGGCGGACATGGCGGCGGCGGCCGGATTTGCTGGAAAAACGGCCGATGTCTGCCGAGGAAACGCAACTCCTAAGGGAATGCCAGGAGCAATGCGGTCAGTGAACAACAAAAGGAGTAAAAAATGAATCTGATAGAGCAACTCGAACAGGAAGAAATCGCCCGTCTGGGCAAAACCGTTCCCGAATTCGGGCCAGGCGATACTGTCGTAGTCCAGGTCAAAGTCAAGGAAGGCTCACGTGAGCGTCTGCAGGCCTACGAGGGTGTCGTTATCGCAAAACGCAACCGCGGCCTCAATTCCAGCTTCATCGTCCGTAAAATTTCGTCCGGCGAAGGCGTCGAGCGCACTTTTCAGACCTATTCGCCGCTGGTCTCCTCAATCGAAGTCAAGCGCCGCGGCGATGTCCGGCGCGCCAAGCTGTACTATCTCCGCGAACGCGCCGGAAAGTCCGCGCGCATCAAGGAAAAACTGGTGCGGAAACCGAAAGAGGCAAAAAAGGAATAGCATCGACTATTCCAACAAAGCCGGACAGCGTGGTTTTTTTCAGAAATCGTTTTGTTTTTCGCGGAGCGAGCTTGAACGCCTGGACGGATTTTCATAGAATCCCAGATTCTCAATTAACGTATTGTCAAGGATAAATATTTATGGCAAACAGCGCACAGGCGCGTAAACGCGCCCGTCAATCCATCAAGCAGCGCGCCCATAACGCCAGTCTGCGTTCGACGTTTCGCACGGCGGTAAAACGGGTGCAGAAAGCGATTCTCGCGGGCGACAAAGCAGCCGCGAAAAGTGTTTATGAAGAGTCCGTGCCGGTCATCGATCGTATAGCCGACAAGAAGATTGTTCACAAGAACAAGGCTGCTCGTCATAAAAGCCGTCTTTCCGCGCAGATCAAGGCATTATCCGCCTGAATTTCCCCGCGGGGCCGGAACGGCGTTTTCGCGCGTGTGCGTGTCTTCGGCGTCTTCGTCCTGAAAGTTGTATGACATATCCTCCCGGAAGAAAAGGTCTTTCCAGAGAGCGCGTTCAGGCCAAAACATTGGTACGGGAGCGCATGCGCTATACAAGCCTGTGCTTTTCCTTTAAGATTTTTTCTCGCTTCGCGGAAGAGCGCGCCCATGTCTCCGGAACACGGCGCGGGAATATGCCCGGCGGCGTTGTCCGCTGTTTTTTGGATATTTGCTGGAGGTATCTCTGTCCATGCCCTACTTGATGAACACATATAACCGCCTGCCGGTCGCGTTCAGTCATGGCGACGGAAGCTGGGTAACCGATACCGAAGGCCGGATTTATCTTGATGCCTTGTCGGGCATTGCCGTTTCGACGCTGGGGCACAATCATCCAGAACTGGTTGCCGCCGTCGCGGCACAAGCCGGACGTTTGCTGCACACGTCGAATCTTTACCGGATGCCCCAACAGGAACAGCTTGCCAGCAAACTCGCGGCGCTCTCCGGAATGGAAGAAGCGTTTTTTTGCAACTCGGGCTGCGAGGCCAATGAAGCGGCCATCAAGCTGGCGCGTTTCTACGGCCACAAAAAAGGAATCGAAAATCCCATTGTTGTTGTCATGGAAAAAGCCTTTCATGGACGGACGCTGGCAACCCTCTCCGCGACCGGCAACCGTAAGGCGCAGGCGGGGTTCGAGCCGCTGGTTTCGGGATTCGTACGTGTGCAGTACAACGACATTGACGCGATACGCGCAATCGCGGAACGGAACACTTCCGTCGTTGCCGTCATGCTCGAAATCCTGCAAGGCGAGGGTGGCATTTGTGTCGCCGCTCCGGACTATCTGCGCAGTCTCCGCAAAATTTGCGATGAGCGCGAATGGCTGCTGATCTGCGATGAAGTTCAATGCGGCATCGGACGGACAGGGTACTGGTTCGGTTATCAGCATTCCGGCATACTTCCCGATATAGCGACCCTGGCCAAGGGACTTGGCGGCGGGATTCCGGTCGGCGCTTGCCTGGCTGCGCGAAAGGCCGCCGGGCTTTTTTGTCCGGGCAACCACGGCTCGACATTTGGCGGCAATCAGCTTGCAATGACTGCGGCATTAACAGTGCTTGACGTGATCGAGAGAAAGGGCCTTGTCGCCAATGCCGGAGAAACAGGAAACCGGATTCGCGCGGGTTTGTCCGAGGCGCTCGCGGGCGTCGCCGGTGTCGTTGAAATCCGGGGGCGTGGACTGATGATCGGGATTGAGCTTGATTCGCCGTGCGCGGAGCTCGTAACGTACGCCCTTGACGCGGGATTGCTGATCAACGTGACGTCCGAGAAAGTCATTCGTCTGTTGCCGCCGCTGACTTTTTCCGCGGAAGAGGCCGAACAGCTTGTGCTGCGCCTTTCGCAGCTCATTCGCGCCTTTCTTTCAGCCTGAGACAGGATATTTATGACGGGTCTCAGGCATTTTCTCAGATTCAAGGATTTTTCGCGGAAGGAATTCGACTATTTATTTTCACGCGCCCGTTGGATCAAGGAGCAATTCAAAGCCTACAAACGCTACTGGCCGCTTTCGGATCGTACCCTTGTGATGATTTTTGAAAAAGCCAGCACGCGCACGCGCTTGTCATTCGAGGCCGGAATTCAGCAGCTTGGCGGCTCGGCGATTTATCTCAATACCCGTGATTCGCAGCTGGGGCGCGGTGAAAGCGTCGAGGACGCGGCTGAAGTCATTTCGCGCATGAGCGACCTCGTCATGATCCGGACATTCGAGCAAACGGTCGTCGAGCGATTCGCGGCGCATTCACGCGTTCCGGTTATCAATGGCCTGACCAACGAATATCATCCCTGTCAGATCATGGCCGATATTTTTACCTTTATCGAGAAACGCGGCTCAATCCAGGGGAAAACGGTTACGTGGATTGGCGATTCGAACAATATGTGCAATACCTGGCTTCAGGCCGCCGAAGTACTGGATTTCAACGTTCATGTTTCGACGCCGCCCGGCTACGAAGTCAGTCCGGAAGTCGCGGGGCTTCACGGAACGAGGCATTTCAGCCAGTTCAGCGACCCGATGGAAGCTGCAAAGGGCGCGGACATCGTAACGACGGATGTCTGGACATCAATGGGATTCGAAGCTGAAAACGAGGAGCGTGTCCGCGCTTTCGCCGACTGGCAGGTCGATTCCGAAATGATGCGGGCTGCCAGTCCGGAGGCCATATTTCTGCATTGTCTTCCGGCGCATCGCGGGGAGGAAGTGACCGCGGACGTGATCGACGGGCCGCAAAGCGCAGTCTGGGATGAGGCTGAAAACCGTCTGCACGCGCAAAAGGCCCTGATGGAATACCTGCTTCTCGACGAAGTGAGCCAATGAGAAACAACACCCTTTTTCAGAACGGCCAGCCGTCCGCGCACCGTGATTATTGGAGCAAACAATGAGCAGCAATATAAAAAAAGCAGTTCTCGCTTACTCAGGCGGCCTGGATACATCCGTTATCCTGAAATGGCTGCAGGACGCCTATCGTTGTGAAATCGTCACTTTTACAGCCGACCTTGGACAGGGCGAAGAATTGGAATCCGCACGCGCCAAAGCGTTGCAGTTTGGAATCTCTCCGGAAAATATCTTCATCGATGACCTGCGCGAGGAATTTGTCCGTGACTTTGTTTTCCCGATGTTTCGCGCCAATACGGTTTATGAGGGCGAATACCTTCTCGGCACCTCGATCGCGCGTCCCCTGATTGCCAAACGCCTGATTGACATCGCCAACCAGACGGGCGCTGACGCGATCTCGCATGGCGCGACGGGCAAGGGAAACGACCAGGTGCGTTTCGAGCTTGGCGCCTATGCGCTGAAACCGGACATCAAAATCATCGCGCCGTGGCGTGAATGGGACCTTCATTCGCGGGAAAAACTGCTGGCATACGCGGAAAAGAACGGCATCCCGATCGAAAAGAAGCACAAAGGAAGCGGTTCGCCGTATTCGATAGATGCAAACCTGCTCCATACCAGTTTTGAAGGTCTTCGGCTTGAGGATCCGTCGCTTGAGCCGGAGGAAGCGATGTGGCAGCGTACGGTGTCGCCTGAAGCGGCTCCTGATATGCCCGAATACGTTGAGCTGGATTTCGACAAAGGCGATCCTGTCGCGGTCAATGGCAAACGTTTGCCCGCGCGCGAAATTCTGGCGGAACTCAACCGTCTTGGCGGCAAGCATGGTATCGGACGGCTTGATCTTGTCGAAAACCGCTATGTCGGAATGAAATCGCGCGGTTGCTATGAAACCCCGGGGGGGACGATTCTTCTGCCCGCGCACCGCGCGATCGAGTCAATCACGCTGGACCGCGAAGTGGCGCACCTCAAGGACGAACTCATGCCGCGCTATGCCAGCCTGATTTACAACGGTTACTGGTGGAGTCCGGAACGGCGTGCTTTGCAGGCGCTGATCGACCATACCCAGCAGACGGTTAATGGGCGAGTCCACTTGAAATTGTATAAAGGCAATGTCATTATTACTGGGCGCGAATCGAAGACGGATTCGCTGTTCGACCCGGCGATAGCGACCTTTGAGGACGACGCGGGCGCATACGATCAGAAAGACGCGGCGGGTTTCATCAAGCTTAACGCGCTGCGCATGCGGATCGCCGCGAAACGTGCCGCACGCGGCGCTTGAGACGCGGCCTGTCATTTCCCGGAGGGCGAAAAAAATGACGCAATTCGATAATGTCAGCGTATTCAAGGCGGCCAATATTTATTTCGATGGCCGTTGTGTTAGCCATACCCTTGTTTTTTCCAGCGGCGCGAAAAAAACGCTTGGCGTCATTCTGCCGTCCACCCTGGAATTTACGACAGGCGAACCGGAGCGCATGGAATGTGTCCAGGGATCGTGCCGCTACCGCCTCAAGGGTGAAACCGTATGGAATTCCTGTCCTGCTGGCCAGTCGTTCAGCGTGCCGGGAAATTCGTCGTTCGAAATCTCATGCGATGAGCCTTGCCACTATGTCTGTCATATTGGCTGAATGGAACGCGCAAAACTTGCATAAAACATTGGCAGAAGAGGTGAAGGCATGCCCAGTTTTGATTTTTCTTCCGAGGCCGACCAGGTCGCGCTAAAAAACGCGATTGACATCGTCAACAGGCAGATTGTCGCGCGTTACGACTTTAAGGGAACTTCGGCGAAGATCGAATTCAACGAGAAGGACAAAATCATTACCCTTTTTGGCGATTCCGATTTCCAGCTTGGCCAGATAAAGGACATTCTTTTTCCCGCGATGGAAAAAAAGGAAAAGGAAAGCGTCAAGCGCCTTGACCTGAAAACGGTTCAAAAAATTTCCGGCAACAAGGTTAAACAGGAAATGGCCGTGCGAAACGGAATCGATACCGAATTGGCGAAAAAAATCGTCAAGCTGACAAAGGACTTAAAACTCAAGGTACAAACGTCGATTCAGGGCGATACGGTGCGCGTCAGCGGCGCGAAGCGCGACGATCTGCAATCCTGCATTACGCAAATAACCGCCTTGATCACGGATTATCCGCTTAAATACGGTAATTTCCGCGACTAGGCTTGGGCCGATCGACGCCTGGCGCGGCGCACCGATATCATTCGCAGGGTGCCGGGCGGCAGTTTTGCCGGAACGGCACATACCGGACGCATAGATTGAAACCCTTGACCTCGCAAGACCTGGAAGAAACAGACGACGATTCAGGCGCGCTTTCCTGGCTCGGGGAATTGCATCGCATGTCGGCGGCCATCAGCAAAAGAAATCTGCGCTCCGCTTCCAGCCGTCCGCAAATTTTTTATTTGCTCGGATGGACAAGCGCCCTTGACAGATTCCAGGTCAGCATTTGCCGCGGATATGACCCCGAAAGCGCCGAGGCATGGCCGGACGATTTGCCGCTCTCTTCGAAACTTTCGACTTTCGTCACGGAAGAAGACGCCAGGATTCTCGGACGGTTGTCCGGAACAACCCTGTTTCTCCCGCATTCGCCGGGGCGTGACAGCGACACGCTGCGCCGGATGGCCGAGACCGGCCGTCTTTGCGCGGTTGACGGGTTTATTCCGTTGGAACCTGGCGACAGGCGTTCCGCAAATATCTGCCTGACGGATGGCGAAAAACCGCGCGCGAGCATTGAAGTGAAACCTTCGGCCAGCCTTGTTATCCCTCTGTCGCCGCCGTGCTATGTCGATCTTGACGCCGGGCTTATCGGCCCGCTGAAAGTGACGGAGGAAACATCCTCCAACAGAAAAACACGTTGCTCAAAACTGCGTACCATCCGCGCCGAACCCACCGCAGCATTACGGTTGCATACTTCCGATACGCAGGGAAATGCTGCCTGGCGCGCTTATGCGCCGAGAAACGAAATGAGCGGTTTCGACCTCGCCTTTCCTGTATTTCATTACCAGGAAGCCGAAATCCGGCCTTGTCCGTACCGGGAGTTTTACACCCTGCCGAGCAGGGAAACGGTCCGGATCGAGCGCGACATCGAACGTGAAAAAGCGCTGATGAAACTTCTCGAAGACGCGGGTCTGCGGAGAATTCCAGGGCATATTCTGCATACATTCGGCAACGCGCCAGAAAATGCTTATGGCCTTGAAAGCGAGTCAGCCTGGAGTGTCTTCATGCGCGATCACGTTCCGGCGCTGGAACGCGCGGGCTGGAAAATCAGCCTCGCTGAAGATTTCCGTCACCATGCGCTGGAAATCGAAGTCTGGGAAGCCGAGCTTCGAGAAAGCGAGAGTGGTTGGTTCGACCTTGATATGGGCATTGTTGTCGAGGGCAAGCGCATGCCGCTTGCTCCTCTTCTCGCCGCCCTCTTTCGCCGTGACTCGCGCTGGCTCGACGCGATTCTTCTGCGCGGGATTCCGGAGGACGAAATCATCGAGCTTGAATTGACCTCCACGCGGCGCGTCCATGTTGCCGCGGCGCGTCTGAAACCGCTGGCGGCCACCCTCATCGATCTTTTTGAGGGCTTCAAAGGCGGTGCGGCTTTGCGGATATCGCGCTTCGACGCGCCGCGTCTCGAAGTCCTCAGCGACCCGGGTCGCTGGCAGTTTTTCGGACAAAAAGACATCATGGCGCTGGCGGAAAAAATTTCCGCGGCGCAAAAAATCTCACCGATCGAAACTCCCGCAGGCTTCGGACTCGAACTTCGCGCTTACCAGAAAGAAGGACTGGCATGGCTCCAGTTTCTCCGTGAACACAATCTCTCCGGGATTCTCGCTGATGACATGGGCTTGGGAAAAACGGCGCAGGCGTTCGCGCACCTCTTGCTCGAAAAAGAAACCGGCCGGCTTGATCGTCCCGCGCTTGTTATCCTGCCGACATCGCTGATTTTCAACTGGAAAAACGAAGCCGTGCGTTTCGCGCCGAGTCTTTCGATTCTTTCGCTGCATGGCGCCGAGCGGAAAACCCGCTTCCACGAAATCCCGGAATACGACATTGTTCTCACATCGTATCCGCTGCTGTGGCGTGACGCCGATGAACTCACACAATACAAGTACCATCTGCTGATTCTCGATGAGGCACAGACAGTCAAGAACGCGCGCAGCCAGAGCGCCGAAGCAGTCCGCCGGATCGAAGCGAGACACCGCCTTTGTCTGACCGGTACCCCGCTTGAAAATCATCTGGGCGAACTCTGGAGTCAGTTCGATTTCCTTCTGCCCGGATTCCTCGGCAACAGTCAGACATTCACGCGCTACTGGCGCACGCCGATTGAAAAACAGGGCGATATCGGACGCCGGAATCTGCTGGCGCGGCGTATCCGTCCCTTCATTCTGCGCCGCAGAAAGGAAGATGTCGCTTACGAGCTTCCCCCGAAAACGGTGATTGTCCGCAAAGTCGAACTGACCGGAACGCAGCGCGACCTTTATGAAACCGTGCGATCGGCAATGGATGCGCGCGTCCGCGAAGAAATCGCCAGCAAGGGACTCGGCGGCAGTCAGATTATCATTCTTGACGCCCTTCTGAAACTGCGGCAAATCTGTTGCGATCCGCGGCTCGTCCAGACAACTGCGGCGCAGCGCGTCAAGGAACGCGCAAAACTTGATCTTCTGATGACGATTCTGCCCGAACAGGTCGTCGAAGGGCGGCGTGTGCTGCTGTTCTCGCAATTCACGCGAATGCTCGCCCTGATTGAGGCGGAGCTGGGCAAGGCCGGTATCGATTATGTCAAACTGACCGGCGCGACGACAGACCGGGAAAATCCCGTCCAGCGTTTTCAACGCGGCGAAGCGCCGGTTTTTCTGATTAGCCTCAAAGCGGGCGGCACCGGCCTCAACCTGACGACAGCCGATACCGTGATCCACTTCGACCCTTGGTGGAACCCGGCCATCGAAAACCAGGCGACCGACCGCGCGCACCGTATCGGACAGGAAAAGCCTGTTTTTGTTTACAAACTGGTTGTTTCCAACAGCATTGAAGAAAAAATTCTTGCGTTGCAGGAACGCAAAGCCGAACTCGTTTCGGGCATCCTTTCGGAAAATCCCGGAGGCATCGCGCTTAAATTCGGCAAAGACGATATCGCGGCGCTGCTCGCGCCCTTGCCCTGACGTGTTTTGAACTGCCTGTCGCCGTGACAGGCAGTTCCGCGCATCCCGTTTCGCCTGAAATTCATTATGACAGCCTCTACAGAGACTGAAAATGCAGAAGATCAATACAAAATTTGTGAGGAAAATACGAATGCTTAATATAAGGCTAACGTTATCAAGCGGTTTCTGTCGTTTCTGCGATTGATCCATTTTGATTTGTTCAATGAAATTCTTTAGTTTTCAACGTTTTCAAGCAATTTTTGTAGAGATCGAAAAGAAAGTCGCCCAAAAAGGTATCTTTTGTCTTCAGGTTTTCCGGCGGTCGAAATTTTTTCTTTTTCCGGGCTTCGCGGACACGTGGACAAAGAATCAGCGTTTGGAAAATTCGTGCTCTTTGCCATTTACGCATTCTCATCGTTTTCTTTGACGTAGTCGGGTAAACTTTTGGCTTGCCTTGCTTGTCCACCGGATTTTCCATGACCCGATCCACCGTTTCGCAGAAATCGCCCAATTCGACCGCTCCAAAGAAAACGCCGCTAATCGTGTCAGACCCGGTCATGGCGAATCTGCGCGTCCCCCCGCACTCCATCGAAGCCGAGCAATCGGTGCTCGGCGGCCTGATGCTCGATAACGACGCGTTCGAAAAAATTTCCGACCTGATCGATCAAAACGATTTCTACCGCGATGAGCACCGGCGCATTTATCGTCAAATCGGCCGCCTGCTCGAACGCGGCAAACCCGCCGACGCGGTGACTGTCGCGGAGAGCCTCGATCAGGCCGGAGAAAGTGAAGAAACCGGCGGACTTGCCTATCTGGGTGAACTTGTTACGAACACGCCTTCGGCGGCGAATATCCGGCGATATGCTGAAATCGTGCGCGAACGCGCTATTCTGCGCCAACTGGTCGCGGCGGGCGAAGAAATCACCACCAGCGCGTTCAACCCGCTTGGGCGCGATCCAAAGACCTTGCTCGACGAAGCCGAAGCGAAAGTATTTGCCATCGCCGAGGGCGGTTTCCGCAATCAGAACACTTTTCAGCATATCGAACCGTTGCTGACGCAGGTCGTCGAGCGGATTACCGAGCTTCACGACCGCGACAATCCCTCGGATATCACCGGCATTCCCACAGGGTTTCACGATCTGGATTTCAAGACATCGGGATTACAGACCGGGGATTTGCTGATTATCGCGGGGCGTCCATCGATGGGTAAAACCTCGTTTGCCCTCAATATCGCCGAACATGTCGCCATCGAACTTGGCTTGCCGGTCGCCGTTTTTTCGATGGAAATGGGCGGTGCGCAACTGGCCATGCGGATGCTTTCGTCAATAGGCCGCATCGACGCACATCGCGTTCGCACGGGGCGGCTCAACGACGAAGAATGGTCGCGCCTGACCTTCGCGCTCGGCAAAATGCATAACGCGCCGATGTATATCGACGAATCATCGGCGCTCAATCCCGTGGAACTTCGCGCGCGGGTTCGCCGGCTGTACCGCCAGTGCGGAAAAATCGGGCTTGTTGTTGTCGATTACCTTCAACTTATGTCGGCCACAGGCGGTTCCGGGGAAAATCGCGCAACCGAAATTTCGGAAATTTCGCGTTCGCTCAAAGGGCTGGCCAGAGAGCTTTCCATCCCGGTCATCGCGCTCTCGCAGCTCAACCGGTCGCTGGAGTCGCGCCCAAACAAACGGCCCGTTATGTCGGATTTAAGAGAATCGGGCGCCATCGAACAGGACGCGGACGTTATCGTCTTCATCTACCGCGATGAAGTCTACAACCCGGATACGCCCGATAAAGGAAAGGCGGAAATCATTATCGGAAAACAACGGAATGGCCCGATTGGCACCGTGCCCTTGACTTTTCTCGGAGAATTTACCCGTTTCGAAAATTTTGCCAATCCGAATGCTTATTGATTATCGGCGGTGGCTGTAACGCTCCGGCGGAACGCGCAGCTTTGTTCGAAGATGTCCGGATTGATCGAAAACCGGCGAATTGTACGGCCATGCTACCGTTCCGCTTTAAGATATACGTTTTCTAGCGGTTTTTTATAGTGTAATAATAAATAACCTCTGGAAGCGTACTTCTTAAGATAAATTAAAGAGGAGAACAAGGATGCCTCAATAGAAGAATTGCTTTAAAACGCATGTTTTATTTTTTCAATTCTCGTTTTTCTGTCTGAATTCTGAAAGGACTTCTTGTTTTTCAAGCATTGCAGGGAGCGTCATAAGAGTTTTTATCCCTCTTCGACAAGCCTGTGGTGAGGGTGTTTCTTGTACTAACCCCGTCGAAGTACACAAATGACGCCTGTCTCCCGCGCTGAGACAACTCCATCTTCCATCACATCAGTTTCCGCTCCTTGCGATAAATATATTTAAGTGAGTACTCTCCGGCGTTAAACATCCTTTTTAGAACTGAAAAGGGCAAAGGTACTTTAGCAAGAAATTAGCGACAGCCTGGAAGCCGTTGTCGCTCTAACATCATTGGCAAGGGGTTTGCATCCCCTTGCCAATGGCTACGGTCGAAACCCCGGCCTTCAGGCCGGGGTTCCCGACCTCCGCACCGCCCTGAAGGGCGTGCTTTCAA
>JAITGN010000111.1 GCA_031280565.1 Accumulibacter sp. | reverse complement strand
TGGCTGCTGCGCATGATTGCCCGAAAGGGCATCAGCCCTTTTTTTGCACCTTGTTTTTTGGCCCGGATCTGGCCGCAGATGCTGAAGCTATCCCTGTGGGGTGAGCTATCCCGCCGGAAGTCGTGGCCTCAGATCGCCGAATATCCGGCTTGATGTGCCAAAAATGAATTCTTCAGGGACGACTACTTCGACAGGCTCAGCACGAACGGAAATAGGCGCTGTCGATGTTTCGACAGGTTCAGTACGAACGAAAAATGAGCGTTGTTGATGCTTCGGCAGAGTTGGCGCAAGCGGATTGGAAAGACCATTTACAACCTGGAGCGTCCGTTCATACTTCGACAAGCTCAGCACGAACGGAGATAGGCGTCATCAATGTGCTCCGACAAAAGAAACAAACGTTGTCGATGCTCCGGCAAACTCAGCACGGACGGATTTTCCCCCACCCGTTCATCCTGAGCTTGTCGAAGGAGGCTGATTAAAAAGTATTTGAGAAAGGCCATTGAAACGCCGTTCACGGGCCAACACGTTCACCACAAAAAACAGAAAAAAAGATAAAAATAGCGCCCTTAAGCAATTTTTAATCTCTTGTGGTTTCTGGAAACCTCCTTTCCAGTCCGTTTGCCCTGCCCTGAGCTTGACGAAGGAAGCCTGTCGAAGGGTGAGGATTGAAAAACCATTCGAAGAGAGAATCGAGATTGGAAAAACCATTCATGACCTGGAGCGTCCGTTCATACTTCGACAGGCTCAGTACGAACGGAAATAGATGTTGTCGATGATTCGGCACACTCACCACGAAGATCAAGAAACAGAGCCGAAGACAAAAATAACGCTCTTAAGCCATTTTTAAATCCAAAAGACGCTCGTCCGGAGAATACCTTTCCAGTCCGTTCGCCCTGAGCTTGTCGAAGGGTAAGGACTGGAAAGGCGGAGCGTCCGTTCATACTTCGACAAGCTCAGCACGAACGGAAATAGATGTTGTCGATGATTCGGCAGACTCAGCGCGAACGGTTTTTTAACATGCTCACCATGAATAAAAAAACAAAAATAACGCCCTTAAGCCATTTTTAATCTCTTGTGGTTTCCGGAAACCTCCTTTCCAGTCCATTTGCCCTACCCTGAGCTTGATGAAGGAAACTTGTCAGAGGCATGTTTTTCAATCCGTTCGCCCTGAGCTTGTCGAAGGGTAAGGATTGAAAAACGATTCATGATCTTGAGCGTCCGTTCATACTTCGACAAGCTCAGCACGAACGGAGATATGTCTTGTCGATGCTCCGCTAGGTTCAGCGTAATGTGAAAGTTCAGCAGGCTTGGCGTGGGTAAAAATACGCGCTGTCGATGCTTCGGCCGACTCGGCGTTGTCAGGTTTTCAACACACTCACCACAAATAACAAAAAAACAGAATCAAAGACAGAAACAACGTCCTTAAGCTATTTTTAATCTCTTTGGCTTTCCAGAAACACCCTTTCCAGTCCGTTCGCCCTATCCCCTCCCGAACTTGACGGAAGAAGCTTGTCGAATAATATCTTCCCAATCCTTACCCTTCGACAAGCTCAGTGCGAACGGATTGGAAAGATATTTGGAGCGTCCGTTCCTACTTCGACAAGCTCAGTACGAACGGAAATAGATCTTGTCGATGATTCGGCACACTCACCACGAACGGAGATATGCGCCCTTGATCTGCTTCGACGGACGAAAAGGGCAGGTAATGCGTAGAGCGCGTGCTCTCACGTCTTCGCGCGCTTCATGGACGGCAGGCTGACGCTCCGTTACTCCGTTTGAAGAAACCGCGCACACAGATATCGCCGCCAATCCGGCGTATGTCGCGGATGTCGAGGCGCTTTCTGCCATCGAGTGTTTCAAGTTCCGTCAGACTGAACAGGCCGCGCGCCGAATCACCGATCAAACAGGGTGCCAGGTAGAGCAACAATTCGTCGGCAACGCCAGCTTCCAGCAACGCGCCGTTGAGCCGCGCGCCCGCTTCAACATGGACTTCGTTGATCTGGCGTCGACCCAGTTCCCGCATAAGCGCCATCAAATCGACCTGCCCCCCCGGATTTGGCAAAAAGAGAAGTTCCGCTCCCCGTTCGCGGAGCGCGTCTGCTTTGCGGCGGGTTTCCGCACTTTCAACCGCCGCGGCGATCAAAAAATTCCCTTCTTCCAGTGCGCGCGCATCCAGGGGAAGCCTCAAACGGCTGTCTACGATGATTTTCAGCGGCTGACGCGGCGTTTCTACCTCGCGGACATTCAGTCGCGGATCATCTTTAAGCGCCGTGCCAATGCCGCTCAAAATCGCGCATGCCCGCGCGCGCCAATGGTGGCCATCTCTCCGCGCGTCTTCTCCGGTAATCCATTGGCTTTCTCCTCCGGACAGCGCTGTTTTTCCATCGAGACTGGCCGCGGCCTTGATCCGCACCCAGGGACGCGCATGGGTCATTCGCATGATAAATCCGGCATTGAGATCGCGCGCCTCGTTTTCCAGAAGTCCGCAGTCGACGGCGATTCCCGCCGCGCGTAAAACCGACAGCCCCTGTCCGGCCACTTTTGGATTCGGATCTTGCAGGGCGGCCACGACGCGCGAAACGCCCGCCGCAATCAGCGCGTCTGTGCAAGGCGGCGTCCGCCCGTAATGACAACAAGGCTCAAGCGTGACATAGACGGTTGCGCCTCTTGCGTCTCCGGCGGCTTCAAGCGCCTCGACTTCCGCGTGCGGCGCGCCCGCGCGCCGGTGCCAGCCTTCAGCAATGCATCGGCCTTCTTTGACGATCACGCATCCGACACGCGGATTGGGCGTGGCGGAGTACAGCCCGCGTTCCGCGAGACGCAAGGCGCGTGTCATGAAATCACGGTCTGCGGCGCTGAAAGACATAAAAACCCAATGTAAATTTACTGGCGGCGTTTTTGCACTGGCCGTGAGACTTCCCGAACCAGATCAGAAAAATCGTCGATATCCTCGAAATTCCGGTAAACGGAGGCAAAACGGCCGTAAGCGATTTTGTCGAGTTTTTTCAGTTCGCGCATGACCATTTCGCCAAGGCTTTCCGAACGGACTTCACGCTCGCCGAGCAAAAGCAGCTTGCTTTCGATCCGCGCGAGCGCCGCGTCTACCGCTTCGAGCGTCACGGGCCGTTTGCGCAAAGCGAGCCAGAAACTGGCCGCCAGTTTTTCGGAATCAAAATCGGCGCGCGATCCATTTTTTTTGACGACCCGCGGCAAACGTATTTCGGCCCGCTCGTACGTGGGAAAACGCCTGTCACAGGCCAAACAACGGCGGCGGCGGCGGACGACATCACCTTCATCGCCAACGCGCGTGTCAGCAACCGTCGTTTCCCCTGAACTGCAAAACGGGCATTTCATCGGCCCGGCCCGCGCATGACGTCAAGCGCCATAGACCGGGAATTTCCCGCACAACTCCGCCACTTTGCCGCGTGCGCGGACGATGACGGCTTCGTCGTTCGGCGCGTCGAGAACGTCCGCAATCAGCGTCGCGACTTCAGCCGCCTCGACGTCCGCAAAACCGCGTGTCGTCATGGCGGGCGACCCTATCCGGATTCCCGACGTAATCATCGGTTTTTGCGGATCGTTCGGTATACCGTTCTTATTAACCGTGATGTTCGCTCTGCCAAGGGCTGCTTCGGCTTCTTTGCCGGTAATGTTTTTCGAGCGCAGATCGACCAGGAAAACATGCGATTCCGTGCGTCCAGAAACAATGCGCAGCCCGCGTTCGGAGAGAACACGCGCCATGATGCGCGCATTGACCAGAACCTGCTCCTGGCAGGCGCGAAACTCGGGCGTCGCCGCCTCCTTGAACGCGACGGCCTTGGCCGCGATGACGTGCATCAGCGGCCCGCCCTGAAGTCCGGGGAAAACCGCCGAATTGATCGCCTTTTCATGCTGTGCCCTCATCAGGATGATGCCGCCGCGCGGGCCGCGCAGCGTCTTGTGGGTCGTCGAGGTCACCACATCGGCAAACGGCACCGGGTTGGGATAACAGTCCGCGGCGATCAGTCCGGCGTAGTGCGCCATGTCGACACAGAAAATCGCGCCGATATCGCGGGCAACTTTGGAAAAGCGCTCAAAATCGATTCGTAGCGAATAGGCCGAGGCGCCGGCGATGATAATCTTCGGCTTATGCTCGCGCGCCACGGCTTCCATCTGGTCATAGTCGATTGCTTCCTTGGCGTCCAGGCCGTAGGAAACCGCCTTGAACCATTTGCCCGACATATTGAGCGCCATGCCATGCGTCAAATGCCCGCCCTCGGCCAGGCTCATTCCCATAATCGTGTCGCCCGGCTTGGCAAAGGCCATCAGCACAGCCTGATTTGCCTGGGAGCCGGAATTCGGCTGAACATTGGCGCATTCCGCGCCAAACAGCGCTTTCAGACGATCAATGGCAAGTTGTTCGACGGTGTCGACATGCTCGCATCCGCCGTAGTAACGTTTTCCCGGATAACCTTCGGCGTATTTATTGGTCAGTTGCGACCCTTGCGCTTCCAGAACGGCACGGCTAACGTAGTTCTCCGACGCGATCAGTTCGATATGTTCTTCCTGACGGCGATTCTCGTTTTCCCTCGCGGCCCAGATTTCGGGATCGGCTTCTTTCAAGGTGGTTTTCGCTGAGAACATGGCATTGCCTTCCGTAAGACATAAAAGGCCATTGTATCACGCTGTTTTTCGCCCTTTTCCCGAAACGCGCTGGCGTCCGCGGACAACGCGATGGTTTTCTCAGTATGACATTTTTCACAAAAACGCCGCCCGTCCACCGTTATGGATCATGCTGCGAATATCTTCGCCAAATCCTCTTCCGGCGTGGTCACAGGCGCGATGCCGAAGTTTTTCACGAGATGCTCCAGCACCTTCGGAGACACGAACGCAGGCAGGCTGGGGCCAAGCAGAATGTTCCTGATTCCCAGATGCAAAAGCGTCAGTAAAATGCTCACGGCTTTTTGCTCGTACCAGGACAATACAAGCGACAACGGGAGGTCGTTTACGCCGCATCCGAAAGCCCCGGCAAGCGCGACAGCCACTTTGATGGCCGAATAGGCGTCGTTGCACTGCCCCATATCCATGATTCGCGGCAAACCTCCGATTGTGCCGATGTCAAGGTCGTTGAAGCGATATTTACCGCAAGCAAGCGTCAGAATCATCGTATCTTTCGGAGCCTGTTTTACAAAATCGGTGTAGTAATTTCTGCCCGGTCTTGCGCCATCGCAACCGCCGACAAGAAGAAACCGCTTGATTTCGCCCGCTTTCACGGCATCTATCACCTTGTCAGCCAGCCCAAGGACAGTTCCATGACCAAAACCCGTCGTGACTTCCGTTCCACCGTTTATTCCCGTGCGGAACTGTTTTTCGGCGTAACCGCCGAGCTGCAACGCCTTTTCAATAGCAGGCGTGAATTTTTTGTCCTCACCGATATGCCTTAAGCCGGGATAACCTACCGCCGCCGTGGTGAAAGCGCGGTCAGCATAATTCGCCCTCGGCGGCATCAGGCAATTCGTGGTAAACAGCACAGGCGCGGGAATGCCGTCAAATTCCTTTTGCTGATTCTGCCAGGCCGTGCCAAAGTTGCCCTTGAGGTGCGGGTACTTTTTCAATTCCGGGTAAGCGTGGGCGGGGAGCATTTCGCCATGGGTATAGATGTTTATGCCCGTGCCATCGGTCTGTTCAAGAAGTAATTTCAAGTCGCACAAATCATGGCCGCTGATGACGATGAACGGCCCCGGCTCGATTGCAAGCGGCACGGCCGTTGGGACAGGCACGCCGTAGGTTTCTGTATTTGCCCTGTCAAGCAGTTCCATGACCGTGAGGTTGATCTTGCCCGCTTCCATAGCGATGGACAAAAGCTCGCCCATGCCACGATCTTCCGCGATAACCCGCAACGCCTTGTACAGAAAATCGTGGACTTCGTCGCTTTCGTACCCCAGCGCGGCGGCATGAAAAGCGTATGCGGATATACCGCGAATACCGAACAGGAGGAGCGATTTCAAGGAACGAATGTCTTCGTCCGCCTTCCACAGGTTTACGAGGTCATACTCGTCATCGCTCCGGCGGCCGGGGCCGCGAACAGAATCGCGCAGCGCAAGCTTTTGCCTTTCAGAACGCGCTTTTTTGGTCATGGCCCTTATTACGCGCCCATCGAAGTTGACATTCGTCAAAGTCGCGAACAACCCTTGAATGATAATAGAATTTGTGCTCGCGGCAGGCGCGTTGCCATCGACTGCCCTCGCGAGAGCAATCAACGCGCCTGTGAGTTCGTCCTGGAGCGCGGCAACATCAGGCTTCTTGCCACACACGCCAGCATTCGAGCAGGGCGTCACCGTCTGTTCGCATTGAAAACAAAACATTTTTTCCATTTCGGCACCTCTTTCTGCCGTTACACGGCGGTATGGGTTAAGGCTCACCACGGCAAGACATTTCCGTCAGTCGAAAAAGTCACGGCCTGCCATGGAATGAATTTGCCGGAGTTTTTAAGCGCGCGAATGACCGCCTGCTCTATGCCGCCGCAGCATGGCACTTCCATACGCGCAACCATTACCGATTTGATTTCGTTTTTCCGGATAATCTCCGTCAGCTTTTCGGAGTAATCCACGTCGTCAAGTTTTGGACAGCCGATGATCGTGACTTTCCCGCGCATGTATTCACCGTGGAAACCGGCGCGGGCATAGGCAGCGCAATCGGCGGCGACCAATAGATGCGCTCCATCGAAATACAACGCGTGGACCGGCGCAAGCTTGATCTGCACAGGCCACTGACGGAGTTCGCTCTCGGATGAGTACGCAACGACAGGTATTTCCTCGCGCTTGATTACCCGCTCCATGCTTCCGGGGCAAATGCCTTCACTGCATGCCTTGTCGACAGCGATCATCTCTTCGCCATCGGTTTCCGCTTCCCGCTCCTCGAAACTTATCGCTTCTAACGGGCAAACTGGCAGGCAATCCCCCAGTCCGTCACAGTAGTCCTCGCGAATCAATTTCGCCTTGCCGTCAACAATATCGATTGCGCCCTCATGGCAAACCTTCACACACAGTCCGCAACCGTCGCACTTTTTTTCTTCAATCTTGATTGTTTTACGGATCATTGGAGTCGGAACCTTGATTTCATGGCGTAATATTATGGAAATAGCGATAGCGAATCGGTTGGAAATCCAACGAATGGACAGTTATTTCGAAACCTGTTTGACGCTGAAAAAATGCCCTTTGTTCACGGACATTTCAGAGGGCGATCTGGAATCGCTCCTCTCCTGTCTGTCGGGCAGGCGGAGAAATTATTCCAAAGGAGAAACCTTGCTGGCCGAGGGTGGCAGACTCTCGGCCGTAGGGATCGTATTGTCTGGAAGCGTCCATATAGTCAAGGAAGACTTCTTCGGAAACTGCAATATCATCGCGGAAATAAGTGAAGGCGCTTTGTTCGGCGAAGCGATCGTTTGCGCGGAAGCGGAGCGCTCGCCGGTCAACGTCATCGCGGCGGAGAATTCCGCCATTTTGTTCATCGATTACGGACGGATTGTCACAACCTGCCCCTCGGCCTGCAAATTTCACAGCCAGTTGATAAAAAATATGCTCCGTGTATTAGGGCAAAAGAATATGTCGCTCGTGGACAAACTGGAGCATATAACCAAGCGAACCATCCGCGAAAAAGCGCTGTCTTATCTGTCCGGACAAGCAAAACAGCGCGGCCGGAAAAAAATCGAGATTCCATTTGACCGTCAGCAGCTCGCAGATTTTCTTTCCGTGGAACGCAGTGCTTTGTCGGCTGAGCTGTCCAGACTAAGGGATGAAGGAATCATAAAATTTCAGAAGAACAAATTCGAGTTGCTTCCGCCTCTCCGGCCATCGGTATATATCACAGGAGATTGAGATGGACGCTTCGTGCTCACGAACAATGTCGCGCCCTTTTCACAGCCGATGCCCGCCGGCGCGCGCGGATGCCGCGCGGAACCGCGTGATGATTTTTCAGTGTGATGTTTCTCACAAAAAACCCCCTTGTTCATCGGTTATATTGAAAACTCAATATTTATCCACAACGGTTCAAACAATTCCATAGCGATATCATGCCCAATATTTATTTTTCTCATCAGCCGTTGCTCAACCATCAGAGCAAAATCATGGCGATCCGCTTTTCATTCTATTCCGAGAACGCATTGACGCCGGATCGCGCCGTCAACACCCTGCTTCCCTTGCTTGGAAACTGGCTCTATGGAAAAAGAATGACTTTCCTCGATTTCGGCGCGATTTCCTTCGATACCCGCCTTTTCGACTGGCCGATTCCGGAAAATACGGTCATCGAAATCCCGTCATCTGCCCTGCTCGGCCCGCAGAACGCTCCGCTCGTCGAGAAACTTCTGTCGCTGCCGATTTCCCTCGCCCTCATTTACGACGAAAACGCGCCGGAAGTCCTTTCAACGGGAATCCGTTTCCGTTTCATCAACTTCGACGCGAAGCGTTACACGCCGGAACAGATCAAAAAACTCGCCGCGCAGATGCTCCCCCACGGACTCGGCGTAGCATTCAACGTCCCCGATCACGCCAGTTTCCAGGCATACATGAGCGCCGGACTCAACGCGGCATCGAGCTGGTTCTTCAAACATCCGGATAAAGCAAAAAGGGCAAAGGCGCTGAATCCAGCGCAGGCAAACATTCTCCACGTACTGAATTTGGTGCGCGGAAACGCCGATATCGGGGAAATCGAAGAAGCGTTAAAACAGGATGTCGCCATTTCCTACAAATTGCTGCGCTATATCAATTCTTCCGGTTTCTGCCTCTCCTGCGAGATACAGTCCTTCCGCCACGCCGTGACGATTCTGGGCTACGAAAAGCTGAACAAATGGCTCTCGCTGCTTCTCGCCACGGCAAGCAAAGATCCGATGGCCATGGCGCTGATGCACACGGCGCTCACGCGCGCGCGCCTGATGGAACTCCTTGCACACGAGCTGATCAACCCCCAGGAATATGACAATCTGTTCATCACGGGCGCATTCTCTCTTCTTGATGCATTCTTCGGCGTCGATATGGATGTCGCTCTCGAAAGCATGTCGCTTCCAATGTCTATCAACGACGCGCTGCTCGGAAACGAAGGAATCTATAGTCCTTTCCTCAATCTGGTCAAAGCCAGCGAAGGCGACAACGGCAACGCGATTGCCAGCCAGGCAAAAATGCTCGATTTGACGGCGCAACAATTCAATACGATGCAATTGCAAGCGCTCGCTTTCGCGGACATGATGGATTTTTGAGGAAGATATCCCCTCCTGGAGTAAGTTTATGCGCATGGCCATTAAGCGTCTGTTCATGTTTCGACAAGTTCAGTATGAACGAAGGTATGCGTCGTTGCTTGTCGAAGAACATACGCCGCCGTCCCCCCCCTTTTCCAATCCGTTTGCCCTGCTCTGTCCTGAGCTTGTCGAAAGTAGCCTGTCGAAGGGCAAGGATTGAGAAGGCTGTTAGAGTGTCCGTTCATGTGGTTCGACAAACTCAGCACAAACGGATTTATATGCTTAAAACAGCAAGATCGACAATGATAAAAAATTCCGCTCATTCGTGATCTCCCGTGGCATCTCCAGATGATCGCTGTGGATGTAGTACACGTTTCCAGAAATGACCATGCCTTCGACTGTGATGGTTCTCGCCGCACTCATCGTCGCTCCGTTATTACTGTTCGTCGCCTTGGCGGTCAAACGACATCTAATTCCCACGGAAGCACTGGCGCAATTAAAGATCACAGTCCTTTTATGACGGACTCTGGAAGGCATTAGAAATGCAGAGTATCGACAGGGAAATCACAAAGAAACTCAACTCTCTTGAGGCAGAAATAACGTCCTTAAGCGGTTTTTAAATTCCGTTCATGCTTCGACACGTTTACAACGAACGTTTCTTTAAACTAAATGCTTGAATTGTTTATAACATCAACTATTGCTCTGCCCCGTTTTTCTTGCCTGAAACCATTTGACGCAGATCGCTCCAAAAATATCAAAAAAAATTGCGCAAAATGCCGTAAAAGGAAGAAACATAATAAAAACAACATGAGCCCAAGGATCTATATCTCCTTCAATCATCAATGGCAAGGTAAAATTAGCCAAATATGACCCCGTTGTCATAGAGAAAACGATGCGCCATCCCGCATTGGATCTAGGCGAAAGATGTTTGAGCACAAGTTTCACCATGAACAGAAGCAGGGCCGACAAAACAATCACTGGAGCGCTAAAAAATAAAATTTCGCCAACAAGATATTTATATTCTTTTTGGGGCTGTACTAGATTAGGGGTTTAAATGTCACACCAAGAGCGTAAAAGATGTAATTGCCGTGTTGGTGTGCCGTAATTGAATCGGAATTCGCATTCTTTCAAAAAGAGGGGAA
>JAITGN010000102.1 GCA_031280565.1 Accumulibacter sp. | reverse complement strand
TTTTTGACAAGGCTCTCGACGCAGGGGCCAAGCAGGTCGAGCCGGTTGCGCGTCGGAACGATGATCGAGACTTTCGGCTTTTCTTCGTGGAGGTAAACGACGCGGCGCGTTTCGCCCGCGAGCAGGCCGGGAAGAAGGGATACGGGCGTTTTACGGCGGTCGAAATGCCGGCGCAAGGCGCTCGTCGCGCCCTCATTTTCCGCGCACGGCGGCAGCCGGTCGGGAAGGTGAACGGGAATTTCCGGAATATGGCCGACCGAGGTTTCACCCAATGCGTCGATAGCGCGAAGCAAGAGGTCGTAGCGTTCCGCGCCCGCGGCCATGGAAAACCCGCCCGCCTCAATCAGGGCCTGTTTTTCGATAAAGAATCCGCCGACATAATCGGTCGAGCGCAGGAACTCCAGGTTGAGATCGGGTTTGAAGCGCGGCGAATGGAGGCCGCCGTTGGGCGCGACGAAATCATCATCGGTATAGATCACGCGCCATTGCGGACAAATCGCGATGTAGTCGCCCAGCATCAGAAAGGCGTCTTCCGAAAACCGCGTCCCGCAGTCGAAGAAACCGAACCAGTGGGCGGACGAAGCGGCCAGGCAGGCGTTAATGTCGTCAACAACATCTTCGGAAGAACACACAATCCAGCGAACCGGCTCGCTGTCCGCCGTGAATTCCGGCTCGGGCGAAGCGCTTTGCGCGAAAATGGCAAGCCGCCAGCCGTCGTACCCCTGTCCCGCCAGACTGTCGATGGTGTCGGCAAGCAGGGCTTCCTGGCCGGGCTTGAGAATCAGCGCAATCTCGAACAAGGGCCGCGTCTTCCAGAGGCGTTCGATCCGCTCAAGGTGAAGCGTCTCTAACAGCGATCCTTCCGAACGGCGCTCCAGCCAGCTTGAGTACTCCAGCAACGACGCCGCTGGACAAGTCCTTTCATGATTTTGCAGGGTGGCCCGCGCCTCACAAGCCGTCAAGAACCATTCCCGCGCCTTTTTGTCGTCCGGGAAACGGTCGAGATAACGTTCCAGTATCTCAACCGCTTCGGCAAAACAGTCCGATTCCATCAACAGTTTTACCAGTTTGAGGTTTTCACGGAGAGGGGCGGGTGCTTTTTCCATGGCGCGCCTGTACCAAGATATCGCAAGCGTCACATCGCCCATTTTTTTGGCACAGTCTCCCAGGCGATCATAGACAGGCCAGTCACAATCTTTGCATTTAACCAGCGCCGTCAGTTTTTCTATTTCCGCTTTCATGAAAAAAGGATGATTTCCCAAAGGGAGTATTCTGGACGCAACAATTTCCGGCTCCGGGCCAATTAAACCAAGCCGGTACAACCCTTCCTGTAATTTAACCCATGAAGCCCGCGCCAGCTCCGGCACTTCGGCATCTTTCTGGCGCTGTTCAGCGTGTATTCTGAAACAGGAAAGCGGAGCCGCCACATAAGCCGCATTGCCAGCGGAAAGCAAGGTATGCCACATCGCATGATCATTAAGCACATAAATTCGATCATGCCCGGCAAGCGACATGAAATCAGGTTTGTTCGACGCAAGACCGGACTTTCTGAACAGAACAGTACTCGGCTCACCGATAAAATTCGAGGCAGTCACGGAAAGGCCGGCGGAAAGCCCAAGCCCATTGAGAACGCAATCCTCGTGAGATAACGGAGCTGTGTAAGCCTGGTCTGGAAGAATGCGGTCATTCGCGTCGATGAGGGTTCGTTTTGAAAATGCTAGCGTAATATCCGGATATTTTCTGAATCCGTCCAGCAAGCGCTCAACGCAATCCGGCATCAGAATGTCATCGTCGTTCAAGAACTTGATGAATTCCCCGCTGGAAATTTCGAAACAATGGATACCGTTGTCGTATCCTCCGCTGGGCAAAGGGTTGCGGAGATAGCGAATCCGCGGATCGCTGCTGAATTTTTTGACGATTTTTTCAATGCCGTCGTCCGGGCAGTCGTCGCTGACGATGATTTCGATATTTTTCCATGTCTGGTCAAGAGCGCTTTTTAGCGCTTTTTCGAAATACCGGGGTTTGTAAGAAAGAATCAGAATACTGACGAGTGGAGCAGCATCGGCAGCAAGCCGCCGGTCGGGTTTCGAAAATTCGAGAATCAGGCGCGATCCCGCGCGGTGCTCAAGTTGTTGGAGTCTCTCGTGACGACTTTCTCCGATCCGGCAACGCTCAGCAAATTTCAGCCCGGCAATTTCCGCGACGCGTTGCAATTCTTCCTGGTCGTAGATCCATTTATGCCCCCACTCGCGCATACCGATATTCAGCTTCTCGCAACGCGTTCTGGCCCAGGAAATACCAAAACGCGCAAAATCTTCATGGGTAAAGTTTCGCTGGTAGTCGTCGACTGCCTGTTCAAGATCGGGTGTGGCAATACGAAGGATTCCCCCCGTTTTCAGAACACGGCGTATTTCGCGCAGAAGACGCAAACCTTCGCGCCTGTCCAGATGCTCAATGAAATGTTCGCTGAAAACCGTATCGCAACTCGCGTCGGGGAAAGGCAAGCCCTGCCTTACATCAAGTTGCATATCCACGCCGGGAAGCGTATCGATATTGATGAAACCGGGCAGTATCCGGTCGCCACAGCCGAGGTTCAGCCGAATAAAGCGGGAGCTTTCTTCCATATCTCACCCTGTCCTTGATATCCATCCCTGAATTTAGAACTATAGCATGACGGCAACAGTGTGGCAGCAGAATATTATTCGTGGCGGAATATTGGTAAAGTCATCCATATTCATCGAAGCTCAACTAGAAGTGGTATATGATGCGATGGAGTGTGAAACAAACCAAAAACAGAGTATTATTATGGCATTTTCACCCATCCATGTTACAGAGCCTTTTCTTCCCCCATTAGAGGAGTTCGTTCCTTATCTCGAACACATCTGGTCAAGTAAACGGCTTACGAATAATGGATGTTTTCATAATCAACTGGAAAAGGAACTTGCGAATTATCTAGGTGTCAAACACCTTTGTCTGTTCGCCAATGGCACGCTGGCGCTGATTACCGCCCTGCAAGCCTTGCGCATCACGGGCGAAGTCATCACCACGCCCTATTCCTTCGCCGCCACCGCACACTCGCTGCTCTGGAACGGGCTGAAACCCGTCTTCGTCGACATCGATCCCCATACCCGCAATCTCGACCCGGAACGCATTGCCGAAGCCATTACGCCCGCCACCAGCGCCATCCTGCCCGTACACTGCTACGGCATACCGTGTGATACGGAAGCCATCGGGCGCATCGCCGACACCTGGGGTCTGAAAGTCATCTACGACGCCGCGCATGCCTTCGGTGTGCGTGACGAAGGCGGCAGCATTCTTCGTCACGGCGATCTCTCGGTTCTGAGTTTCCATGCGACCAAGGTGTTCAATACCTTCGAGGGCGGCGCCATCGTCTGCCCGGACGCAAAAACCAAGCAGCGCGTCGATTACCTGAAAAACTTCGGCTTTGCCGATGAAACAACCGTGGTCGCGCCTGGCATCAACGGCAAGATGAACGAATTTTCGTCCGCCCTTGGACTGCTGCAATTGAAACACATCGACGAGGCGCTCGCCGCGCGCGCGGCGATTTTCCGGCGCTACGCGGAAAACCTGAACGATGCGGATATGCTGGAAATGACGCGCATCCCCGAAGGCGTGCAATGGAATTACGCCTACTGTCCCGTTTTCGTCAAATCGCAGTCCCCCCCCCCCGCAGTGAAGCGCGACGAACTGTATCGGCGCCTGAAAGACGAAAACATTCATCCCCGGCGCTACTTTTATCCGCTGATAACCGAATTCCCGATGTATCGCGGCCTGCATTCGGCGCGGCGCGAGAATCTGCCGGTCGCCTGTGAAACGGCGGATCGGGTGTTGTGCCTGCCGATTTTTCCGGGACTCGCGCGGGAGGATGTGGACAGGATTTGCGAACGAATTTCAAGAACATATGAGTAATGGAATGAATATGCCCCCCGCAAAAAGCTGGTCATCATCGGATGCGGCGGCACGAGCGAAGTCATCGCGGATCTGTTCATGCGTGATCCGGGACGGCATCGGTTTTACGCCTGACGATGTGCTGCTGGAAGGGCAGGATTCATGGATAGCAAGATGATTGGAACCGCGAATGTCCTTGAGGCAAGCAAGGGGCGGCCTCGTTCACTCAAATCGGTGGCCATGTGGGAGCGCGTTCATGGCCATGCGGATAGTTTTTTGCGTGAATTCCTTGACGAATTCTATGTCGAGCGGGATCAGCGCGAGCGCGCCGCCATGCTGGCCGAGGAACCTCCGCTGAGCGACAATGATCGCCTGAATGCGTATCTCGCGGCAGTCGCCGAGCACCTGGCGCTGCGTTATCGGCTTGACATTCCGGATTGGGTGTTGACCCCGCCGCGCTTCTTGAAGCGCCCTTTTTTTCCGGCAGGGCTTGAGTCATTGAAAGCGACCTTGCTGATGGAAAGTCCGGCGGCTTTTCGGCGCAGGATGATTTTCGTCGGCGCCGATCCGCTGTATCGGCCTCGCAAAGCCGCTTGAACAAGAAAGAGCCGTCACGGTGTTGCTAAAAAAAGAAGATATTCTGCGCGGATTGCAAAAGATCGACATCCTGGCGAAGAAGGCAGGCATCGTCGTTGATATTTCAGTCTATGGTGGCGCCGCGCTGGCAATCGCCTTCGATATTCGCCACGCGACGCGAGATGTGGACGCCATTGCGCGTGGAGAGCCAGAATTTCTCCGAAAAGCCGCGGCAGATGTCGCCACTGAAGAAGGCTGGCCGGAAGATTGGCTGAATGACGGTGTAAAAGGTTTTACGTCGGCGAATGAGAAGATGCTTCTCATGAAAAATTTTGATAATCCGGATTCCGGCGGATTGCGGATATACACGCCCGCGCCGGAATATCTGTTCGCCATGAAGTGTATGGCGATGCGACCGGAAGGTATCGAGGGGTCTCATGACATCTCGGACATTGAAGCGCTGGCGGACGAAGCGGGCATTGAAAATGCGGAAAGCGCGCTGGCTCTTGTCGAGGCATTTTATCCGGCATCCCGTATTCCACCGAAAGTCAGATTCGGTGTTGAGGAAATCATGGAGAAAGTGGCGATACGGCGGGCATTGGCTAAACAGCTTGCGCCCGATCTTCAAGCGCATTCAAACCGGAGTGAGACTTATATGAACCAGATGCTTTATGACTATCTTGAGCGCCCAAAAACCTGCGTCCCGGATGACTTTTGGGGACAGGTACGGCATACGGAGAACGGGAAACCCATTTCCGGGGAACAACTGGCCATGATCCGGGAGGGGCTGGATTTCAAACATGGCGATGCGTTGCTGGATGTCTGTTGCGGCAATGGCGCCCTGGGAAAAAATTTCTTTGATGAAGTCAAGTCCTATCTTGGCGTCGATTTGTCGCCCTGCCTGATTGAAATCGCGGAGAAGAATTTTGTGCGCCGGCCCACGCATACCTTCCATTGCCGTGAGTTCAAGGCGTTCTGCGAGACCGAAGAGGCGCCGGCGCGTTTTACCAAAGCCTTGTGGTACGCCGCTTTTGCCTATTTCTCCAGGCCAGATGTCGCCGCCATACTTCGCTTGCTCTGTGACCGGTTTTCCGGAATACGCGCCTTGTTCATCGGCGCTGTGCCGGACAAAGACAAGGCGGCTGATTTTTTGGCGAGGCGGGAGGGAGCGCGACTGGATCTGGATGACCATACGACTGCCATAGGCCGTTGGTATGCACAGCAGGATTTGTTGCAACTGCTGGAGGAATGCGGATGGCATGGGCGTATCGCGTCAATGCCAAAGTCTTTTCATCAATCACATTATCGCTTCAATGTCGTTTGTACGCGACGCGACGAGTTTGCCCCAGCATGACCCGGCGCGATCTCACGCCACGTGCAATTCCTCGCGGATCGTTTCGCGCACGATGTCGGACAACTGCTGGCCGCGCATCACTTCACGCAAGGCCGTGTTGATAAGGGTCTGATACCCGCGCCCGCCCGCCTTCGCCTTGTACCAGGCCACGATGTCGGGATCCAGCGTGATGTTGATTTTCAGCTTTTTCCCCACGGGTTGCAGTCCGGCGCGGCGCGTGGCGCGGGCAAAGTCCTCCGCCGTCCAGGGCGGCGCTTCATCCAGATCATCCGAGGCGGACAAAGTAGTTTTCTTGTTCATGGCGTTCGGCCTTTCGCATGGAAATGACATGAATTTCGTCTTCGGTTTCGGTATGGGCAATGGCCACCACCGTTTCACCCAGAAGCCCCATGGTGGAAAAACGCATCTC